>CAZKUN010000067.1:16181-38418 GCA_964555935.1 uncultured Armatimonadia bacterium | reverse complement strand
TGTAGCCAGACGGGCGCTGCCATCTTCGATCCCATCCAGAGGGTGATTCGGCCCGCGGATCAGGCGACGGGCCGGTTGTTTTCGTCTACGTGGACGGACATCGGCATGTCGGACGTGTCTTCATCGGCGTCCATCATGCAGTACGATATCACGTGGACCGGGTCGCCAATCTCGCCCGAGCGTGCTGCCGGCCCGTTGAGCGCGCAAACGCCCGAGCCAGCATCTCCCTCAATCAGATACGTCTCAACGCGGCTGCCGTTGTTAATATTCACGATCTGGACGCGCTCGCCGGGCACCATATCAGCCGCGGCCATCAGATCCGCATCGAGCGTGAGACTCCCCGAGTAGCGCAACACCGTGTCAGTGATCCGCAGCCCATGCACCTTGGATTTCGCCATAAAACGCATCATCACGCGTGTTCTCCATCGACTACGACGTTGTCAATCAGGCGCGTCTCTCCCAGGTAAGCAGCGGCGGCAATGACCATCGGCGGCCCGGGAATCTCGTCTCTGCGCAGCGTATCAGGACGGCGCGCTTCGATGTATTGTATCAGAAAACGAGGTTCGCTCGCAAGCGCGGCGACGGCAGCCGATTCGGCCTCTGAAGCCGTCCCTCCGCGAGCAATCACTTCGGCCCCAATCCGCAGCGCTGCGTTGAGTTTCGGCGCGATCTCCCGGTCCTCGGCCGACAGATACGCGTTTCGCGAACTCATCGCCAGCCCGTCCGGCTCTCGCACTGTTGAGCACCCGATGATCTCGACCGGCATGTCCAAATCCCGCGCTAGTCGACGAATCACCTGGAGCTGCTGGTAGTCTTTCTCGCCGAAGTACGCGCGCGTCGGCGTGGTGATGTTGAGCAGCTTCGCGACCACTGTGGCGACACCGTCGAAGTGCCCCGGCCGGTGAGGCCCGCACATGCCGTCGGTAAGATCGGCGACGTGGACCGTTGTCCGCGCGCCCTCGGGATACATGTCGTCCGGCGTCGGGATGAACGCGAGATCGACACCCTCGCGCTCGGCCAGTTCGAGATCCGTCGTCTCCGGTTTGGGGTAGCTCTCCAGGTCCTCACCCGGCGCGAACTGCGTGGGGTTCACGAAGATGGTCACGATGACGTAATCACATTCTCCGCCTGCCCGGCGGACGAGTGAGAGATGCCCTTCGTGGAGCGCCCCCATGGTCGGGACGCAGCCCACTGTCTGGCCCGTCGCCCTTGCCGCTTCGACAGCGGCCCTGACATCGGAGATCGTCCGCGCAACCTGCATTCTACGGTCCCTCCGGGTGGTTCATCCTCGCCACCATTCGCGCGGCGTGAAGAAGCTGCCGGCGATCCACCCCGCCAAGGCTGAGACGAAGCAGATGCTCGACGCGGCGAACATGAACAGCACGGCTTCGCCCGTGGCTTGTCGGGCCAGAAACGCCCCTGCGAACGTGATGGCATACACCTTCAGCATGCCCTTGCAGAGACTCTCGGTGATGATCGACGACACGACGAAGTACGCGAATCCAAGGACTGGCGACACCACGCTCAACACGATGAGCTGCAGCTCGCCTGGCACGCTGCCCTGACCGCTCGGGCAGTCCCCCGCCAGCCCAAACAGCTCGTCGATGGACTCAACCAACCCCGACCCCACTCCCGCTAGCGCGGCCAAGAACGCTCCCGCCACACCCCACGCGGAGAACGACCACGGGTTGGCGTCGTAACTCGTGCCGACCATCAGCGACCACGCGACTACGACCCCCACAACGCCGACACCGAGAACCGGCAGTCGGATCCCAGCAGGCTCTGGCGCAATTGCCGGCCCCTTGCGGGTTGGCTGATCGGGATGCTCGCGGTGCGCCGCGCGTCGCCCGTCGAGATGCTCGGCCTCGCGATACAGGTCCAGACACATCTGCATGTCGCCGGCGGCTTTGTAGATGTCTCCGAGCAACCGATACGCGCCCGCGTCGAAGGGGTTCAACTCAATCGCCCGAGCAACCAACGTCCGCGCCTCGCGGTAGTTTCCCTGTCGCATGAGGCGCCGACCGTCGGCGATCAGTTCGTCGAACTGCGTCGCCGGGCCGCCAACCGAGACCTCATCCGCCTCAACATTCCATGGCTCGGCGCGCCGCTCCCAGACGGCTCGCTCATCAGGATCCGTCAGCACCTCGTACGCGCGCTGGATCCGCACGAACCGCTCGTGGGCCTTCTCGGGATCGCTGCTGACGTCGGGGTGATGCTTGCGCACGAGCTGGCGATACCGGCGCCTGATCGCCTCTTCATCGGAGCCAACCGGGATACCCAGCACCCGGAAAGGATCGAAGTCTTCCTTCATCTGGCTCCCTCGTGCAGCGCCCTATCTAACCAACTCGTCTATCCCGCTCAGGTAGTCCAGGAAGAAGCTCGCCACGATGAGTACCACAAAGATCGCAGCGATCAATATCGCGATGGGCGTAACGACCTTACCCAACTGGTGGACCTTAGTCTCGGTTTCGTCGTCGTAATAGTCGGCGACCTTGGTCAGCGTCAGGTCGATGTTCCCCGTCTGCTCTCCGGTCCGTAGCATCGACAGCACCAGGTTCGGTACCAGGCGATGCTGGCCCAATACATCACTAAGCTTCGCGCCCTTCTCTATCGGCCGAACAGCCGCCATGAGCAGGCGCCGCAACGCAGCATTGCCACATGCATCGGCAGAATACTGCAAAGCCGTGGGCAGCGGCAACCCGGCCGAGTAAAGCGATGCCAGAGCGCGGCAGAATCGAGACATGGCGATCCGCTGGGTCAACCCACCGAATATCGGCAAGGATAACTTCACGCGGTCGATTGCCAGACGCCCCGTCTCGCTGCCCTGGTACGATTTCAGGAGGTAGTAGCCGAGGGCGCAGAGCCCTAGCAGGCCAGCCAGAATACCGATGGGAACCAACGCGCTGAAGCCAAACAACCCCGGAGCCAACGCGTTCGCGATCAGCAACCCGCCCGGAACGATGAGGAGGATCGCCACCAGCAGGACCTTCGGGTAGAACGTCTCCCGCTTCAGCATCCGATGCAGCTCCAGCTCCCGCTCCGCATAATCCGCCAGGACCCCGAGCATGCCCTCGAGACGCCCGCTCTCCTCGCCCGCCGTAACGATCGCTACCGCCAGCGGCGAGAAGACATCGGGGATGCGCCGCATGTTTTCGCTCATCCGCTGGCCGCGCTCGATGCCCGGCAGCATGGTGCGAACGGCGCGTCGAAGGGGGACGTTCGTGATGTTCTCTTCGAGCGCGTGCAGGGCCTGGATCACCGTAAGCCCCGCTCCGATGAGGGTGGCTAGCTTGCGGTAGAAGACCGCTCGCTCGGCGTGACTGACGCGACCGGCGATGCGCGTCCGCCCGGTCGACGGGCCGGCCGTAGCTTCCTCGTTCACGCGCACGACCGTATAGCCTTGGTCGCGGAGTTGCTGGGCAACAACCTGTGGCGTCTCGGCCTCCATCTGCCCAGTCACGGAGTTGCCGGTCGCATCGCGGACATCGTAGGTGTAGGTCGTGCGTGGCATCGTGCCCTCCGGGGTCAGCGCGTCTCGGCGACGGTGCCGTGCGGCCGCACCGAACCATCGTCAACAACCATGTCCGAGACTCGGTCAGACTCGCCAATCCGCAAGTCGGGCGCCAGCTCGGCGAGGGGGACGAGAACGAACTGCCGCTCCAGCACCAGCGGGTGCGGCACGGTCAGGTCATCGGATTCGGTTTTGAGGTCCCCCGCCACGAGGAGGTCGATATCGATCTCCCGAGGTCCCCACCGGTCGCGCTCCTGTCGCCCCAATTCCCGCTCGATCCGCTTCGCCTCGGCGAGCAGTTCGTGCGGCTGAAGCGACGACTCTAGCTCGGCGACCATGTTCAGGAACGCGTCCTGGTCCGCCGGCCCCCACGGATCGGTCTCGTAGATGCTAGACGCGCGAAGCACGGTTGAGCCTCGCAGCGCGGTGAGGGAGTCGAGGGCGGCGCGGAGATACCCCGCGCGATCTCCGAGGTTTGAGCCGAGGCCCAAGTACCACACGCGGCGCCGGCCGAGGTGTTCATTCCGCTCGGGCATGCTGCGCCTCCGGGATGAGCCTCAGTGGTAGCGCGTGGCACCGGGATCGGTCGCGGTGAGGGTACTCAGATCCATGCTCGAGAGCAGGGACATGCCTTCGTCGCTCAGCACGAACCCGTTCTCGTCGAGCGTGCCCGGGAGGTCGCGTTGGAGAGCGATGCGGAAGCCGGGGTCGCGGCTGGCTATCGCGGTGACCTGACGTAATTGCAGCGCATCCAGCGCCCGGATGCCGTCAGCCGCGGCGTTGGCGAGCTTCTGGTCCGCGCCGCCGAGTTCGATGGCAAGGTCATAGCGATCCATGGCCTCCCCCACGTTCCCCAGGCGGTGCTCCAGCGTCGCCAAGTGGTAGTGCCCGCGCGGATCCAGCGGAGCAGCCTCCGAGTACATGTGCGCGCACTCCTCGGCAGCGCGCAGATCCGAGAGCCGCTCGTGCGCCGCGGCGAGGAGTCGAAGCAGCGTGGGCGTTGCCTGGCCGCGAGCGCGGAACGGCTCGCACACGGCGACCACTGCCCCAAAGTCATTCTCTGTCAGGTAAGCGCGCGCGAGCAATTCGGCCGCGCGGCCATCGCGCCTATTTGCCTCAAGCGTCGTGCGCAGAATCTCCATAGCCGGTTCGGGCACTCCCTCGCGCAAGCAGAATGCCGCCATTTCCACGCGGTCGCCCGTCGAACCCAACACGGTTGACGGGGCGTCGACAAGAACACCGCGCGCCTCATCATCACGACCGGCCCGCTTCAGTGCAGACGCAAGACCGGCGATCGCGGGAGCATAATCGGGGGCTGCGCCCACGGCTTCCTCGCCGATGGCGACGGCTTCGTCGACTCGCCCTTCGCTGAGCGCGCTGCGGAGCTTGACGAGAGCACGATCTGCTCTCGCGAGGTTATCATGAATCGCTGTCAATGGGCCTAGCCCTCCCCGACGCACACCGTCGTGCGTCGGTTTCATCTTCGCCGCCAGGAACCGTCATCCTGCCGGCGCCGTGAGATTTACATTTCTATGCGGTCGGATCCGGTATCGGCGGAGGCAGGATGCCCGGCGATGCGTCTTCATCCAGGCCCGCGCCATCCTCTTCGTCGGGCGGCGCGTCGGTCTCGCACGTGCCGGCGCCATCAGCCGCAACTTCGGCCGGCAGGCATCCAAACTCCAGCACCGCCTCGACCTCTTCGCGATCCAGAGATTCTCTCTCGAGCAGCACGACAACAAGATCGTCGAGCTGCTTCCGGTGCGAACCCAGCAGTGATTTCGCTCGGGCGATCGACCCCTCAACGAGTTCCCGCACCTCGTCATCGATCTTATGCGCGATGTCCTCGCTGTAGTTGCGTTCCTCGTGCAATTCGCGGGCGAGGAATACTGGGCCGGATTTCTTCCCGTACGTCACCGGCCCCAGCGCCTCGCTCATGCCGTACTCGCACACCATCTGCCGAGCCATGTCCGACACGCGCTCGAGGTCATCCTGCGCGCCGGTGGTGATATCGCCGATGGCAATCTCCTCCGCCGCCCGGCCTCCGAGCGCGCGGCACATGTGCTTCAGCAGGTCCTCGCGGCTCATCAGGTACTTGTCGTCCTCCGGCAGGCTGATGGTATACCCTAGCGCCATGCCGCGCGGCAGGATCGTGACCTTAAACACGGGATCGAAATCAGGCAGGAGGTTACCGACCAAGGCGTGGCCCGCCTCGTGATAGGCTAGCACGCGGCGCTCGTCGTCGCCGATCACGCGGCTCTTGCGCTGAGGCCCGGCGATCACGCGCTCGATCGCCTCGTCGAGCTCGTCCATGCTGATCGTGGTCTTGCCGCGACGCCCCGCCAACAACGCGGCCTCGTTAACGAGGTTCTCAATATCCGCTGGCGTGAACCCGACGGTCCGCTTGGCGATCGTGTTCGCCTCGACGTCGTCTTCCAGAGGCTTGCTCTTCAAGTACAGTTCGGCGATCTCGAGCCGTTCGCTGACGTCGGGGTTGTGGACCACGATCCGCCGGTCAAAGCGCCCCGGACGAAGCAACGCGGGGTCCAGAATATCCGGGCGGTTGGTCGCCGCCAGCAGAATGACGTCGGCATTCGGGTCGAAGCCGTCCATCTCAACCAGCAGCGCGTTGAGCGTCTGCTCGCGTTCATCGTGACCGCCGCCCAGACCCGCGCCGCGCTGCCGACCGACTGCGTCGATCTCGTCGATGAAGATGATCGCCGGAAGGCTGTGCTTGGCTTGCTCGAACAGGTCGCGAACGCGCGAGGCGCCGACTCCGACGAACATCTCGACGAAGTCGGATCCGCTGATGTAGAAGAACGAGACGTTCGCCTCACCCGCGATGGCGCGAGCAAGCAGCGTCTTCCCGCATCCAGGCGGCCCGAGCAGCAGAACGCCACGCGGGATCTTAGCGCCGAGGGCGCGGAACTTGCCGGGCTCGCGGAGGAAGTCAACGATCTCCTGGACCTCCTCCTTGACCTCGACCATCCCCGCGACATCGTCGAACGTCACGCGCTCGAAATTCTCGCCAAGCGTCTTGTGACGGCTCCGGCCGAAGCTCATCGCCTGCCCGCTGCCCGCCTGCATCTGCTTAACCATCAGCATCCAGAAGACGAAGATCAGCAGTAACGGAAGCAGGAAGCTCCCGGCGATGCCCATGGCGCGGTCGGCCCACGAGTGGGGCTCAAACGCCTGCGCCACTGTGCCCCCCGGGGACGTGGCGGCGACGTCGTAGACGAACTTCCAGAGGGTCGGGTCATTCGGGACCTTGCACGTGAACTCGCGACCGTCGGTCAACTTGCCGACGATCCGCTCGTTCCTGACGTTGCTCAGTTCCGCGACCTCGCCCGCCTCGAGCGCAGTGAAAAACTCGGTGTAGCTCTCGAACTTCACCTTATCCTGGGCCTTCTGCAGCTTGGGGATCTGAAAGACCACCATCGCCACGACGGCCAGCACCAGGATCAGTACGATCTGGTTATAACGCATTCATCTCTCCCTGGCCGGATATGATACGGCGCCCGGCCGGCATCTGGTCTCACGCCAATGGGCGGGCATAGAGTTCGATAACGGTTCCCGTGGACTCCGTGACCTTCGCCCGCTCGGAGATGTAGTGGCCGACGAGCCACACGATCTCGCCATCAATCGCCTGGACCACGGGTATACCTTCGCGGTCGGCGCGTGGAATCTTCCTGTCAACGAATACATCGTGCAGCTTTTTCGTTCCCGCCATGCCTAGCGGCTGCATCCGGTCACCCGGCTCCGGGCAGCGAGCCACAAGCTTTCGGCCGATGGCGTCTCCATCCAGTTGGGCCACCAGTGGCCCCCGGCGACTGGCCTCACACTCGGTGATGGGAACAACCCGTGAGGAGATCTCCATGCCTGCTTCCGGGATCTGCGTGCAGCCCGGTACATGTAGTGACGCTCGGAAGCGTCTGGTTTCCTCACATCCCGTGTTCTTCAGAACAACGCTCTCCGACGTGCGGTCCACAACAATGCCGGGGAGTTCGGCCCGATTCCCCGTCTGACCCGTCATCACGAGCCCATCAAGAGCGCTCAAATGATCGAGTCCAATGTCGCGCAGGTCGCCCCGAACATCCTGAATCGCGGCCCGCAGGACGCGCAGCCTCAGGGCTTCGGGCATCTCGCCCAGGGCGGCCAAGCCAAGCTCGCCCGGCTCGAGGTCGCTTGATGCGCCCGCGTGGGCCTCCCGGGCCAGCTCGTCCGTCCACGTCAACTCGCGCTCGACAATCCCCGCCAGCCGCAGCAGCGCGTTCGTGGCGCCGGCGGCATACGATGTCTCAATCTCAGGCAGCAGTTGGCGACGAATTCGGTTGCGCAGAATCGTCTCGTCCTCGTTGCTGCCGTCCTGGCGCGGCTCGGCGCCCTTCGCCATGCAGTACGCCGCCGTGTCGTCGCGGGTGACGCTTAGCAGGGGCCGAATCAGATCGCCGGACTCCGCACCCATCGCCGCCAGCCCGCGAAGCCCACACCCGCGCAGGATGTTCATCAGTATAGTCTCCGCGCGGTCCGTCGCCGTGTGTGCCAGGGCGATTCCATCGAGCTGCCGGCCCTCGGCAATTTGCCGTAGTGCCGCGAAACGCTCCAGCCTCGCCGCTTCCTCAAGCCCCATGCCCTCGCGTTCAGCCCGCCCGGGCGCATCGACTCGCTCAACGTGGCATGCCATCCCAAGACGCTCGCACAGACCGCGAACGTAAGCCCCATCCGCATCGCTCTCATCACCGCGAGTGCCGTGGTTGACGTGGGCAACTTCACAGTGCAGGTCTAATTCGTCCGTCAACGCGTGGAGCGCGAGCGCCATGGCGACCGAATCTTGTCCGCCACTGACCGCCAGGAGCAGGCGCTGACTCGCACCCAGCACGCCTGAATCGCGCGCCGCCTGTTCCAGGTTTGCCACAATGTCGCCGGCGTTTCCCATATCGTTGGTACCGACACGAGTTACTCCGCGCCCTCTGACGTTCCCGTGCCTGCGGGTCGCCTGGCGATGCGGACCCTCGCAAGTGCTAGCCCGGCTCGACCATGCTCTCGTTGAAGATACGGTCAGGTTCGTCCAGCGCGAGGCCCTCCTCGGTCACGGCGGCCTCGCTGAAGATGTCAGTAACCGCGCCTCGGCCCTGCAGCGCCGGGAACGCCGCCCAAATCGCGGGCGGACGCTCCGCCCACGAGCTGTCGACCTGCGTGCCGATGACTACCAGGCGCGTCGCTTCCGCGGAAGCTCGCACTGCCTCCAACACCGGACCAACCAACCACGTGTCCAGACCCGTGACAGCCGACACGTGCGTCTCCGGCTCATCGGGATGCTCGAAGTACTCGCGCGCATCCACATGCAGGTACGCCAGGGCGCTCTCCGCCGCGCGCGCCGTCAGGCCCGCCCGCAACGCTTCGACGCTGTGTCCCGGCACATCCGCGCCGATACCCAAGGCCTTAGCGGCACCCAACACATCAAACCGCCGAGCCAGAGCGCCCGCACTTAGGCCCGTATTCAGGGCAAAGTTGCGATATTCCGGCAAGCGCCCGGGGGCCCATGGCCAGATCAGGTTCACCGGCGCCAACCCCTCTTCGCGGCGCTCGTGGTTGATCCGATGGTCATTGAGCAGCCCCACCGAATCCCAGATGAACTCGCCGAGCGGGCCGTCTCCGTCGCCGACGGGCATGACGTCTTCAAGAGACTTGCCACACGCCTCCGGCGCTGCCACGCATCGCAGGTCCGTCGGCCCATCCGTCCACACCATCAGGTGCGCAAAGTAGCGACCAGGATAGAAATTCCGCCGGCGGGTCGACAGCCGCCGATCGATCTCCTCCATGAGCGTCATCATGTCCTGCTCGGGCAGGCCGGCGCCCGTTGTGTTCGCGACGACCCCATCGTCATCGAGACTGCTCAGATTCACTCGGAAGGCGATGTCGCGAGCGTAAAGAGGCGCCCCTATCCCGAGAGCCTCGAGCGCCCCAAGCGATGGCAAGTCCGGCGACTGGCGAAGCCCCCCCATCATACCCAGAAACTCCGCTCCAGGGCCGCCGATGGTGCCCTCCGGCAGCAATCGAGCCGTGCCGCACGCCCCGTTCCGAGCCATCGCATCCAGGGCAGCGACGTCCGCGGCCTCGAGAAGCGTTCGTCCCTCAAGCTCCTCGAGAGCCTCGGTCGCCAACCCCGTGATGTGGATGATGATCAGCTTCATTGAGTGGCATTCAGACAGCAATCCCCGCCTCGGAGAGGCGGGGATGTGGAATCGGCGCAAGGCAGCCGCGGGCGCTCAGGCGAACAGGCGCGTTCTCGCCTCATCGTAGATCCGACGGGCCTCGGCGACCACCTCATCGGGCAGCACAGGGCCGGGGTAGGTCTGATCCCAGTCGAGCGTCAGCAGGTAATCGCGAACGTACTGCTTGTCGAACGCCTCCTGCGGCCCACCGGGCTCGTACTTGGCCTTGTCCCAGTAGCGAGACGAGTCCGGTGTCAGCACCTCATCAACGAGGATCAACTCCCCGTCGACGACGCCGAACTCGAACTTCGTGTCACAGAGGATGAACCCGCGACTGTCCGCGTAATCGGCGCCGAACTTGTAGAGTTGGAGCGACTTGTCGCGGATCTCGGTCGCGACCGCTTCGCCAACGATCCCGATCGTCTGCTCGAAGTTGATCGGGATGTCGTGCCCAGACTCCTCCTTCGTCGATGGCGTGAAGATCGGCTCAGGCAACCTCGCCGACTCAACCAGTCCGTCGGGCATCGCTTCGCCGTTGATCGTCCCGGACTGGGAGTACTCCTTCCAGCCCGACCCCGCCAGGTATCCGCGGACAACGCACTCGACCTGCACGACATCCGCCTTCTTCACCCACATCGACCGCCCCGCCAGTTGGTCGGCGAAGGCGCGCGTGGGCTCCGGGAAATCCGCTACATCGGCGCTGATGAGATGGTTGGGCTGGATGCCCCCGGTCAGGTCGAACCACCTGAGCGAGATATCGGTCAGGATCTTGCCCTTATCCGTAATCCCATTCGGCAGCACGACATCAAAGCACGAGATGCGATCGCTCGCGATGATCAGCATCCCGTCGCCGTAGTCGTAGATGTCGCGGACTTTGCCCTGGCGGCGGCTGATGGCGCCAGGCAGATCAGTGCTGAGCAGTGCGTCTCCCATTCGGGCACCTCCGGGAGGTATGTGTGTGTCAGCTAGCTGTGCAGGACCGGTTTCGCCGAGGTCTCAAGACCGGCCTTGTCGAGGATCGTATCAGCGTCGGCCTCTGTGGGCGTCAAGTCCGTCTCTTGCTCCAGCGCGTAGTCGGGATCCTTCAATCCATGCCCAGTGAGCGTGCAGACCACCGTCACCTCGTCATCACCGAAGTAACCGTTCTCGGCGAGGCGGATTACGCCGGCGACCGACGCTGCGGAGGCAGGCTCGACAAACACGCCTTCTTCGGCCGCCAGTCGCGCGTAGGCGCTGTGGATCTCATCCTCGGACACCGCGCTGATCAGCCCGCGGGACTCGTTGATCGCCCGCATCGCGTCACGCCAGCGCGCCGGGTTGCCGATTCGGATCGCGGTCGCGCGCGTCTCCGGCTCCGCGACCGGCGCCCCATGCACCAGCGGCGCCGCCCCCGCAGCCTGGAAACCCAGCATTCGCGGCTGAACGGGGATCATCCCTAGCTCGCGATAGTGACAATAGCCCCACCAGCACGCCGTGACATTGCCCGCGTTGCCGACGGGAAGCGCGTGGTACGTTGGCGCCTCGCCCAAGGCGTCGCAGACCTCGAAGGCCGCCGATTTCTGCCCATCCATCCGATACGGATTGAGAGAGTTCACCAACGCGATCCGGCGCTTGCTGACGATCTCACGCACGAGGCGCAGGCACTCATCGAAGTTGCCATCGACGCAGACCACTTTCGCCCCATGGCGGACAGCCTGCGCAAGCTTGCCGAGAGCGATGTGCCCGTGTGGAACCAGCACAATCGAGGCCATCCCGGCGCGAGCCGAGTAGGCCGAGGCGGCGGCGGACGTGTTCCCGGTCGAAGCGCATATGGTGGCTTCGGCCCCCTCTTCGAGCGCCTTCGCGACCGCGACGACCATCCCGCGGTCCTTGAAGCTGCCCGTGGGGTTGAGACCCTCGTACTTGAGGTGCAGCCTGATGCTGCCCGGCAGGGACGGACCAATGCTCGCGCTCGGGATGAGAGGCGTCCCGCCCTCGAGCATTGTGAGCCGTGGCGTTGAATCGGTAACAGGAAGGAGATCTGCATACTCAGCGATCACGCCCCGCCAAGGACGGGAGGCCTGAAGAGAGCCATCGCGCGATGACAAACCTACACCTCCACCCGGATCGGCGGCGCGATCACCCGCACCGAACTCATAGCGCGCATGTTCACCACTGCGGTGGTGACATTGCCCTCCAGGCCGGGGTGAGTCAACCACACGATCTCGGCATCGCTGCCAACCGTGTCCACCTGCAGAACCGACTTGATGCTGACTCCCGCCTCGCCTAGCTGCGAGGCCAGTTGCCCGAGCACTCCGGGCTCATCCGCGACGCGCATGCGGATGTAGTGACTCGTTTCGCACTCGCTTATCGGCTTGATTTCAGCCACGCCATCGCAGACGCAAGGCGTCCGGCCCCGACAGTCCGCGCGCACGTTGCGGGCGGACGTGATGACATCGGCGACAACCGCCGCGCCCGTGGGCATCGCCCCAGCGCCTTTGCCGTACAGCATCACCTCGCCGCTGGCGTGGCCGTCCACAAACACCGCGTTGAACTCGCCAGATACCGCGGCGAGCGGATGCTTGGCGGGCAGGAACGTCGGGTGAACGCGGACGTCTAGCCGGCCGTTTGGCGTGCGGCTTGCCAGCGCGATGAGCTTGATGACGCAACCCAGTTCCCCGGCGTAGTGGATGTCAGCCGCCGTGATGTCTCGGATGCCCTCGCGGTGGATCTCGTCTACCGGCACGCGCTGCCTGAAGGCGATGGCGGAGAGGATTGCGATCTTGTTGGCGGCGTCGATGCCATCGACATCGGCGGTCGGGTCCTTCTCGGCGAAGCCCGCCACCTGCGCCTCGGCGAGCGCCTCCGCGTAACCCGCTCCGTCCTCGGTCATCTTGGTGAGGATGTAGTTCGTGGTGCCGTTGAGGATGCCGATGATGCGCTCGAACCGGTTGGACTCCAGGCCCTCAACTAACGAGCGGATGATCGGGATCGTGCCGCCGACCGCGCCCTCGAAGCTGACATCAACTCCGGCGCCGGCCGCGGCGGCGAGAATCTCGTCGCCATGAACGGCGATCAGTTCCTTGTTGCTGGTGACGACGCTCTTGCCGCTCTGGATGGCCTCCATCACGAACTTGCGCGCCGCGCCCGTTCCGCCGATCGTCTCGACCACAACATCGATGTTGGGATCGCTGATGATCTCGGCGCCATCTGCAGTGCGGATCTCCGCGGGCACGGGGATCTCGCGCGGCCGAGTCCAATCGACGTCGGCGACGCGCGCCACGCGGATGCGACAGCCCGCGCGAGCGGCAATCTCGTCCGCGTTATCGGTCAGGATGTGGTACGCGCCCGACCCCACGATGCCATACCCAATGATGCCAACGTTGACTTCATCCAATTCGGATCAGCCCTTCCCAAAGCACCATCGCTAGCCGAGCGGACGGATCAGCATCAGGTGCTGGTCCGCGGCGACGCGGCTGGCGTCTTCCACCAGAATCTTCTCGACGCGGCCCGTGCATGGGGCCTCGACGTCGTTATAGAGCTTCATTGCCTCTATGAGAGCGACCGTCTCCCCCTCCTGCACGTCGGCGCCCTCCTCAGCAAAAAACGGAACATCCGGAGCGCTGGACCGGTAGAACGCCCCGGCCATCGGCGCCACAACCGGCACGAGGTCCCCATCGGCGCACGGGTCAGCGACCTCGATCGGGGCGGTCGTGACCATCGCGGTCGCCTGAACGCCAACCGGGCCGCCACGACGGACGAGAACGCCCGCGTCGCCCACGTTGACCTCCAGCTCAACGAGGTCTTCTCTCTCCGCAAGGGCGATGACCCATTGGATATCGTCGTTAGCTAGCGCGGACATGGAGGTACCCCAAACACGTGGGATCCGGGTGGCGCGAGCGCCGGTAACCCGACCAGCAGTTGCCACGACATGACCGCCGGGCGTTGCCCGCCGGTCTGTGAGTTCAGTGTCGAACCTCAAAGCGCCTGGAGATCCAAAGGGGGAGAATTGGTAGCGGCGGAGGGACTTGAACCCCCGACTACTCGGGTATGAACCGAGCGCTCTCCCAACTGAGCTACGCCGCCACCTGCTGTCCGCCATCTCCGCGAGAGGGCTTAGTCCCGGTTCTTGCGCTTGTTCTTCTTGCGCTTCTTCCGGGCGGCCTCTTCCTCTTCCTGCCGCTTCAGTTCCCACTCACGCCGGACGCTCCGCTCGTTCGCTGCCTCGAGCGCCAGCAACTTCTCTTTGTCGCACTGCTTGAGCATCTCGTAGTCTATCTTTGCCATTATAACCCTTACTCCTCGGGCCATGAATATAGCAGGCCATCGTGCTTGTGTCAACAGCGGCAAATGCCGAATTCCTCCAGCCTTCCTCAGCCGCCAACCACCGACCGAAAGGCCGCCAAGCAAGGACGCGTCTCCGGCCAGGGCGAAGACGCTTCACGGCGCCAACTGGAGCGCCGTCAGGGAGGCACGCATCACGTGAGATCAGCAAGCAGCAGTCTGGCTGTGATCGTGGGTATCGTCGGCAGCGCGTGCGTGGCTCAAGAGGCCCCACGCGAGACGCTCATCGGCGTCCTCCCGGCGCGGACGTCGGGCGCCCTGGTGCAGAAACTCTGGCACGGGAATCCCAACGGGCGCGAGGCGTGCAACATCATCCACACCGGCTACGCGGGGACGCTGGACAACACGCTGGAGTTGCTGGCGGCCTGTGCCGAGGTCACTGGCGGCCGGATGAGAGTGATCGTCCGTCCCAACACCGACGACACGGGGCACTACGTCCAGACCCTTCTCAAGTCACTCCACGCCGACCTGATCTACGGCTGGTACATCTGCGACGAGCCCTTCGGTTTCCCGTGGGATGTCGACGACGCCCCGCGACCGGGCGAGACTCGGGCCGAGTTCTGGTTCCGTTACCGCGATGCCCACGCGGGAACGCCGCCATGGCCAGCGAACGTGCCGGCCGAGCGGGCCGATCCTGGCGATCTCAGCCCGGAGGAACTCCGCGATCTCGAGTACCGTGGCGGCGACGACCTCTACTTCCTGTTCCGCCAACGCGACGACATACGAGCGGCCGAGGCCGAACTCGGGCACGAGCCTCTCCCCATGCTGGGCGACTATGGCGGCTTGGCCCCCACCTACGGGATGGTGGACGGCGAGATCGTCGCTCCCTCTCCCCCGGGGCGCCGGCTGGGCTACTGGTGGTATGACCGGGCCCGCAAAGCCGCGACATGGCGCGTGAATGGCTCCGTGAGTTGGCAAGGCCGCCCCGTGCAGCGCAAGTTCGGCGCATTCGGCGAGGACATCGTCATCTGCAATTGGTTCTCGAGCCCCTTCGACTCCGACGGCACGCCTCGCGCCAGAGCGCCCAATCGGATCGACTTCGCTCTCGCCACAATCCGAGACGACGCGCCGACGCCGCCCGTCTTCTTCTTCCTCGGGTATGGCCAATCCCCGCGAAACACGCGAATCAACATGGACCTCGCCGAAACCGAAGGCCCGGTTGCGGGGTACCTGATCTGGTCGTGGGGACTCAGCGATGACATGGAGCCGGATTGGCGCGGCGACGACCCGGATCGACATTGGGCGGCGATGATCGAGTCTCGGCCATAGCCCGACGGCAACAGTGTTGCAGGGATGTCTGAGAGGGTCGGGCATCAGGCGCGGCGAAGTCGGACGAACGCGCTGGTGTCCTCACTCAAGGAGCAAGCATCGATGAAGCACGCAAGGAACGCCCTCGCAGCTGTTCTGGGCCTGCTGGGGCTCATTTTCATCGTCGGGAACCAGGGGCTGCCCATGCGGCTCATCGTCGGCGTCATCATGCTGGCCGCCGCGGTCGTGATATTCTGGATGGGCAAGATGAAGGCTCCCCAGCAGATGACACACATTACGCAAGACATCGATGTCGCGGGCGACGCCGAACTGGAGCAGTTGAAGTGCCAGAACTGCGGCGCTCCCCTCGATGACAACAGCGTCGGGCTCAAAGAGGGCGCCATCTTCGTCGAGTGCCCCTACTGCAACACATCCTACCAGGTTGAGGAGGCCCCCAAGTGGTAGGAGCCGTCTGCCGCCGGGCCTTCGATGCCGTCGCGGGCGATGTCCGGGCCTTCACCCGGCAAATGCGCGCGACCTACGGCCGAGGGACGCGCCCCGGCCTCCACGCTCACCGAATCCGCTCGAATGGCGGCGAGAGGCGCCTGCACCTACGCATCCATGACGACCGCAGCGGCGCCCTCTTCGTCGATGTATCGCACGTCGTGCATCTCACTCCCACTGCCGCCGAAATGGCGCGTATGCTGCTCGACGGCGCTCCCGAGGCCCGCGTCGGCCGCGTAATGCGCGCGTGGTACCCGGACGCGCCCGAGGATCAGCTTCAGCGGCAGGTGAGAGATATCGCCGTTGCGATCGAGGCGTTGAAGCAACCGGGCGGCGACTGCCCGACATGTCTCCCCGAACTCCAGCGCGCGCCCGTCTTCTCAACCCGAGCCGAGGCCCCATACAAAGCCGACCTCGCGCTGACGTACACCTGCAACAACGAGTGCTCCCACTGCTACAACGAGCCGGGACGCCGCGGCATGGAGCCCCTCGACTTGCGTGGCTGGCGCGCAGTCCTGGGCAAGCTCGCCGAGATCGGCGTCCCCCACATCATCTTCACCGGCGGCGAGCCCACGCTGTCACCGAATCTGCCCAAGCTCATCCGCCACGCCACCCGCCTTGGACAGGTCACCGGTGTCAACACGAACGGTCGTCGTCTGGCCGAGCCCGGCTTCGCGGCCGATCTGGGCCGGGCCGGCCTGGATCACATCCAGGTCACCCTTGCCTCACACCTCGCCGAGGTACACGACCGCGTCGTCTGCGCGTCGGCACATGAGCGAACCGTCCTGGGGATCCAAAGCGCCCTCGCCGCCGGCCTCCACGCGATCACGAACACCACGCTCACGCGAGACACCGCCGGGGATGCCATTGAGACGCTGGACTTCATCCACTCGCTCGGCGTGACGACCTTCGCCATGAACGGGATGATCTGTTCGGGCGGCGGGAGGCTCAACCCGACTTCGCTCACCGAAGCCGAGCTGGCGCCCGTGCTGGAATCTGTCCGCGAGCGCGCGGCGGAGCTGGACATGCGGTTCCTCTGGTACACGCCGACGGAATACTGCCGCCTGTCGCCGCTAGAGTTGCAGCTCGGCGCCAAGTCCTGCAACGCGGCGGAGTACTCCATCTGCGTCGAACCAGACGGCGCTGTGCTCCCGTGCCAATCGTACTACGAGCCGGCCGGCAACCTGCTCCGCGATGACTGGCGCGATATCTGGAAAAGCGACCTATTCTCCCGCATCCGCAACCGGCGCGAGTCGCCTGCCGCCGCCGGCCTGCCCGAGCGATGCGTCACGTGCGATGAGCTGCAAACCTGCGGCGGGGGTTGCCCGCTGCAACGCGCCGAGAGACCTGAGGAGGCCGTCATCCATGCCTGATGAGCCCACCGGCTGTCAGCCGGGGATCTACCCGTTCACCGAGATGGTTGGAGACGCGCCGACACGGTTCCACCTGCGCGTGGACCCCGATGGCAGCGGCATGCTGCTCGCGAACTCCGCCGAAGCGGCGCACCTGTCCCCCGTTGGGACGCTGATGGTCCACGAAGTGCTGTCGGGCGCCGATGACGTGCAGATTCTGGAGGCGGTCAGGGCGGGCTTCAGAGGGGCATCCGCGCGGCAAGTGACGGATGACATCACGCGGGTGCGCGCGCTGATCAGCGACCTCACGACGCCCGATCACGAGCACCCGGTTACGAACTTCGGTGGATGGGCGCCGGTGGACGAGCGACAGCTCGGCGCGCCGTTCCAGGCACACGTGGCCCAAGGCGCCCCGGAGCAGATCGAGCCAATCCTGCGTTCGCTGTGGGACGTTGGCGTGCCCCAAGTCGCCTTCCTTGCGGACCCGAGCCGCGACCAGTCCGAGATCGTCCGCCTCGTCGAGATCGCCGAGGACATCGGTATGATCGCGGGGATTCGCACAGTCGCAAAGTGGCTCAGCACCGAGACGCTGAACGACGCGGCCAACGCCGGGCTGGACTTCCTGACGCTGGTCTACACCTCGTGCGATCCGGACGAACACGATTCCCAACTCGGCGCCGGCGATCACGCGGCGGCGCTGGCCGCCTTCGAGTTCTGCCGCGACGTCGAGTTATGCCCCATGGCCCAAGTTCCCCTCACGGACCATAGCGCGGATGAACTCGAGAGAATCGTCGAGTGTCTCTGCAACCTCGGCGTCCGCAACATGCGCTTCTACGCGATCGCATGCCTCGATGGCGAAGAGGAGCACGACGCCGCCGGCGCCCTGCCCGCGCGTGCGCTGCCGCAGGTCGCCACTGAGATCACCGAGGCCGCCGAGGACTTCGGCGCCACCTTCCTGTGGGATCCTCCCGTCCGGATGGACTTGGCCAAATCGCTCGCCGACCACGTCATCGCCGGCCCGCGCGCGAGCGGCGAGGTATCAATCCGCATTGAGGCGGATGGCAGCGTCTACGCGCCACGCGGGCCTGCGGTCCCGTGCGGCAACATCGTCGAGCAGCCGTGGGACGAGATTTGGGCTCACGAGGCCTTCACCCGCTACCGAGAAAGCGTCGAAGCGCCGAGGCGGTGCGAGATCTGCCCCGACATCGAGATCTGCGCCGCAGGATGCGTGAAAGACCCAAGCGGCTGGGCTGATGACACGGACACGGGAGGTGCGTCATGAATACCAAAACCGCGCTGCTCGTTTTGCTGGCCTTGCTCATCGGCTCTGCGGCCATCTCTCAGAACTACAGCTTCAGCGTCCCGACGATGCTGCTGAAGGTCTGGCCCAACGCCGATGCGTCAGTGACGTTGGAGTACGAAATCGAGTTCCGGTGCCAGCCCGGCGCCCACCCCGTCGACATCGTTGACATGGGCGTCCTCACCAAGCACTACGACGTATCGAACATGTCCGCATCCATCAACGGTCAGAGCCTGTCGACGTTCGACACGTCAGACTACCAGGGCACCGGCACCGGAGTCGCCATTCCGCTGGGCGGGGGAGCCATCCAGCCCGGACAGTCAGGCGTGTTCAAGTTCCGCTACACCGTCGCCAAGCACATCACTGAAGACACCGGCAACAAAGAGAACGTCTCGGTCTGGGTCAAGACCACATGGTGGGATTCGCCCTACGTGCAAGGGACCTCCGACCTGGGAGTCGTCGTCTACCTCCCGAAGAACGTGAAGCTCGAGGAAGTCTTGCACCAGGGCGATGAGTTCGCCGCCAAGGACTTCGAGGGCGACACCCCGTTCGCCGCGTGGCTGCGCAATGGCGTGCGGCTCGACGACGGGCACATGTTCCAGCTCTCCTTCCCCGGGGCCGGCATAACAGGCGTCGTGAAGATGACGCCGCTGAAGCTCTTCTACAAGTGGTGGATGGAGAACCCGCACATCCGCTTCATCTTCGCGGTCGTCGTCTTCGTCCTCTACGGCGTCGCGTTCTTCCGCGCAACCATGGGCACGGGCTGTAGCGTGTTCGTCCTGGTGCTGGCGGGCATGGGTTTCCTATTCGTGGTCCAGCCATGGACCGAGTTGCTCGCGTTGCCGGCGCTTGTGCCGCTTTGGTTCCTGGCCGAGAAAGCCCTGAAGAAGAGAAAGGGCAAGTACTTGCCCGCGATCGCCTCCGTTGAGGGTGGCGGGATCAAGCGCGGACTCGCGGCTCCCGAAGCGGCCATCGTGCTCGAACTCCCGCTCGGACGCGTGCTGACCTTAGTCGTCTTTGGGTTGCTCAAGAAGGGGATCGTCGAGGAAATTGACGATGAGCCGCTGGAGGTGAAACTCCTCGCGCCCTACCTCGGACTGGAGCGCGGCGAGCGCCGCAAGAAAGCCCGCGAACTGGGCACGGTCATACGCGGTTACGAGCAGCCGTTCCTCGAGGAAGTTGAGGCCCATCCCGGTCATCCGCTGCGCCAGATTGACTTCAACGAGGCGATGAAGACCGCCATCGAGCGCACGGCAAAGCGCCTCAAGGGCTTCGATCTCGAGCGCACCAAAGCCTACTACCAGTACATCGTCAATCGCGCTTGGGCGGAGGCGAAGGCCCTCGGCGATGTCGAGAAACGCACCGCGCACTGCGACGACAACTTGCTCTGGCTCCTCGCCGCCGATGACGGCATCGATAACTTCCACTACTGGCATCGCGGCGGTTACCACTATCACTCGCCGTGGTACAGATCGTCCCACGGCGGCGGGATGAGCATCCCCAAGGTCGACACGTCCGGCGGCAAGACCAGCCTCGGCGATGTCGCGAAGTCCTTCGCCGGGCGAACCGAGAACCTGGCCGGCGGACTTGCGTCGAAGATCGACCCAGGCTCGATGGGCCTCAAGGGCGAGGGCCTGATGAACCTGTCCGGCGTCGACAAGGTCACGATGGACACGCTTTCATCCCTCGCCGAGAGCAGCGGCTCCGGCGGCGGAGGCGGCGGGTGCGCCTGCGCCGGTTGCGCGTGTGCATGTGCCTGCGCCGGCGGCGGACGTTAGAGGCGCCTCGATGCCTCCGTGCCCCGATCTACCCGACCCCGAGGCCTCGCGACAGCTTGCCGACTGGCTGTCAGGGCCTCGGGGGCGTCTGCTCCGGCGCGCCCAGATCGGAGCCCGAGATCGCGTCCTCGAGATCGGCCCCGGTCACGGCTTCGTTACCTCAGAACTGACCCGCCGCGCCCGCGGCACCGTCGTCACCATCGACCACTCGGTGGACGCACGTGGCGCAGGCATTCCTGCCTGCGGCCGTCCGGAGGGGCCGAGCACCGGATGCCACCCCACCAGTCAATGCCGTCCGGAGGGGCCGAATACGAGGTCAAAGACCGAAGTATCCGGCCCGCGACCTCCTGCACTCGCAACCCTCGGAGACGCCCTCTCCCTCCCCTTCGCCAGCCACTCCTTCGACCTCATCTTCTGCCAGAACGTCCTCCTCTGGACCGGCCCGGGCGCCGTCGCCGAAGCCGCCCGCGTCCTCCAACCCGGTGGCGCGCTCGTCTGCATCGAACCCGACTTCGGCGGGATGCTCGAATGGCCCGATGAGATCGCGCTCCGCGACGTCTGGCTGCGCGGCCTCACTGCCGCCGGCGCCGATCCTGAGATCGGCCGCAAACTCCCCGGCGCGTGCGAGTCAGCCGGGCTCGATTCGTGGGTCGAATTGCAGAATCTCCCGCAACCAACGACGGCGGATGCCGTCAGACTGTGTGAGGGCCTGCCGCTGAGCGAAGCTGACTCCGCCCGCGTCGACGCCGCCGCAGCCGCCCTTGCAGACCTTCTAGGCGCATGGAGCGCATTCGTGCACGTGCCGTATGTGCTGGTCGTTGCGATGAAGCCATGGTAGGGGGTACCGAATGAGGATACTGGCGACGTTCGCGCTGTTTATGTCCCCGCAAGCCGACGCGCAGCAGGCCGACGCGTTTGGACAGTTGGTCCTGGCAGACCTCCCCGAAGGTGCTTGGGTGTACGTGGATGGCGAGCTGGCCGCGCCGGAGGCAGGAACGCTGTCACTTTCGACAGGTTGGCATGAGATCCAGATCGAGACGAGTGCCGACGAACAGATCTCGGCGATGCGGTGCTGGGTGGACGTCGCCGCCGGTGCTGAGCAAACCATCCCATGCCGCCCCGCTCCAGTGAACGTCACGGGGCCGACGATCGCCAGGTCAGGCCCGGCAGGTCCTCGTGGGCCGATGGGACCAGTCGGCCGCGCGCCCGCCCTGCATCTGACCTCGGATGACACCCCGAAGTTCATCCCAGCCCTAAAGGGTGAGCTGACGGCGCGCCTTCGGGGCGCTGCGTACCGCCTGCGCGAGGTCCGCAAACGCTACGAACCACCTTTCTACATTTATGACCCCGATGCCGCCACCACAACTGGAATCGCAGGGCCGGCCGGACCGGCCGGGGTCGCCGGCGGACCGGGTGTCCACGGAGATGTCGAGCGTCTGCGCGACGCCGATGGCCAGCCACTCCTGCCGAGCATCATCGAGCAGGTCCTCATCCGCCTGGATGTAGATGGCATCGGAGAACTGACGGATGATTTAGCGACGACGCGGCCGCTCACCCTCGGACCAGCGACCATCGATCAATGGCGCATCGACATCCACACGCCCGAGTTTCAGGATGAGTTGGGGTGGAAGCAAGCCGAAGCTGCCCTTCCCGGAGGCCGGGCGGACAGGCCCATGCACCTTGTGGCGGGCGGCCGCGGGAAACGAGGTCAGAGCGCTGCATCGACCGGCGTGGAGGCGCCGGATATCGCCCTGTCACCCGACCAAGTCGGCGCCATCATCGAGGCCCTGGTCGACGACCAGGATACGCGGGATACGGTCGACCAGCTGGTAGATGAACTGGTGGACACCGATATGTGGGCCGCTGACCGCGAGCGCCGCGCCGAACTCGCCGATCAGTAGCCGCTCTTACTCACGCCGCCCCGTAGCGACGGGCTTCCAGCCCGTCGACTGTCGCTGCTCGCGTCCGCCCCTACCTCACCCTCCAGATCTTCGTCCCATTCTTCGGCA
>CAZKUN010000067.1:0-16171 GCA_964555935.1 uncultured Armatimonadia bacterium | reverse complement strand
TGTCGACCGTGAACTGACTCGCGTTCGTCGCCACCGTCTCGCCGGTGAGTAGATCGGTAACGACGGCTTGCCTCGGCAACCGGATCGTGCGTAGCCCCGGTTCATTCACTACGAGCGACAGCAGGCTGCGGTTAGCGTAGATCGCGTCATTGCTATCGACGTAGATGTGCGCGCCAGCCTCTCGGGCGATGTTTCGGATCAGCTCAGCCGGCACCATCGGCGCCGCCGAGAAGATCGAGGTCCAGTCGTCGAACCTCCGCACTGAGAACCCGGCCTTCCCGTCCGCCATCGATCCCAGCGTGTAGACCTGCTCGTCAGCCGCGAATATCACCGGCGACTCCACGCGATCCCGCCCGTAGATGGTCCCGTCCGGAATGCCATCCATCAGCACGTCCATCCCCTCAAGCGTCACCATGAGCTTCGCGGGCTCCTCGGAGTAGCGCAGCTTCATGCCCGTCAGCTCCTCCATCGCCGATTCGTCCAGCTTCCCGTCGCGGACCAGCCCCGCCGCGTACAGCCAGATGATCGTCTGCCCGTCTCGCTTGCAGTGCCGGTCGATCAGCTTGCGCTGCGCCTCGGTCGGCGCCCAGACGCACGCCATGATGTACAGTTTCCGCGGCCCGATATCAGGCAGATCGTCCAGCGTGTAGTAGCCGAACGGAGCCCCACAGCGACCGAGTTCGGGCAACTGGTGGGCCATGAAGTCCATTGGAACGCCGGTGGCTGATTGCAGGTACGCGAGGCTGTGCGGATCGACGATGAACGCGATCTCGTCGACGTTTGAGCGATTGAGCGTGACCGTCGACTCGGCCGCCTTCCTCATCCGGCCGATGTCCTCGAGGATCCGCTCGTCGTCGTACCACCCGCCGCCCATGTCGAACCACCACTGGCCGCACGCGTTGCAGATCACGTTCGCAAACTCGCGCTCCTCCATCTTCAGCGTGTCCTCGTAGCTGTCTGTCTTGCCCCACGCCCCTGTCTCGCCGCCGGTCAGCCACGTGCGGATGTCGTTCTCGTCAAACCACATCTTCCCATGCAGCTTCATTCCGTCCGTCAGCGACATGAAGTGGCTGTAGCCATCATCCAAACCCCGGAAGGTGTAACTCGTCGGGCTGGTGAGAAAGTCGACGTCCGGGCTCTTCCAAACCGCGCGCGGCGAGAGGTGTCCGGCGTTCTGCTGGCGCTGATAGAAGAGCTGCAGCACGTAGCCGTAGAACGTCCCAAACAGCGAGTCGCCCCCCGTCGCGTCCTTCACCGTCCGGGCGAAGTAGTTGATCGTCTCCGCGGTGAGGTCTGACAGGAAGATCTGGAAGTCGATCACGTCGCGCGCCGACGTCGGGTCGCGGAAGACGCCATGCTCCGTGCTCGACCGCTTGGCAAAGCGCGGGATCTCCGCCGTCTCAAGCGTCACGTCGGCGTTGCCCCACGCCTGGGCGAGCCCTTCGTCGGTCTTGTGCTCGCGCCGGAGCCACCGCCTGAACGCCTCCAACGTCGGCTTGGAGTAGTCGCAGTACTTATCCTCATTGGCGCCCCAGTACATCCACTCCTCAGTCGTCCCGCTAGCCACGTGGTACCCCACCACTCGGTCGGCGTACGGGCTCCTCCGCACGTGCTCGATGTACTTCCTGAGCGCGTAGGCCGTGTCTTCCCGCCAGATATCCGACGCCCACGACGGGCACGGCTTGTTGCCCGTCTCGTGAAACAGCTTCGGCTCCTCGCCCCCGTCGTCGTACAGCACGAGCTGATCCGGATGCAATTCGTCCCACCAGTCCGGCGAGTTTACGTACACCCGCGGGAAGAGGTACGCGTTCGGGTCGGCGTCGAGAATCTTGAGGACTTGCTCGTCGAGCTGGGAGAAGTCGAAGTTGTCGCCAGGTCCCAGCCACGCCTGTCGCGCGAAGCCTTGCCACGTATGCCGGCTGCAGGTCGACGGGAAGGAGTAGAGATGCACGCCCTGTCGCCCGAACTGGCCGTAGTACTTCGAGTTCGGTTGGTACGTCATGTAGACCATCGCCGCGTTCGGTTCGCCGTTGATGAACAACGTGGGCGCGCCTCGGTAGTTGCGCACTTCGGACTTCACTGGTTTCGCCTCCCGTCCTTTGACGTTCACGGTTCCAATCACCCCGTCGTTGCGGTCTTCATCACCAAGATCCAACCAGCCAACGCTCAAGTGGACGTCGTAAGAGCCGCCCCATGCGAAAGTCGGCACCTTCAGCGATCCCGAGACCTCAATCGTGCCGCCGGCCACCCACTCCGTGGTGGGTTTGGGCGGCCTTACGATTCGCGACGAGACGGTCGCCCCGTCCCTCAACAGCCGCAGCGTTATCTCGTCCTCCTGAGCAGACGGCCCCTCTGACACCAACACCGCGCTCACGCGCAGCCGATCTCCCGCGTCGCATGTCTCCGGCACGAAGGCCGACTGCACCGTCACTCGCGCGGGTTGCGGGCGCTCCACCGCGATCTCGCCGATGAGCAGCTCGCACGCAACGCCCGCTTCGATGCCAAACGCGATGATCGCCATCGCCCGCATCGGCCAATCGAGAGCGCCGTCAGAATCCCTCGACCAACTCGCCACGCCGAAGTCCGCCATCGGAAGGCGAACCGTCTGCCACTCGCCGCCGGCGGATACCTCAACGCCCTTCGGCGTGTATTCGGCGCCATGCGCGTCGACGATCTTCACCGTCAGAGTGAATGCCGCTCCCACGTTGCGGACCCGCAAGACCAACGTGTCAAACGGCCTCACGCGCTCGGGGCGGAAGAACAGATCGTTGAAGCTCGTCTCGGCCCTCGGGGTGAACGCCCAACGCGTCACCTCGCCACGCTGGTCATCATCGGTCTCCTCGAGCGCCCAGGCCGAGAACTCGCGCTGCAGGCGACCACCGTCGCGAGCCAAGTCGAGCATCTCGCTCGGGCGGCCAGGAAACAGCACCTCCGTCTGCGTCTCCTGAGCTGAGATCGGCAACGCGCAGAGCAGCAGAGCCAGACAATTCATGACACGTGTCCCTTCATCATGTGAGCTGCCAATGGTGTTCGCGGCCCGGAAACTGCTCGCCTTCCGCATCCTGCGAGTGATCCAGCGCGTCACTCATAGTGATCATGTTTGGAGTCACGCTACTACTAACGCTCCTCACCCCACTCGCCGACGCGCAGAGCGAGATGGTTCTCCACGCCGAGGCAGCGGTCGCGCGCCACCCGGATGATTGGCGGGCCTATCGCGCGCTGTCTGAGGCCTACTGGGACGACGCCCGCCGACAGGCGCGCCTCGATGGGGTGATCGATGACTCGACGGCCATGGAGGATGTGGGCCCGACGGTGGCGCGCGACTACCGCACGCTGACGCTGAAGGCGCTAACGCAAGGCGTCTATGCGGCCAAACGCGCGCCGGCAGGCGCCGAACGCGCTCAGGCTTGCACCGCCATGGCGAGGTTGAACGAGGAGATTGGCGAGTTGGACATCGCGTTGAATTGGTGGCGGATCGCCGAGCGCGCCGACCCCAGCGATCCATCCGCCATCGCCGGGCAGCGTAGCGTCTGGCGCCACATGGGCCTCGACGGCCAGGCGTGGATCCAGGACCTGCGCTACGGCTGGGCGGCCCGTCCACGAGTGCCGCTCAAGATCGGCCACGCGGCGCTGTTCATCGCATGGATCGGCGCGATAGGCGTCGCCATGTTCGCGGGAGCGCGCGCGCTCGTCCGGCGGCGGCCGAAAGCGCTCATCGTGGCAACAGAATGGTCGGCCCGTTCCGCGCTAGGGCGAGCGGTCTTTGGCGTGTGGAGCGCGGCCATCGGCCTGCTCGCCTGGCTCTGGATCGTGGAGACCTGGTTCCGACTGACCGAACCATTGGGCGTCGCGCCGGACGAGATGGTCTGGTTCTCATACCGCACGGTCTGGATCGGACTCGCCGGAGCCACGGCGCTGGGGGTGTGCTGGCTCGGCAAATGGGCGTGGGGCGTGGGCGTCGCGATGGCGCTGGCTCCGGCATACAGTTGGTGGGTCTCCGTCGGCGCGGAGAGCGCGGGCGTTCCCCTGGGCGACCGCGTCGCCTCAGTCCTATGCGTCCTAGCTATCCCCCTCGGAATGCGGCTCGCGGATGCCCTGCGGAAAAAGTGGGAGGTGGACTAGTGCTCAAGCGCGCCGCGACGTGCGTCATCCTCATCGGTGCCGCCGCGTCCTCCGCGCTCGCATCGTTCAGCAGCGGCCCATCCGCTCCACCTACCCCCCCGACGGCCCTGGGGTTTGCGCATTTCACCACGTGGGGGCTCGTGCCGTTCGTTGGCGCGTGGGCCACGTGGCACATGATGGAGACGCTGCGGGGAAGCCTGCTGCACGTGAAGCTCCGACGCTTCGGCGTCGGCCTCGCGGCGCCGACTTGGGCGCGGGTCGTCTCGGGCATCGGCGGGGGAATCGGAATCGCGGCGGCCTGGAGCGCGTGGATGGTCGTCGGCTGGGTCTGGGCGATGATGCTCATCGCCGTGACTGACTCGCCCTCCGCTCCGGGGATCGGGCACGTCGAGTGGATCGCGCCCAAGACCGTCTGGATCGGAGGACTGGCTCTCGTGGCATGGCTGAGCTTCTGGCTGGGGCGGGCCGGGCACGCGCTCGGCTCCGTCACCATGGGCGTTCTGGCCACGACATGCCTCTTTGCAGGCGACCCAATCGCGGCGACGCTTATCGTCCTCGCCACACCGGCCGGCGTGGGTCTGGGCCTCATCGCGCGCCGGCTCTGGCCCGGTGACAAGACCAACCTGGGCGTGCCTATGCCTCCCAGGCCTCTGGCACAATCCTGAAGTTGTCGAACCAGAACTCCTGCCCCTCGGTGGCATTCCGATTCGTATGGAATCGCAGCATCTGCAGCAGCTTCACCTCCGGGAAGATGTCGCGGATGCCGCGCGCATCGAGCGTCACCTCGTGCCACTGTCCGTCATCGATCAGATCGACCGCGCCCAGATCGTGGTTGCCGCTAACCTCGCGTGTTGCCGTGCCTCCCGCACATACGATCCCGCGCCCTCTGCCGTAGCTCCCAAACGGATACAGCCACACGCCTACCGGCGTCCCCTCCGGGATGCGATAGGCAAACTTCACGATCGGGAAGCGGTCGATGTCCCACCAACGCGGGCGGACATCGCAGCTCAAGTTCGCCTCGTCCCCCGTCGCGTAGACGCGCATCGAGTGCTTGCCCGATGCAGCCGTCGTGTTATCCAGTCGCGCTGTGGTATTCCGCTGACGACTGAAGTTCCAGTAGTAGAACCAGTCCTCGAGATTCTCTGGCTCAAAGTCCGTAGCGACCACCGGCTTCGTCGCCGTCTCCATCGTCTCGAGGCGCAAGCCATCTTCGATTACGGGCGCGAGATGTGTCAGCCTCTGCTCCCACGCCCCTAGATCCGGCGCGCTCCCCGCGTATGGCAGCGTGACGCCGTCGCCCGCCTTCCACGAGATCTCGCGGTTGACCGTCAGCACGTTCGCATCGATGTCGGCCTCGACGACAACGACCCGCTGCTTGCTCCGGCCAACGAGGACCGTGTCCCCCACCTCGCCGGGAATCCCGAAGCCGTCGTAGAACGGGCGCGCGTCCGAGACCGGTATCTCATTGCCCGAGCCATCCTCGCGAACCGTCGCAAGCGACTGACCGGCGTCGATGCACGGGCTGCCAGGCTGCAGGCGATAATCATCGGAGTCGGGGTCTGCAAAGAGAGGGTCGGCGTCGATGTTGTCGATGAACTGCTCCGGCCTCTGCTCATTCGCCTGAGCCGTCGTCATGTCTTCGCCGGACACCTCGCGCACCGTGATCGCGCCGGGCGCCGCGCCGTACATGACGTTGTGCTTGAACACGTTGCCCTTGCCTATATTCGCGTTGATCTTCAGCGCCAGCCCATCGCCGCCCGGATCGTTGCCCGCGAAGATGTTGTTCTGAAACACGTTCCCGTCGACGTAGTGCGGGTCGGGCTCAGCGCCCTTGTCCACCATCTCGTAGCCGTACTCGTGGTTGCGGGTGAAGGTGTTGTGGTACACCCTCGAGCGCATCATGCCGAACGGCTCGAGTTCCTGCCACTGGTACGAGTTGATGACTATCGGCCCGTAGTAGTTGCGATAGATCGCGTTGCGTCGGAAGATGGAGTCGATGATGAACAGCTTCGCGCGACCGTCGGCCGAGCCCGATCCGTCGAATCCGTTGGTGATCACGCAGCCCTCGACCAGGAGCCTCGGCGCCGAGAAGAACTCGAAATTCCGTCCCCACCGACAGTCGAAGGTGCAGCTCCGGATGACGTTGTGGTCCGAGTCGAACCAGATGCCGAACGGCCGATGCCCGGCGCGGCTGATATGCACTCGCTCGAACACGTTATGCGTGCAGGCGTTGTTGTTCCACATGTCCCCCATCAAGTGCCCGTACTCGCCCGTGTTGAGCGACCGCCAGCACTTGAGATCCTCATACCGGTTGTAGTGGCAGTCGTTGCAGATGATGGGGTTGTATGTCCCTCGCGCCGCTTCCATGTGGCACTTCCGGATGACGCAATAGCTCGCCGAATCGAGCGCCATCCAGCCGCCGCGCACCGGCAGAAGCGTGAATCCCTCCACCACGATATGCTCGCGCTCCTTCAACCGAACGCACGTCCAAACGCCGTCTGACGATTCCCCACCCGTCAGCACGGCGCCCGCCTCACCCCGATAGGCAACCGGCGAGCCGTCCTCGCCCGAGTTCGCCGGCTCAATCACCCCCGCGTGCTCGCCGGGCAACAGAACCACCGTGTCGCCCGCCCGCAGCGTCTCATTCGCCTTGGCGAGCGTCCGCCAGGGAGCATTCCTGGTCCCTGGCGCCGCGTCATCGCCATCAGGCGAGACGTGATACGTCGTCGCAAACGCCGGAGCCAACACGATCGCGCACACAACAAGTACCAACATGTGGTCACCTCGTAGGGGCGTGATTCATCACGCCCTGCCGTCTCAGTACTTCCCACCCAGCCGCTTCCCATACCCAAGCGCGTCATCGAGACGCAGGAGAAACCGGTTGATCGCCGGCGACCGCCGCTCCACCAGCGCCCGCGCCCATTCGTGGATGCGCCCCTCTGGCTTATTGAACGGGCAGCTTCGGATGCAACTCGAGCAACTCACGCGCCAGAATGACAGGCACTTGTCCGGATCCACGAACCAACGCTTGATGCCCGGGTGGTTCGAGGGCGTCGGGCCCTCGGTCGTCTGCTCGCCACGCGTGATCGCGTTCGCTGGGCACTCATCGCAGCATTTCAGGCAGTCCCCGCAGAAGCTCCGCACCCCAAGCTCCGCCGGCGTGTCCGCCACCAGCGGTGCGTCGGTGAAGACCTTGCAGAGCCGCACCCTCGGGCCGAGTTCCCGCGTGATCAACAGGCCGTTCCGCCCGCATTCACCCAAGCCCGCATCGACGGCCAGCGGGATGCTGAGCCCCGTATCGTTCCCGCATGGCATGGCCCGAAATCCCAGTTCCGTGAAGAACTGCGCCGTGCAAGTCGTGGCAAACGCCATCCGCGAGTAGCCGTTGCCCGTCGAGGCCGCCGCCACGGCCGACGGCGCCGAGCGCATCAGTTCATAGTCCATCGGAACGCCGATCACGACCGTCGTGTCGACGCCCTCCGGCAGCTCAATCGGCTCCGCATCGCCGGTCGATTCGTAGATCCACCTGGGGTCCACCCTCGCCACGCCGACCATCGTTGCGCCATACAGCCGCGCCGCCTCCTTGACCCTCGCCGTCAGGTGCTCGGGCTCCGAGCAATCTGGCTCGACGCCCTCCTTCGGCTCCCAGATCTCCCCCATCCCCTGCGCGCGCCGCGCCACCGCCCACGCGCCCGCCTGCAGCGCGAAGTCCTCCGGCGCGTGATATGGCCTCGGGCGCCCGGTCTCATCATTCGGCGAGCGCGTCTTCTTGTTGCGCGCGGGATGCTTCTCATCCGAATGCTGGCGATTGAAGCCCACATTCCGCTGGCTGAATCGCTCTGGTCTGTCCTCTGTAGCCTTGGTTCTCATATGTAACTCGCTGGACGTCTCCCTCCCGCATTGCGTTCCCGCCACCAGCCCCACTGTTCCTCCTCGACAGCCAGGTTACTCCCCAGCGCGCTCAGAATCGAACGGCCGGGCACCCAAGGCGCCCCCGCCCAGCAATCTCCGTCACGCACCCGATCGAGGGAATCGCCAACGCAGGATTTCGGTGTATAATGAGCGAACGCCGCAGGCGTTGCGCTGACTTTCCGCTACCAGGGGACGATCAATGGAACTTGACGAGAGACGGGTCCCAGTGTCTGAACTCAGTGATGAGGAACTCACCGAGGCGCTCGCCGAGCACGGTGTCGGACTGACGCCCTACGAGGCCCGCCGGGTCGCCGAGCTGATTGGCCACGATCCGACGCTAACCGAGGTCCACATCTTCAACGTCGAGTGGAGCGAGCACTGCTCGTACAAGAGCTCACGCGCATCACTCAGCCTGCTGCCCACCGATGGACCGAACGTGCTTCTCGGGCCCCAGGAAGATGCCGGAATCGTCCGCTTCTGCGAGCATGAAGGCAAGGTCTACGGTATCGTCTTCGCCCATGAGAGCCACAACCACCCATCCCAGGTCCTCCCACGCGAGGGCGCGGCTACCGGCATCGGCGGGATCGTCCGCGACGTCGACTGCATGGGCGCTCGCGTCATCGCGACCGGCGACCCGTTGCGCTTCGGCTCGCTCACCGGCGAATCCGCCGAGCACACCCGCTGGATTACCGATGGCGTCGTTGAGGGCATCTGGCAGTACGGAAACGCTCTGGGTGTGCCAAACCTCGGCGGCGACGTCTACTTCCGCGACTCGTACGATGACAACTGCCTAGTAAACGTCGTCGCGCTCGGGCTGGTCGCCGAGGAAGACATCATTCACTCATTCGCCCCACCGGAGGCCAAAGACCACCCGTACGACATGATCCTCGTCGGCAAGCCCACGGATGACTCCGGCTTCGGCGGTTCGGCCTTCGCCAGCAAGATCCTCAGCGCAGAAGAGGCCGCCGACGACCGTGGCGCCGTTCAGGTCGATGACCCGTTCCTCAAGAACGTCCTCGCCATGCGCAAGGCCAACGAGGCCGTCCGCGACGCAGCCAAGGCGAAGGGCATCATCATCGGCTGCAAGGACATCGGTGGCGGCGGATTCGCGTGTGGGTCCAGCGAGATCGCGGACGCCGGCGGCTTCGGCGTCGAGATCAACCTCGACAGGGTCCACGTCGGCCTGCCGAATCTGCTCCCCGAGACCATCTGCTGCGCCGAGACGCAGGAGCGCTACCTCCTCGCCGTGCCGACCGAGTTCACCGAAGAGGTTCTGCGCATCTACAATGAGGACTGGGACCTGCCCAACGTCTACGAGGGCGCCCAGGCCAGCGTTGTGGGGCGCTTCAACAACACCGGCCGTTACGTGCTGACGCACCAGGGCAAGATCGTCTGCGACGCGCCGGTTGATGCCGTCACCGAGGGCATCCGCTACGAGCGGGAGTCCGAGCCGCTCGTGTACGACGGTCAGGAACCCGACTTCGAGCTGCCGCCGGACCTCGCCGAGACGCTCCTGACGGTCCTGGGGCACGAGAACGTCTGCTCGCGCGAGTTCATCTACCGATCGTATGACAGCGAGGTCCAGGGCAACGCCGTGATTCGTCCCGGCGAGGCCGATGCCGGAGTGGCCGCCCCCCTTGAGGGTTCATCCGCCGGGGTCGCCCTGGCGATGGACGGTAACCCCGCTTACGGCGGTATCAGCGCCTACTGGGCAGGCGCGAACGCCGTCGCCGAGGCCTGCCGAAACGTCGCCGCCGTCGGTGCCGTTCCGAGCGCCTTGACCGACTGCCTCAACTACGGAAACCCCGAGAAGCCCACCGCCTTCTGGCAATTCGTGCAGGGCGTCAAGGGCATCGCGGACGCGGCAAACAACATCGGCTGGAAAGGCCAGGACGGCGCGCCCGTGCCCGTCGTGTCCGGCAATGTCAGCCTATATAACGAGTCCGCATCCGGAAACGCCGTGGAGCCATCGGGGATCGTGGCGTGTGTCGGCGTCATCGACAACTACGCCAACGCGGTCACGATGCAGCTCAAGGAAGCCGGTGACTCGCTCTACCTCGTCGGCCCGCGCTACGATGAATGCGGCGGGTCCGCATACTACCAGGCGCTCGACCTCGGACTCGGCAGGAACGTTCCCGAGGTCCGCTGGGATGAACAACGCGCCGCCATCTACGGCGTCATCGACGCCATCAGCGCCGGTACGGTCGCGGCCTGTCACGACATCAGCGACGGCGGCATGGCCGTAACGCTGGCTGAGATGGCAATGGGCGGCTACGCGCAAGGCCAACTCGGCGCCAAGGTCGACATTGCGTCTCTCGGGACCGACCTCCGAGTCGACAAGCTCCTGTTTGGCGAGTCCGGCGGCTTCGTGGTCGAGGTGAAGGCCGGTAAGGAAGCGGAGTTCGAGGCGATCTTCGAGGGCGCAGCGGTCATTCCCGTCAAGATCGGCGAAGTTACCGACGAGAGCGCGCTGAACATCGACGGCGCGCTGTCCGTCACAGTCGATGCGATGGTCGAGGCATGGACCAACGGATTGGCGACGCGGCTCCGCTAGCTGTTAGGCTCTGCCTAGCCCTACGCGAGAAAACTTATGCGCGCCGAGGTAATTCGCTGAAACCTCGGCGCGTCAATGTTGTCTACACCCCCAACGGGGCCTCTGCCGGCCCCGCCTGAAAGGACCGACTGATGAGAACACGTCTTCTCGCAGCAATCACTGCGCTGGGGTTCCTGGCGGCAGGCTGTAACGCTGTCTGGGCCCAGGACGCCGCTACCTTCAAAGTCGGACTGATCGACCTCGACGCAGTCGGCGAGCAGTTCACCCAGAAGCAACTAGAAGAAGAGAAGCTGACCCTCTGGTACAAGACCCAGCAGGCCCAACTGCAGCGCCTGAGCACATTGCTTTTCCTCTCCGCCGAGGGCTGGCAGGAGGCCGCTGAGATCATCCAGACGCCCCAGGCGACCCCGGCGCAAATCGAGCGCGAGCAAGCGCTCAATAAGCAAAGCACCGAACTCGAGCGCGAATACCGCGACCTCGAGGGCAAGATCGACCGGACGCCTGAGGAGACAGAACGCTTCAACTCCCTGCTGGACAAGGTGCGCGCTCGCGACGCCGATCTCAAGGCCCTCGCCCGCGAAGTTGAGGCCTCCCTCCAGCAGCAACAGCACAAGCTCGGCGTTGACTTGATGAAGCCCGTTGAGGACGCCATCAAGGCGATCGCCGAAGAGAAGGGCCTGGACCTGGTCATCGACCGCAAGCTGGTCTACCTCGGTGGCGAAGACATTACCGAGTTGCTCGTGCAGCGGCTCAATGGCACGGACGCCGCCGCAACCACAGCTCCGCCCGAGGAGGCGCCCGGTGAGACACCGGCCGAGGGCGACGGCGAGTAGTCTCGCTAGCGCGGCCATGGCTGTCGCGGCTGTGCTCTCGACGACGGCGTGGATCTCCGGATGCACCAAGTCCCGCGCCGAAGTCGCCGAAGTGACGTTGCCGGAGACGGAGGTCGTCCTGGTCAGGACTGGCCCGCTAACGGGTGAGCATCCGCTGTATCCGGACTATCGCGAACTTGGCGCCCAGCAAATGCATCATGCGGCGTCGGCACGGATCCAGGCGTTGGAGGCCTTCATGACCTCGCCCCTGGGCCGAAGCCTCGCCCGGCCGGCACAACCTGTGTTCAGGCGCCCCGAAGTCCTGACGCTCTGGGAAGAACGGGCGAACATCCGCCTGGCGACGCGCATCGAGCAAGCAGACGGACTGCTTGAGCAGTGGCCGCATCCAGGCGACGTAAAGGCCATGCGGCGGGTCGAACAGGCCGGGACGGCCGAACTCCGCGAGGCACAGAACGAAGCCAGCCTCGCCCGTATGCGCGCCGAGACGGAAGCCGTGCGACGGCGAGCCGGCGAGTTGGCGGAGTTGCGACTGATGGCCGACTCGGATGACACCGACGAGGCCGCTTACGCAGCAGACCGACAGGCTCAGGTGTGGCGCGAGATCGAGGCCGAGGTGGCGGAGGTGGTGCGGGAGTCGGCGGACGAACTCGCGCAGCTACGAAGTGACTACGAGGAGCGCCTGGTCAAGGCAAAAGTGGACCATACCGAGGATGACGAAGCAGAGCAGACGGCGCGCGCGGAGGCTCTGCTTGAAAGCGGAAGCGCCGCCCGCGAGAGACAAGGCGCCGGACTCGACGCAGCAGCGGCAACGGTGGAGCCGGGAGAGAACCTTACCGACACTCCCCCACCACCCGACACCGGAGACGTTTCAGAACTGATATCGCAAGCCGAGGCCGCCCAGCAGGCGGCCCAGGCGCGCAGGCAAGTCAGACTCCAGGATGCCCGCGCCCGGCTTCTTGAGGAGATCGGCAAAGGGACGAACCGGGCCGTGCGGGCTGTAGCCGCGATGAACGGCATCGAAGTCAGGTTTGTCGCCACCGCCGACGAAGAGATCCCGGACGCCACGGAGCAGTTCCGCTCGCTCCTGAGAGACTATTGGGCGGCTCGCCGCCCAGTGCGGGAATCAGACGGATAGGCCAATACCCCGCACCGGAGGGACCCAGCGCCACATGACAATCGCACTAGCAGACATAGCTAACATCGTGAACGGTAGCCTGACGGGCGACGGTCAGATTTCGATCACCGGCGTCAGCAGCCTCGATCAAGCGCGCGAGGGCGAGATCACCTTCGTCGACAGCCCTGAACGCATGGAAGAGGCCGCGACGAGCCCGGCGGCGGCGTTTATCGCCCCGTCCAACGCCCCTCGCGGCAGCAAGCCGATGATTCTCACTGAGGACCCGAGGCTGGCCTTCAGCAAGGTGCTGGAGATCTTCGCCCCCAAGCCGAATGTCTGCGAGGGCGTCCACCCCCGGGCCATCGTCGGTGAGAACGTGACCCTCGGGGAGAACGTCAGCGTCGGGGCCAACGCCTACGTCGGCGACAACACGAAGCTCGCCGATGGCGTCATCGTCTACCCGAACGCCTACGTCGGCGACAGCGTCGAAATCGGCGAAGACTCGATCATCTACCCGCAGGTCTTCATCGGCGACCGATGCATCCTGGGCAAGCGCGTGGGCATCCATGCCGGCTCATCCATCGGCGGCGACGGCTTTGGGTACGTGCAAGACGACGGTGCCCACCGCAAGATCCCCCAGATCGGCAATGTCATCGTCGGCGATGACGTTGAAATCGGCGCGAATGCCACGGTAGACCGCGCGACCGTTGGCGCGACCATGATCGGGGACTGCACCAAGGTCGACGACCACGTGCATATCGCTCACAACGTCATCATCGGCAAGGGCTGTCTCATCTGTGGCCAGGTCGGCATCTCCGGATCCGCGACCATCGGAGATCGCGTGGTCATGGCGGGCCAGGTCGGCGTCAACGATCACATCGCCATCGGCAGCGACATCATCGTTGGCGGCCAAGCCGGCGTCTTCAGCGACCTCCCGGAGCCCGGCTACTACTCCGGCTACCCGGCAAAGCCGCATAACCATTCGCTCCGCGTCCTCGCCGCAACGCAGAAGCTGCCGGCGCTTCAGCGCCGGGTCAAGGACCTCGAACGCAAGCTCAAGAAACTCGACGCGGAGGAGTAGGATCGCGTGTAGGGGAATTCCCCTACACCACCGGATGTTTACTCAGCGGAGGCCCCCACCAAGGGCCTCCGCTTCTCATAAAACAAGCGCCCATGACACGATACACGACCACAGCAGCGGCCATCGCCTTGCTGGCCGCATCCGCCGCCAACGCGGACCGTCTCCTGACATTCGCCGCCCAAGAGCGCGTGACCGGCACCGTGCATGTCGCGGAGGTGCTGGCCTGCGACCAGCCAATCATCCGCCTGCGCTCGGAACTGGGGAGCGTCCTCTCGCGCGCCAATACCGTAGCGGAGTCGCTGGCGACCACGACCGCAGCCGGTTTCGCGCGCCCGGTTCTCACAGTGGCTCCGGGCGCGGAGGGCACGGCAGTGTTGATGGCGGGCGAGCGGCCTATTGTCACCGCGGACGCGGAGACCGCCCGGCTATCGGGCATGGCGCCGTGGGCGCTTGCGGCAGGCTGGCAGACCACGATTGGCAAGGCGCTTGCGGAGCCGTACATCGCGCTGACTTGCGGCGACGACGTCCTGGTTCCCGTCACTGAGGCGAGGTTCGTCGGCTACGGCGGGCCGCTCGGCAAGTCGCTTCAAGCATCAAGCGACGCCGAGGACATTGCCATCGTCAGGCTCATTCCCGAGGAGCGCCGCGTCAAGGTCTATGCCGAGAGCCCAGGCATGACGCTGATCGTCCTCAACGCGGGAAAGACCGAACTCCTGCTGGCCGTCGACTGCCGGTACTGGGCCGCCAAGTTCGCCCGATCCGCAGTCGCCGAGCTGACCGGGAGCGGGCAGGACGAGAGTCTCGCGCGCAAGGTCGCGATCAACGCCGCGCTCTCCTGCGCTACGCCGCGCGAGGGCGCGACGCTGTCATACGCGTCGGTCGAGCGCGCGGAAAGCGAGTTCAAAGTCACCGTGCTGGCGCGCGGCGCCGACTTCATAGCCGCCAAACAGGCCGTCGCGGTGACGCTCAAATGGATCTCGCCGCCGGCGGCCCAACCGGTGGACCTCAAGATCAGCAACGACCCCGAACGCATCCGCACGGAGGGCACGCTGATGCGCGAGCCCCTCGAAATCGATCGCCCATGCCGCTTGCTCTACCACCACGTCAACTCCACCGGCCGCAAGATCATGTTCGTCGCGCGGATCGCCAACCCAACCGGCCAGCCCGCATCCGCCCATGTGGTCGTCGCCGAGGCCGGTCCCGGCAAGGATGAACTCGGAGTCGGGCACACCGCGACGCGCCGCTTCATCGACCAACGCCGCACCGGCAGCGGGTACGTCCTGCGTGTCCCTCCGCGCAGCGCCTCCGACTTCGTCCGAGTTGCGTGCGCGCCTGACACGATCGTCAGCGGCTTGGCTCGCATCGTGCCGCTTGCGGGGCCATCCCCGCTCTACCTCGAGGTCCAGGCCGAGTCCGCGTACGATCGCGACGCGCACGAGTGGATCGAGCCGCTCTCATCTGGCGAGTATGCCAGCCCCAAGATGACCGCGTTCACCTTCGGGGCCGGCAAGCACGAGCCGCTCACGCATGAGGTCGGCGGGAGCTGGACCTTCTTCCCTCTCGGCAAGGAGGGCTCCACTAACGCGGCCGGCACCTATCTCTCCGGCGATTTCGGCGTCGAGCACTCAATCGACATCGACATCACCAACCCGACTGCGCAGGAGGGCCGCGTTGAGATCGTCGCCAGAGCCAGCGGCGGGGTCATGCGAGGGTTCTTCCTCATTGACGGCGTCCTCCGCGAGACCGGCGTGCTCACAGGCAGCCGCACCGAGGTGCTGGAGAAACGCACCGTTCCGCCCCGCTCCGACACACGCATCCGGATGACGACCATGCCTGAATCAGCCAGCAACTACCCCGTCCACATCATCGTGCGCTCCATCCTGAAGGACTGATGTTTCCCACGGGAGAAGCCTCGTCACATGAAGCTCAGTGCCGCGGGCGAAGCCAAGTTCCTCCGCCACGTCCAGCGTGACGTGGCCAGCGCGGGCGGTCGCGTTCTGCTTGGCATTGGCGACGACGCGGCGGTGATCGCGTGCCCCGAGGGCCATGCCCTCGTTCTCACTTGCGATGCGGCCGTGGCCGGTCGGCACTTCCGCCGCGAGTGGTTCGAGCCCGAGGCGATCGGCGCCCGCGCGGTTGCCGCCTCGGTGAGTGACATCGCCGCCATGGGAGCCATGCCTGCCGCCGTCCTCCTCACGCTTGCCATTTCGCCCGACGAGGACCTCGCCGCAGCCCGAGGGATCGTCAAGGGCGCGGCGGCGATGGCCGAGCACCTCGGCGCGCGCCTCGCCGGCGGCGAGACCGTTAGCACCGATGGTCCGTTGACGCTTGACGTGACTGCCTCCGGATTCGTGCCGACTGGCCGGGAACTCCGACGCGGCGCGGCCGAGTTGGGTGACGTGCTGCTCGTCAGCGGAACGCTCGGAGAATCGGCGGCCGGATTGCAGGCGCTGACCCACGGACTCACGTCGGGCCCCGCGCCGGACCGAGTGATCGCGCGCTATCGAACCCCTCAACCCCGCGTGACCCTCGGCCCGTTGCTGGCCGAGATCGAT
>CAZKUN010000066.1:0-38893 GCA_964555935.1 uncultured Armatimonadia bacterium | reverse complement strand
GGCCGCGCCAGCACTTTGGAGAGATCGGCACTCGCATAGTGGACCTCTGCCTCCAAGTCCATGCGATGCGAGAGTTCGATGACGTCACGTATGGTGATCTGAGGCGCCACGAGGAGCACGCGTCGGCGTGGGCCGGGCAGGTCCTTGGCCCACGCGACGTGGGGAACGACGACACTTGTGTCCACGGGCGGGATGAAGCGCGAGTAATCGGGCTTAGGGCCCTCCTCGCGTAGAGACACGTCATCTATCCAGAGATCCGCGGTCTCTCGGTTCGGAGCCACGAGCGTGAAGACGACATTCACCTTGACGCGCTCTCCCGGGCCGGTCGTGAACCGCTTCTCAATCTGGCGCCATTCATCACTGGCGCCAATAGGCACGACTCCACCGTAGTCGCCCTTCCCATACCATGTGCCGCCGGCGGGCGTGACCTGGAGGTTGGCCCCGCCGGTCGAGGACCGGACCCAAGCGGCCAGATGGTAGCGCGTGCCGGGGGCCAGTTCCACGGTTTGGTACATGCGCGGGAACCTTGCCCCACCCTCGTGGTTGGCGAGCCAGATGGAGCCATCACCCGCGCGCTTCACTTGGGTGTCCACCACGAGGTCGCAAGGGCCACCGCTCGAGTATGAGAACAGCCAGTCCGTTGGGCGGCCATCCTCGGCGAGCTCCTCGCAGAAGGCGTTTCGAATCAGGGGGGCCGGCCCTTGGGGTGCCGACGGGATTGGGCAGTACGCCGCCCCGACCACGGAAGCGACCCAAGCGATCTGACGGACGGGCATCCGGGGCATCCTAGCCACTCACCTCTCCTGGGGCTATCGCACTTAGCGTGCGGCCGAGCCTCGCGTCGGCCAAAGACACGACAGGTCACTCCGGGCCTTCTCCCGGCACGAAGTCTGCCGCCCCCGGGGTGGCCGCGCGTACCAGCACGATCCGGCCGACATAGAGGGCGTTCTCCCTCTCTGAACCAGGCACATAGGCGGGTCCCTCGAGCTTGAACGAGACGAAGACGTACCAGTCCTCTTCCGGGTAACCCAACCGGAGCGGGCGGTCGATCCCGAGGCTGATGTACCAGGAGCGATGGGCGTGGAAGATGGTGCCGGGGGTGATCTCGAAGGGCCCCAGCCGATACCAATGGTAAGCCTCGTCCGTGGGCATGGGGGCCGCCGGCCCGCGTCGCTCCTGGCCTAGCCCCTCCTCGAACCACTTGGCGTCGCCGTCCGGGGTCTCACCGGGCGCCAAGGCCAGCGTCGGACCCCAGCGCCCGGGCTCGCAGTACAGGCCCATCGGGACCTCTGCGCCGGGCTCGTCATCAGGCGTCGCGAGCCGGACGGCCGTTCCGCCGGGCGCATCCGGATCGTCAACCACGCGCCGATCAAAACGCGGGTAGTCCCACGACGCCTCCCGCAGCACATCGACGACATCCCTCCGGGGCAGCGCGTCGAAGGCGCTCGGCAGCGGCGGCTGCACCAGCGCGAGCCGCAGGCGCGCCTCCTCCTCGTCGATCTGCCCCAGTACGTTCCCCACGGTCTGCGCGACGCGCCGGTGACGCACGACCAGACGTTTGCCCGCAATGTAGCGCTCAAGCACGCGTTCCCGATCCCACGGCATCGCCTGTCCTTCTCCCAGCCCGGCGGCCAGCGCGTCCCACAGGCCGAGCAGGGCGCTGTCGACCGGCATCCGCTCGGCAAGGGTCCGGGCCATCTCCGGCGACTCGCCCTCACACGCCTGTTCCGCGCGATCGAGGATCTCATAGGCGCGTTCGAAGAAGGGAATGTCCATGTACGAGCGACGGTAGGCAGCCTGCACGGTCAGGGATTCGTCGCTCTCGGCCAAGCGTTCGGTGAGGTAGTCCAGCCACTCCTGCATCGGCCCCGCCGCCGGGCCGTACCAGGCCTGCACAAACCGATCGATCAGCGCCTCGGCATCCTGATCGGGATCATCCATCAGCTTGGTCCCGAGCCACCGAGTGAGCGCCACGAAGCTCAGGCGCTCCTCACCGTAGAACTCGACGAAGTAGCCATCGCTGATCCCCAGATCGCGCAGGTACTGAAGGTCCTCCTGGATCAGCTTGACGCGAGTGTACGGTGTCTCGAAGGCGTCGCCGGTGAAGAACCGCCAGTAGTCCCAGATCCGGACCTTGCCCGCAATCTTCGCCCATCCTTCGGTCGCGTCTCGATGCGTGGCGTGGGCTTCATGGGTGAGCGGCTTGGTGGGGTCGCGCCACTCGCCGGGCGCCAGGTAGGCCAACTGGATCATCACGTTGTCGCGAGGCTTCACGGTCTTCGGCGGCTGGATCGTGAGGCTGTAGGCGAAAGTCCAGATGATGATGTCGGGGTAGTCGGGCCCTATCTCATCGGCGACGACATTGACGAACTCGAGCACCAGTCCGGACTCGCCCCCCTCGCGCTCGACGACGGCCCGGCAGTCCAAACACTGGCACATGTTGTGGTAGTCGTTCATGCCCAGGTCGTAGAGGTCCGGGTGCGGGCGGCCTTCATCCCGGGCTTGCGCCCGGTCCTGTTCGATGGCCTCGCGCATCCGCGCCACGACCGCTTTGCGCATCTCGGCATTCGTCAGGCAAAGCTGGCCCCCGCCGCGCATCCGCTCGCCGCCGAGGCCCATCGAGAACCACTCCGGGTGCTCGTCGAAGTGCTCCTCCGGCGGCAGGTAGGCGTAGAAGCTATGGCCCCAGCCCGGCCACCCCTTCCGGCGCACCCCCATGCGCTCGTCGTCGCCCCACAGCCAGGCCCCCGCACCGATCCGGTTGCGGGCGCCCCACAGGTCCATCTTGCGGATGAACTCCTCCGTGTGGTTGTGCTCCCGCTGAGACGTGTAGACCCACCGCAACCCCGCGAAGGCCGGCGTCCGACGACGGTCCAGGTCGTCGACGGTAACATCCGGGCGCCGGGGAATCAGCGTGACGTCCTCGCTGAGCCAGGCGACGCCGAGGTCTCGCTCGAGGAATTCGTAGACAGCATACAGCGTCCCCCGCGGACGCCCCCCGGTCAGCACCAGGCTGTCGCCCACGGTCCGGACAAGCGACTCTTCCTCGCCCATCGTCGCCGCGCCCACGTCGCTGTCCTTCGAGAACTGGGTGTGTCCCACGAAGATGGCTGGGGAACCGGCCGGATGCTCCGGCTCCAGCGTGATGGTGAATGCCCCGCCCGTGATCTGCGCCAGGTGCAGGGCCAGTTCTTCCGCGGCGAACCGCTCGGGCGGGGTTGGGTCGTCCGCGATGACGATCGGCAGCCCCGGCAGGCCGGCCCGCGCGATCACAGCAGAGCACGCCGGCGCCGCACACGCGGCGCCCAGCAGCAGAACGGAGAGGAGACGGCGCATGTGCATCCCTCCAGGCCCCCGCGCGGGGGCTCGACACCCTCGAGACCGCCAGGCATGTGGACCCACCGAAGTCAGTCGGCGACTGGATCTCGTTTCCACACGGGTGGCGCCGGAGCCTGCCGCTGGGGAGGATCGCGCTTGTACCAGGGGCAACGTCAGGAGGCAGTCGGGAACACTCGCTCGGGAGAACTGCGATGCGCACACAACTGGTGAGTCTGATCGCGGCCTCGTGTCTCGGCGCCGCGTCGTCGGGGTGGTCAGCGAGTGTCACGATGCTCGAGAGGGATGAGCTCTCGATCGCTCGCCTGGAGAACACCCAGATAACCGTGGAGATCGCCGCCAACTCTGGAGCGCGGATCTGTTCGCTCGTACGCAACGCCGATGGACGCGAGCTGGTCTGGTGGCGGGGCGATGGCCGGAGCGGGATGCTTGACGACAAGTCCGAGTTGAGCGCCGCAGAGTATGCAGCCCAGGTAGAAGACACCGGACCGGAGCGAGTCAGCGTCACGTTCTCTGCGTCCGGTGTCGGTGTCGACGTCGCCAAACGCGTGACGCTTGTCGAGGGCGAGTCTGCGCTGCGAGTGGAGTATACGTACACCAATCCCGCTGAAGAACACCTCAGCGCCCAGCAGATGGTCCGGAATTACTATCTGCCCGGCGGCAAGGCGGGGCCGGAAGACCATTACTTCTGGCACAGCCACCGGGGAGTGGAGACCCAGCCGTTCCCATACGGCGACGTCGGCCAGTGGCACGAGGTGGAACGGCCGTGGTACGCGGTCATCGACCAGGATCGCCACACGGGTCTGGCCGTTGTCGTCGACTCGCCAGCCCTGCAGTCGTTCTACAACTGGGCGGACGGCCCGCCGCCGAACCCAAGCCTGGAATGGACCATCGGCCTCGACCTGAAGCCCGGGGAATCACTCACCGTGCCCGTGACGCTCTGCCAGCTGGAGGGGATGGCCGAGGTTACCAACGCCACCTCGAAGGCTGTCACGCGCCTGGCGCCACAGGTGGATGGCACGACCCTCACCATCGACGTTGAGCTGATGCACACAGCTCAGACCAAGCTCGGCACCCCCGTTCGCTTCCGCTACGAGACACTGGACCGCGTGTTCGTGTGGGAGGAGACCGGCCTCGAGCTGCCGGCGGCTGGGCCCGGCGAAATGCTGCTGGGGAGCACCAGCCACACGCTCCCCGCCGAAGGCACGTACGTCCTTACCGTGGAGGCGACGAGCGGCGAGACGCGACTGGCATCCTTCGAGGTGCCGGTTGTGGTGGGCAAGCCGACCGGGAGCTACCTGAGGGGGCGACGGGAGGGCGAGAGCAGCCACATGCTGGCCTCGGTGACCGATCGAGACGTGCGGCGGGGGTATGCGGTCCACTACGGCGGGCCCAACCCACCATTCTCCCCGGCCGGGCCGCTCGAGTTGGCCATCGGCGTCGATGAGCGGGAGTCGCTGGAGGTCGGCGTGCTCGCACTGCGCGACGTCGGGGCCGTTGAGCTGTCCGTCGGCTCCGCGCCTGCCCTGCCCGAAGCGGCCGTCCTCCTGCGGACACAGGCGCGTGTGTCGACGGCCGGGCCACCGCCGCCGCACGACGACTATGCGCTGATCGAGGGCAATCGGCACCAGATGACCTTGGGCGACCACAAGAGCTTCTGGGTAAGCCTCGACGGGCACGCACTGGGGCCGGGGCGGTATCCGCTCACCCTTACCATTCGCCCTGAGAACGCCGAGCCACGGGCCTTGCATGTGGTCGTAAGCGTGTTGGACGTCAGCATGGCTCCCCCGGAGTCGGCCGCGATCAGGCTGTACGGCCCACTGACCTACATAAGCGGCGATTTCCAGGCGCACGCGAAGCTGCTCACCGAGTGCGGCGTCCGCGAAGTGCAGGTGCACTTCCCATTCAACCCGTGGAAGAGCGCAGCCCGCGTCCACCGTGGCGAAGACGGCGAGCTCGCAATCAGCATGGACGGCATCGTGGGCAGGCTCGAGGCGGCGCTGGCGGCGGGGTTCGATCGGCTGGGCTTCATGTACTCGCTGCACCGGGACGACTGGTTCACGGCGCTGGAGGGCGAGCCTCCGCAGGCCCTTGCGGAGGCGAAGACGGAGTTCGACACGCGGCTCATCCAACGCTGTGTGGACCTTGGCTTCAAGCAGATCTGGATATACGCCCTCGACGAGCCGTCCGTGCCCGACGCCACCAAGCCCGAGACGCTCGCCCGACTGCGGGGGCTCAAGGCCGTGCATCCCGAGCTCAAGGTGCACATGACGGTCAACCACTTCAGCCCGGACTTCGCGGAGACGCTCGATCCCGTGCTCGACATCTGGACGCCCACACAGCCGATCTGCTGGACGCTCCAGGAAGACGTCCGGGCCGGGCGTACGGAGCTGGATCCCGCCGATGAGGTCGGTTTCTACAGCGGGGGCTTCTGCACGTCGTCGCCCGATGCCATGAGGGCGATCGGCTGGCAGGCGGCGTACTTGGACGTGCCCCACTATTCCCTCTTCGCCTATCACCAGGGGATCACGCCGGACCGGTTGTGGGTGCTGTGGGCCAACGGCCCAGATGGGCCCGTCTCGACGCCGGCCCTCGAGGGCGTCCGCGAGGGATACGAGGACTACGCCTACTGGCGGAGGCTCGCCCTGCTGTTGCGGGACGCGGAGGACCAACCCGCGGGGGCGCTCACCAAGGCCCAGCGTGACGCCGTCGAGGCGGGACGCGCGTTCCGGGAGAACGCCTTCAGCATGGAGCCAGGCGCGCTCGTGCCGATGACCATGAACAAGGGTGGACACGGCGCCCGGTCGTGGCCGGGGGTCAAACCAACGAGTCGGCTTGCACTCATGGCCGCCAAGGCGGAGCTGCTGGAGACGATCGAGGCACTCAGTGATGCGCTTGCTCACGGGAACCCGGACTGAGACCGGTCGGGGACCACATGCCGGATCGCTGTGGCTCCTCACGCGCTGCCTCGGCAGGCTCAGGTGGGAAGGTCAAGCCAGATCGGGCTCGACCACTGGGTCTGGTCGAGTTGGCTGTCCACCCGCACGTAGTACACAACGATTGGTTCCGGGTGAAACGGGGCATCACGGACGGCGAGCGCTTCCAGGGGGTGGTCGTCGCGGAACACAACCTCGGACCGGTCAGGCGTCCACCGAGCTCTGGCGATCTCCTCGCAGTTGCGCAGCAACACGATGTCGAGCCACCTCGCTGCAGCGCTGAGGGCTCTGACGTGCACCTCTCGGGATCTGCGAAGAGGGTCACCCGCGCCCACCCGCGTCTCCTGACCCATTGACCGGTCGCCAATCTGCACATCCACCAGCGTCCTCCCAAACGTGGTGGCGTAACACCTGCGCTCGCGCGGTGCCGTCCATAGTGCACTCCGAGACAGCTCCGGCGCTCGGACGGCGGCCAGACCGTGATGGATGTAGCTGCTGAGCCAAAGCGGCCCCGCGGGTCGGCTCTCCCTGCTCTCTCCACCGGGGAGAGTCGTGTGGTCGTCGCTTGACGCGATCACGCCATACCGACAGCCGGCCCGGAGCGCATCCTGGAAGTAGCACGTGCCATCGACGTTGCCTCCATGGATCGGGAACCGGCTCCACCGGATCTCCGATGATCCCCAGAGCGAGTAGATCTCGAACACCGGCTCCCTTCCGGGTTCATAGAGCGAATCGCCAAACGACCTACACTTGCCCGAGCGGCCCGTGTGATGGGGCACCGTGAGGTAGTCCTCGCCGGTGCCGTCAAGGAAGTCCCACAGCTCGGACAGGTGGATCTGCGGGGCCGTGCCGCGCATGTCGTCACGGTCGAGCCAGAAGAAGGGCGCGTTCGATCCGAGGAAGTAGGCGTTGTTGTCTCCGCCGTAACCCGTGGCGTGAGACGATTCGAAGGCGAGGAATGGGACGGACCTGCCCGGCGAGTCGCAAAGCCGGACAAGCTCCGCGAGTCGAGGCCATCGCCCCTCCTCGGCGGCGACGCCGTGCAGGTGGTCGGCCGCGGCGGCGAAGTCGATGTGGCGGCGTCGCGAGCATATGCGTAGGCGAATTCGGGGTCCTTGGACGCCCAGGCGCTGCAGTCGCTGTAGGTTGTGTGGACGTGCAGGTCTCCCCAGTAGACGCGGTAGGGAGGGTCATCGAACACCCACGCCGGGTTGGAGGAGGGCGTGCCGGGGCACCCGTCGGGCCGGGCGACCACGAACGCGCAGTCCGGGCCTGTGGCCCGGAGTCCAGGTACCTCGATCGTGCCGCCATCCGCCGGGGTGAGCCGGACGGACTTGGGTAACCCCTCGACGCCGGGAGAGTCCTCGAAGTGGATCTCACGACCAAACTCGGTTGAGGGCAGGCCATCGGGCCCAAACGCGGTGATCCGCAGGCAGAACTCCTCGCCGGTGGCGAGGACGGACGGGATGGTCAACTGGAGTCGCCAGGTGGTCCACAGGGATGACTCGCGCGCTCCCGCCAGCAGATGGGGATCCATGGGCTCCTCCTACTCCCCCAGGGACAGGGCGCCGCATCTCTCCGACGATCGACGACGGGCCCCGCGGGGGCGATCGTGTCTCTGTCACCGCGTTGGTCGAGCGCAGGACACCGACCTTCCCCCAGGAACACCACGCTGTGAGCCGATGCCAGGGGAAGGGGAAGTGCGCGCGTCCCCCGCCTCGATCGCTGAAACAGCCCCTCACGCAGAAGGAGAACGGGGCACTGACGCTGCAGGTGCAGGTAGACGCACAGAACGCGTGCCGACAGTGTGTGCCACGAACAGCCCGCGCGACAGGAGACTCCCGATGCGTCTTGCCGACGTGTTGCCCGTGCCCCCGCTCACGTCCCCCATCATGTCATGCGTGCTCCTGGCGGCGCTGGCATGCCTCGCCTCGCCGGCGCGAGGCGAGGAGCATCCCATTTACACAAACGTCGATGCCGGCAGGGCCGCCGACTACGAAGCGGCCGTCGAACGTGTCATGACCATGAGCGAGGAGGAGATGCTCGCCTTCCTGCCGGAGACGAACCGCATCCCCTACTGCGAGTGCCCGAGCTGCTACGGCGGCTCCCAGGGGGGCGGCATCTTCAAATGGACCATCGAGCGGCCCGACGAGCTCAAGTGCCGATACTGCGAGCTGGTCTTGCGTCTGCCCGACGAGCGATACCCCGAAGCGCACGTGCTGGCTGGCGAGAACGCCCTGGGCGAGCGGGTTGAGTTCCCGTACTACCTGAACGAAGAGACCAACGCCCGCCATTTCCTCAGTGGCCACCTGTCGATGTACAGACGCGGTTGGCTCGCCGGGCAGTGCATTGCCCTGGGGAAGGCCTACGAGGCCACCGGTAACCAGGTGTATGCGCGACGCGCGGTATTGGTCCTCGACAAGGCAGCGCGCCTATATCCACACTACCCGGCGCTCCACAGCGAGCACCCGAGAAACGTGCGCTTCTGCGAGTCACAGGAGCCGCCCTACTCGTGGGATGCAGGCCGGTGGAGCAGCTTCCACAATGAGATCCCCAAGAACCTCCTCCGTGCCTACGACTTGGTGTACGACAGTCCCCAGTTCGGCGAGTTGTCGCGGGAATTCGCGTACGACGTGCGGGCCCGGCTGGAGACTGACCTCTTACGCGAGACCTACAAAGCTGCCGAGTCGAGCGCGTACCACGTGAGCAACGTCGTAGGGTACCAGGTCGCGGGAGCAGCGATGCTGGGCCGCGTGATAGGGGACCCGGCCATGGTGCATCGTGCAGTCGGCTGGATCATGCAGAACCTCGATGAGGGTTTCTTCTTCGACGGCACGTGGCACGAGGCGCCCAGCTACCACTACATGACCCTCGGTGGGCTGCGAGGCGCCTTCTCCGTTGTGGAGGGCTATTCCGACCCACCAGGCTACGTGGATGAGATCGACGGGACGCGGTTCGACAGTCTGGATCCTGAAGCTGACCTTCCGTTCTGGGCGAAGGTCCAGGACGCCTTTCAGGTCGTTGCTTTTCCCAACGGTTGCTCAACGCCCGTGCATGATACGTGGGCCAACGAGAAGCGGCTCGAGCCGCGCGAAACCACGGTCTCGACGATACTGCCGGGGTACGGTCACGCGTCACTTGGGCGGGGAAGCGGCGCCGATCAGATGCAAGCGCAACTGCACTTTTCCGGTGCGTATGGTCACAGCCACAGCGACACGCTTGGTCTGACGCTGTGGGGCAAGCAGCGCGAGATGCTGTCAGACATCGGCTACACCTGGACTGACATGCGCTGGTGGACCGTGTCGACCATCAGCCACAACCTCGTCGCTGTGGATCGCCAGGAGCAAGGTGGACGGCCGTCTGACGGGGACCTGCTGAGCTTCTTCCCGTCGGAGGGTGGCATCAGCCTTGTCGAGGCTGACGGCACGCGCGCCTACGCCAATGTGGACGACCTGGATGTCTATCGCCGGATGCTGGTGCTTATCCCGATTTCCGAGCAAGATGCTTATGTGGTGGACATCTCGCGGACCCGCGGCGGCTCGATGCACGACTGGCTGTTGCACGGGAGCGCCGACGAGGACATGACCGCGCGCTGCACCCTGGAGATAAGCGAGGCCGGTGCCGACTTCGGCGGAGCTGACCCACCGAAGGCGTACAGCGTCTGGAGGAACGTCCGCCGGGCCACGGCTGACGACAGCTTCAGCGTCACGTTCTCCTACGAGGATACGCCGTCCCGAGGAATGCGAGTGCACCTCATCGGTCACGCCCCGACGGAACTCTACCTGGGTGAGACACCTTCGATCCGCCGGGCCGGCGTCGGCACGAAGGGAGACAACCGCAAGGTCCTGGACTTCTGGATGCCGCAGCTCGCGGCCCGGCGCGTTGGGAAAGCGCCGCTATCCACCGTCTTCACCGCAGTCGAGGAGCCCTTCGACGGCGGACCATTCATCAACAGCGTGCGTCAGCTCCACGTGTCGCCGCCAGACGATGACTGCGTGGCCCTGGAGGTCCGGAGCGGCGAGATCACCGACACCATCATCATCACCGTAGACGAAGAGACGTTCCCGGAGCGGGCTGCCGGTGGCGTGATCCTCAAAGGGCGCCTCGGGATCGTCCGCCGCGTCGATGACGAGGTCACCGGGCTGTGGCTCTTCGAGGGGCGCAAGCTGTCAGCGGGTGGGAAGAGCATCACATCCGACGTACCCGCGCACACGGGCGCCATCAAGAGCGCGATGCGCAGGATGGACGGAGCCAAGCACGACGCGTTCGTGACCGACGCTGAGCTTCCTAGCGGCGACGAGCTGCACGGGGTGTGGATGGTCGTCACCCACGGCAATGGGTACCGGCACGGGTATGAGATCGATCGGATCGAGGAGACGGACGGCCAGACGATGGTCATCCTCACCGGCGACCACGGCTTGCGCATCAAGGGCGGCGCGACTCAGGAAGTCTCCTTCCCGCGGCGGACCATGGACGGCCCGAACACGTTCCGGATCCCGGTGTGCGCGAGCCTGGTGACTGAGTGACGCAGCGACAGCCCCGGCGTTCGGCGCACGATGGACAGGAGCATGCACTGATGAGACCCGCATTGGCGGCCGCCTTGCTGGTGGTGGGACCGTTGTCCGCCAGCACGCAGACACCCGTGTCGCTGCCCGCCAAGAACTACGTGGTGAACGGCGGCTTCGAGCGTGGTGAAGAGGGCTGGTCCCACTTCGTCCACGAGCAAGGGGCCATCGACCGATCCGTCTTCTTCGCCGGAGATGCGTCGTTCCGGATGGGCCGAACCGACCCGGACAGGCACTCTTACTTCTGGCAGTATGACCTGCCGCTGGAGACCGGGAAGACCTACACGCTCTCCGCGAGGATGCGGTCCGAGGCGCTCTCCCCAGCGGCTCTCGAATTCGGAGTGCTGCTCGTCACCAACCATGGCTGGACCGAGTCCGTCGCCTTGGCCCCACCCGAGGCCACGTGTGAGTGGACGCCGGTCAGCCAGACATTCGCGGCGTTTCCCACCACGCCGCGACCGGACGGGGGGCCGGCCTACAACATCGTCGTATACCGAGCCCCCGGCACGGCCGGCAAGGTCTGGATCGATGACGTTCAGATCGAGGAGGGCACGAGTGCAACACCGTTCACCGACGTCGACATCAGGGCGGGCATCGAGACACGTGCAGTCCTACAATCACTCAGTGCCCGGCTTGGCGCAACGAGGGAAGCGCTGGCCGATTTCCAGGATGCTCCCGCGCATGCGACGTTGCAGGCACGACTGAACGCCACTCAAGCCAAGGCGGACATCATTCTGGGCGACCTGGCCAGATACGCCGAGCTCCCGAGCGACGCGAGAGCGAGGCTCCCGGCACGAGCCGACGCGGCGGCACGAGAACTCGCGGGCATCCGGACCATCGTATGGACGGGGCCGGCACACATCCCACTAGGCGAGGTAGCGGTGCCGGCCGAGATGCCGGACAGCCTGGATCTGGAGTTGACCTGCCTGCGCGGCGAGCATCGGGATGTCGCCATCAACGTCGCCAATCTGACCGGCGCCGGGTTCCCGCTCCGTCTCGCCGCATCGGATCTCTATCACGAGCTGCTTGCGCACGCCGTGCCCGGGGACGTCTGGCTCAGTGCGTACACCGTTCCACTGATGCGGGGTGCCGCTAGGCCAGACGAGCGTTTCACAGATGCGCTCCCCCAGCTCAACGATGCGGGCATTGCTGCGGTCCGCGAGACAGGGATCTCTCAGGTGGTTGTGTCCCTCGACGCATCCACCCTCTACCCAGGGAGGTACGAGGGGCGCCTCACGCTGGAGTCGACCCTCGACAAGGCAACCCGGCGCGAGATCGGCGTCTCCGTGACGGTACTTCCAAGGCAACTACCGCGTTTCGATGATCTCGACATCACCGACTGTTACGGGCATGTCGAGTATGCGTGGCCCGCGCTCGTGGCGCTAGGCGTCAACACATTCAGTCTCAGCGCGTCGTGGGCCGGCATCGAGTTCGACGACGATGGGCGCGTCGTCCGTTTCGAGCCTGACCGCATCCAGCGCATGGTCCGACGGATCTGTGGGGACGTCCCCAATGCCCGGTTTCTGCTGCTCAACGTTCAGAAGATGCTGGGGATGGTCACCGGGCGGACGGGCTGGGCCGAAGACGATCCGAGGGTGGAAACCGCGATCCGCTCCTGGCTAGAGCAGATCGCTGAGTGTCTTCGCGATGCGGGCGTGCCTTCGGGGAATCTGATCGTTGAGACGTGGGACGAGCCCGGCCCGGGGGACCGCGCGATGGCGAGGCGGATGGCGCGATGGGTCAAGAAAGCGTCGCCGGAGGCGCGCACGCAGTTCTACGTCACCGGCATCGAGCATGATGATGATTGGGCGGCCACGGCGCGAGCGCACGACATCGTGGCCCCGATCGTCGCCGCCTGTACTGATGAGAACATGAAGTTCCTGCGGTCCTTGACGGAGCAGGTATGGCTCTACGACTGCCAGGCGTATGGAGAGACGTTCGATCCCCTCGCCTACTACCGTCTGATGCCCTGGACCTGTCGCGCCTACGATCTGTCGGGGTGGGGGCAGTTCCATTGGTTCAACACGAGCCACGGCCGCGCGTATCGTGCCTGGGACGGGGTCGAGGCTCAGAACTTGGTGTACCCGACTCGGGACGGCCGAGGATGGGTGGCCACGCGGCGCTATCTCGCGGCCCGCGCAGGCCATGAGGACTACGCCACGATCCGTGCCCTCGAGCAGGACACCCCGGACCCCGACGCGGACGACGCCTTCATCGACACTGCCTGCAACCGAGCACTGGCCATGGCGCCCCGACAGAAGGGCTACCACACGCAGATCGAGGCAGACGCTGACCCCGCGCTGCTTGACAACTTGCGCGAAGAGGCCGTCGGCCGACTGGCCGTGCGGATGCCTCCGCCTGAGCCACTGCCCGTCTCCCTCTCCGAAGACAACGGAGCGGCCGTCCTGAACGTAACCGCTCCGAATGCGGGACGGCTGGGCGTCAGGTGGCTGATCGATGGTGCCCTACCGTGGCACGAGACGCAGCGGGATGTCCCGGCCGGCAAGGTGCGGATCCCCCTCGCCGATGAGGGCGACGTGACGCGGTGCCTGGTGGACTTCGTCGATTCCCATGGACGAATCCGCGTCGGCGTACCGCTCTTGATCCCCACGATCACCGTAGACAGTGTGTCTGAGCCCTATGGTGCGACGGTCCTGAACGACGGCATCCGAGCCGTTGCATCGAAGTTCGAGCCCAGTTCCGCATGGGTGTCCAGTGCCGACGCGGTAGAGCACTGGGTTGAGATGGATCTGCATCGAGAGCATCGCGTGCGCGAGGTGACCCTCTACTGGATGACCTTCACGGGGCTACCGCGCAAGACGCGTGTCGACGCACTGGCCGACGACGGCACTTGGCGACCCATGTCTGCCACGCCCGACTGGCGTCCCGCTCCGGGGCCGGTCGACCGCGTTGTGTTTGCGCCGGTGAACACCCGCCGCCTCCGCGTGGTCATGGCGCCCCTGGGCGGTGGACCCGGCGGCCCGGCTCTGATGGGGCTCAGCGAGGTTGAGGTCCGATAGACCGTGGATCGAGGCGCACGACCGTCTAATCGATGTCCGCGCATCCCCACGCGGAGTCGTCGCCGTCGACGTCATCGCCGAGCCGTGAGGGGAGCGGCGTCAGCCGGGGACTTCAGGGCCGGTCGTGGCGCGCTACGGTTCGGCTGCAACCACCGGCGCCAACTTCAGGCACCAGGCGCTGTAACCCGGCACCATAAATTCGCCCGAACCGTCTGCCGAGAAGAGCAGACCACTACCCCTACGCAGACCTGACTGATCGCAATAGAGGTACTCCGTCGGCAGGTCGAATTCGGCATAGGCGGTGCGCTCAAATGGGCGCACGGTCAGGCGAACGCTCCTTATTTCGGTCGATGAGTTAACCAGCACGATTGCCTGGCCGCCATCGCCGTCCGTGGCGGCGAACGCGACCGAACCCGCGGGATCTCCGTCGATGTCGATCCTGCTTGCGGTGGCTCCCGCAATGTGGCTGCGGAAGAACTCGTGGACGTGTGTCAGCGGGCGAACGGTCACGATGTCCGGATCGATCGAGGCCGGGAGCATGCCGGCCGTGATGGCGTAGCCGTCTCGGGGACCGAACATCCCGCAGTCAAGGGCAAGCACGTTGTACATGACTCCACTGAATGCCCCCGCCCGAGCCAGATGGACAAGGGCGAGTGCGTTCCAGACCCCGCCGATGGGGCTGGCCATTCGCGTGTCCGGTGGATCCCAGGCGTGGAAGTTCACGTTGTAGGACGACACCATCACCGGCAGCTCCTTGCCCAAGATCTCGCGGCTGAGCTGCCGGCTTCGCAGGACCTCCCTTTCCAGAGCCGACGTCTTGGCGAAGAGCTGGTCCAGGGGGAAGTCCGCGCTCCCGCAAATGAACAGGTTCCAGGCGATGAAGTCGAGTTCCGGACACTCCTTGAGGAGCGCCTCGACGATCGCGCTCGACGGCCAGGCATCGACCGGGCCACCGACCATGAGATCGGTGCTGACGGCCTTGATGTCGCGGACGAGCCCAGCGTAATACTCGGCGAACTTCTCCGGGTTGGCCGTCCAGTACTCGGCGCCTGACCACTCGTCACATGCCACCCAATAGCGAACCTGCAGCGGCCCCGCTACGCCATAGCGCTGGACGAGCTGAGTCAGGGCCTGGCTGGAGCGATCGAACTGCTCTGCCGTGGGCTCGGACTTGCCATCCCATTCCCCGATCCACCACTGCGGCAGGAACATGAGCTCCTCGACATCCCAGGTCTCCCTGGCCTCCCGGATGAACGTGTCGATGGCCTCGAAGTCCCACCAGTTCCCGTCTTCATCAGGTTTCTTGTATGCTCCCTGGAGCAGCACCAGCAGATTGCCGCCGAACAGCCGATTCATGCTGCGCTGCCACCCATCGTTCTTGAGGGTGTGACGCTTCAGGCCGTGGCAGCTTGCGCTCGCCAGGAACGGGCTCACTCTCTCGCCATCGGGGTCCGATCGCACCTCGACGTTGAGCTTCTGCATGACAGCCCCCTCGATCTCCGGTGTCGCTGCCTCTTGGGCGCACGCGGAGTGGGCGGCAAACGCCACCGTCGAGACGATCGCGGCCAGAACGGCGAGTACGCCAGGACAGGTGGATCTCATGAGAACGCCTCCGTCGGTCGGGTCGCACGCTGGCCGGTCCGAGGCTCGGCCGGTCTGCCACGCCTACGGCGTCCAAACTTGAGTGGGTCACGGAACCGTCGGGTTGCCCGGCTCAATGGCGGCGTCAACGCCAAGCAGCACGAAGGACTCGGGCCCCAACTCCACTGCCAGTCGCCCATCAACTACGGGTACGACGCGGTCCGTCATGGCATCAGCGATCGCGGGTTGCCAGGCCCCCGCCCAGCGCAGGCGCACCGTCTCCGTCGAGTCGACGCTCACGTTCGACACCACGGCCAGCACGCGCTTAGCGGCCTGGTGCGACCAGGTCGCCAGGAGGATCTCAGGTGTCGTGGGGCTCTCGACGCTGAGGTATGGGTCGGGCCTCCAGGCCGGGGTGAATGCCGCTCGCCGCGTCTCGTACTCGGTTAGCACCCCGTAGATGCGCTTGAGCGTGTTCTGGTTCATGTAGCGCAACTCACCAACGGGCACGCCATGGGGTAGGAACCAGGCATACGCCATCTGGGTCTGCCGGTCGGTCGGGTGGTTCTCGGTGTGCTCCCACATGACAGGATGGAAGAGGTTCGGGACACCCCAGTTCGTGGAGAGACACCGGCTGCGGAAGAGGCCCAGCCCCAGGCACTTGCCGAACGTGCCGTCCGGCTCGAGCGTGCCCGCCCCCCGTAGCGGATAGGCCGAGAACTCGCCCGTGAGCCACGACGTAGCAAAGCCCATCACGGGAGGTACGAACTCCCACGAATGCAGTCGGTAGTGATAGTCCGGGAAGCCATCGCGGTCGGGGGCCGTCTCGGGCGTGACATGGACGCTGTCGACATGGTCCTCGAGGAATGCGGCCATGCGCTGGTTGTATTCGCGGCCTTGGAGCACGGGCACCGTGACGTGGCGGTCGCCTCGCTCGTCTTCCCATCCGCACCCGTGCCGCGGGTTGTAGCATGCGATCTGACCGGTCTGCCAGCCATCGTAGTAGATGCCCTCCATACCGAACCGCTCCACAATCCCAAGCGCCCACCCGAAAAAGAGCCACTTGCGCAGCAGCTCCGAGCCACCGCAGTTCTGGTAGTGAGGCGTCCCCTCCCAGTCAAGGACTGACTCGGGCTTCGTCAGCCAGTCGGCCCTATGTTCTTCGAACTCGTCTGAGTGCGGGCTGATCTTCTGCGGACATCCGGTGAATAGGGCGGCCGTGCCTCGTTCGTGGATGTAGGCCACGTGCTTCTTGACGGAGTCGTCGACTAGGCTGTACGGGGCATTGAGGCCGGGCATGTGATTCGGCGGCCAGATGACCACCGAGTCCACATTGTCGGTCATCTCTTGCCATGCCGCCCACTCGTGCCAGTCCAGCCCCGTGCTGACCATGGAGTGGTAGTCGGGCGGGAGCGGCTTGATCGGTGTAGCCTGGATACCAAACTCGAACACCCGTCCGTCGAGCCGGCCGGGCTCCTCGATGAGATTGGCCGTGTAGGTCACGACGTCGCCCTCTCGGGCTATCGCACAGAACGCGTCCTCGGACCGCGGTGCCCAGTGCTCAAGCGAGGCATATGTGAAGCCAAGCCCGCGGTCCTCCGTGCCGATCCAGTGGTAGAAGTTGGCGATCTTCTCCGTTGGGTGCGTCATCCATGGGAACTCGACCCGGTCGTCGGTAACCGAGCCCGCGTGGGGCCGGGAGAAGCTCTGGTAGAGCGTGGCCTCATCAACCGGCATGTCGCACACCAGCCGCAGGCTCTCGACTTCAGTCGCGGCACCCGCGTTGGGGAAGCCCACCGTCACCCACAGGAACCCGTCGTACTCCAGCCACGTCTCTGCTCGGGCATTGATCCCGCGGACGCTCCCCGTCGCGCGGAGGGCCGCGCGAGCCTGCTTCCGCTCCGTAACGCGGAAGCGTTTCAGGGGCACCGAGTACTCACCCGAGGGTAGCCCGACCACCAGGCGGATGGGGGAGGCGAGCAACTCAACGCCGCCGCTCGTGATGCTGCTTGGCAGAAGGCTCTCCGGTCGCCAGGTAACATCACGTCCCCAAACAGACACGCGGCGCCCACGACAGCGCACGGGCGTCCACGGCTTCAGCACGCGGTCGACGCGGCCGTACTCGTCGTAGATCTCACTGGTGAGCCAGTCCGGCTGACCAGCGATGCACGACGCGGGTGTGCCCACGATCACCGCCACGAACATCGTGATCCCTTGCACTTGCCGTCTCCTCAACGTGCGCTGCCGCCGGATCGCGTGATGGCGCTTAGCCTCCGTCGCCATGTCCCCACAACCGGCGCGCGTTGCGGTTCAGGATGTCCGCCAGATGAGCTTGAGACATGCCAATCCCCTCGGCGAGTGCCGCGTAATCGGCGAGTTGGGGCGCGGGCTCGGCCGACGGCCAGTCAGACCCGAATAGCACCCGGTCGGGCGTCTGGCGGAGATAGGCCTGAAGGGGCTTGACGCAGTCGGTGCCACGGTAGATGTGCATGGTGATCGAGAAGTCGTAGAGCACGTTGTCGAGCTCAATGGTGTGGGCGTAGAGCCGCCACGCATCGCACCCGCCGGCGTGTGTCGCGACAATCGGCGCTTCCGGCAGTGCTTGCGCGAGGGCCACCACTAGCTCGACTCCCGTATTGAAACGAAGCTCCGGTCCCCATGGGAAACAGTGAACGATGAGGCCCTGGAGACCGGTGCCCATTGACCGCGCTCGCCCCACTACGCCCGCGATGGCTTCGGGGGCGATCTGCATGAACGTGGGGTGCACCTTGTACCATCCCGAGCGCGTCAGCTCCGGGGGAAGCTCGCCCTCGGCGGCAAGGTATGGCACGATCGTCAGTTCTGAGGGCACTTCGGCGAGATTGGCGCTCACGCATGCGGCCTCGTCACGTGTCAGAACGATCAGGTTACCGCCCCACATACCTGCTTCGGACTCGACCTTCCGTCGAAGCGCCGCAATGCCGTCTCGGTCAGGCGACGGCAGATGCAGATGTGAATCGTAGTACGTGAACGACTCTCGGTCTGTGCTCATCGGTAGGCTCCCGCGGTACCACCGGGTGGGAAGTCTGTGTCAGCCCGGTTGGCTGACAGTATCGACCGCTCCTACGTCGAACAGTTCGTTCGGCCGTTTCCAACAGATCCTACTGATGTAGACGCGATTGTTGGCTCCGCGGCGCTCCGCCTCCAGCCGACTGCTCAGGTCCCAGGAGCCATTCTGCATCGATTCGGCGACAGTGATCCATGACTCGTCCCGCGAAACGTTGACGGTGCCGAAGTTGCCCAGCGTCGCGCCCGTCTCCGGCACAACCACGCGCTCCGTCTCGCGGATGACGACCAGTCGGTCCACGTCAACCATCGCCATGAACAGGGGCGCCCGGTGTCGCTGAATGTGGTCGTTGTCCGCTCCCCGCCGCGTGTAGACGAGGAACAGTCCCTCGCTGTGGGCGATCCAGTGCTGCTGCGTGCAGTAGCTCCCGAGTTCCGTGCCGTCGTCGAACGTCCACGGTCGGGGTGTCTCGAAGTGCAGGTCATCGTCGCCCTGAGCGACGTAGCCTCGCTCGTCGTTCCGTAGAGTCAGGTAGAACCTGCCACCAGACCTCGTCAGCGACGGCTCGTACAGCCCGCGCGGCGTCGTCACAGACAACTCGTCCCCGTGCTCCAGATACTCCAGCTCCGCGCCGTCGAAGCTACAGCGGAGAACCGTTACGACGTTGAACACTGCCTCGTAGTGAGACGTAACCCACTCTCTCCCATGGCCGTAGACCGGAAGCAGGACCTGCCCGTCCTGCAGGTCGACCCGCTGGGCCGCTCCAGCCCCGAACCAGAGGAACCGATCACCGCCATCGGGCAGCGCCAGCGTTCGCGGCGCCGACCAAGCATCGTCCGACTCGTCATACACGCTGTAGGCCACCTGCCTGGGGAACCGCGTGTCGCGGACGGGTTCACGCACTTGCGGGTGGTAGACCGTCGTCTCTCCCGTCATCAGGAGCGTGCCCGTCTTGGCGTGCCACGCAGGAGTGGTGTCGGTCAGGCAGAGCTCGTACCCATCGCCGAGCGGTTGGCGGCCGAGCGCGGCCTGCAGGACTGGCTTCGTCCAGGTCTTCCCAGGATCGTCCGACCGCATGCTGCTGATGCCGGTCAGGACGTCGTTCTGGTCCTGGTCCGACTGCGCCATCGTGAGAACGGCCCCGCACGGCGGCAAGACGCCAACACGGGGCAGCCACCAACCCATCTTGCGGTCATATCCCTCGGAGACCACGTCGAGAACGATGGAGTAGCCCGGGCTCTGCACAGGGGGATCCTCGCTTCCCCACGGTCTCGGATCGAAGGAACGCTGCGTCCAGGACCGAGCGGCAGTGACATCGGCACAGTCCTGCGCCGTCCATGCGCCCGACACCTGCCGCCGGTGCGACGCTCGGAAAGCACCAAGGGGACCCGGATCGCAGGACGCGTGGGGCGCGGACCGTCACCCCTGCCGCCCGCAGTGCCCCCAGCCCCTCGCAGGCCGAGCCCCGGCCTCCGTGGAAGGGCTGCGACGGAGAACGAGACGCCGCGAGGAGCAGCGATGACCGTGACGACCCTACTGAGTCTGGCCTGCCTGTCTTCCGCCGCCTCGGCAACCGGCGAGGGCGGCAGTGCGGCGGCCGAGTTCAGCTTCGGGCCGCCGACGGACCTCCTCACCGACGACGGCCCGATGTCATTCGGACTGATTGTCAGCGCGGACGTCGTCTCGTGGTCGGCGCCGGACGCCCAGGACCTACTCGTTGCCAGGTGTTGGGAAGGGGTGTTCCTCTACCCATCAAAGGACCTGAGGAACTTCGGCGAGCCAATTCAGCTCTGCGATCAGCTTGGCCATGCCATCCTCATGGTCGAGCCATTCGACTGGGACGGCGACGGGCGCCAGGAGGCCATCGGCACGGACCGTGAAGGTAACATCCTCTGCCTGAGGCGAGTCGGGGAGTACCCCAATCTGCGCTTGGAGGCCGCGCAGGACCCGCTCGTGGCGCCCGATGGGCTTCCATTCAACATCCCGTTCGTCAATCCAAAGTACAAGCTCTCCGACCGACCGGAGTCCCTTTGGCCTCAGCATTTCAACTACACGTACCCGACACGCTACTGCTCGGCCGGCACGAGCGCCCCGGACCTGATCTTGGGAGACTGGGGAGGCGTTCTTTGGTACCTGCCGCGCGTCGGGGTAAGAGACGGCCTCCCGGTGTTCGCCGGACAGGCCTACACCAAACGCGACGGCACGCAGTTCGCCAGGCCGAAGCACCTCTTGGTCGACGAACAGGGCGAGACGCTCCTGATGGGGGAAGGCAAGGTAGACGGCATCCGCTACCCGGGTGGGGCGTCTCGGCCCGTCATGTACCGCAACGAAAGCACGCGGTCCGACGATCTGATGGTCCTGTGCGGGATGATCGGGAGAGAGCTGCGCTACTTGCGGCGGGTCGCATCGGGACCGGAGGGCGAGCCAGTCTTCCAGGACCTCGGCGAAGTGTCGATCGAGGGGATGCCGGATGATGGCTACGATCCGTACAGCTACCACGCCGTGGTGACCGCTGTCGGCGACGGCCCGTGGCCGGACTTGCTTCTCACTCGCGGATGCGACGTAGCCGTCTGTCGGAATCAGCAGATCGCCGGGCCCGTTCCGGCGTTCCGGTTCAGTCACTGGATCGCCGGAGAGGACGTGCCGACCCGGGGGTACAACTTCACTGAGATCCTCACAGATCCCCGGGGGCGCCGCTACCTGCTGGAGAACGACACCACCTGGCACTTTCGCGAGTTGATGACCGCCGATGGGGAGCTGCGGGTTAGTTCGAAACGCCATCCCCTGCGCGACCAGGACGGTGTCTTTCGAGTGGAGGGGGAGACGGACGCCCAGCACGGCGCGAATTGGGGCTTCCACCGGGCCGCGCTGTGGGACTACGACGGCTCGGGCAAGCAGCATCTCATCGTCGGCACGGACAAGGGACTGCTGTACTTGCTGCGGCAGGATCGGCCGCTTGGCCGGAAGGGGCGCTTCGAGTTCCAGTCGGTCGGACCGTTGCACGACACCGATGGGTCGGTGATCCGCGTCCACCATCGCGTCGTGGCCGCGCCGATCGACCTCGACGCTGACGGTCGTCTCGACCTGGTGCTGGCGGGAGCCACGTATGGGCGAGGCGACCCGAGCCCCGGGAGCGGCATCTACTTCACGCGAAACATAGGCTTGCGGGCGGACGGCACGCCCGTGCTATCCCAGGTTGAGCCCTTGGAGATGAGCGGGCACCAGCCTCCGGACTTCAAGGGGCTCCACGCTCAGCTCCAGGCGCTGGATCTGCTGGGAAACGGCGAGCGAGTGCTCGTTGTCGGCACGCAGCGTGACGACTACTTCCGCGGCCACGTCTACCGGCCGGCCAAAGACCGAATCGCGCTCGAGCACGCGGGCATGACGCTGCCGCCCATCTCGATTGAGGAGCGGCTGCTCGATCTTGACGGCGACGGAAGCTGGGAGTACGTGCGCAGTGGTGGCGAGTCGCTGATCGCGCGGTATGCCAAGCTGATGATCACGAGGAACGACCGCGAGACGGACTAGGGAGCGGACCCGCCATGTCGAGGCTAGTGACCGTCAACAGCGGCATTCTCTACGCCAACCCCGATCCCGCGCACCGTCATGTCTCGGCGTTCTTCCCCAACGTGGTGCAGCTCTCCGGGCAGGAGCTTCTCTGCCTCCACCAACTTGGTGACGGGATGTACGCGGCCAACAGCCGCATTGGGCTCATGCGCTCGCAGGACGGCGGAGAGACCTGGGTCGAGGGAGGCCTCCTGCGCGACGCGGCCTTCGATGACCGCCCTTACTCCTACCATGGCACGTTCATCTCGCGGATGAGTGATGGGACCCTCGCGGCATGCCCCTTCCGGGCGGACCGCTCAGATCCGGAGCAACCGTTCTTCAGCGAGGCCGGGGGACTGATCGCCAACGAGCCGCTGCTCTTCACATCGCACGACGACGGGCGATCCTGGTCCGGGCCAACCGTCATGCGGCTTCCCGACGCCCGCCTCGCCACCCCGTCTCAGTCGATCATCGAGCTACATGACGGGAGCTGGATGGCCACATTCGACGAGTGGGCGGCATTCGGCGATCCTGGCCCCTACCAGCCTCGGATGATCGGCTTGTTCTCCAACGACCGAGGCCAGACGTGGACCGACAGGACGGTGATGGCCGATGGCTCCGCCGAGGGCAAGGGTTTCTGGCACGGAAGGGCCATCCGGTTGGCCGACCAGCGACTGTTTGCGCTGCTGTGGGCGGCGGACATGACCGATCATTCCCACGGGCCAGTGGACCTGCCCATCCACTACGCCTACGCCGACCGGGCGGGGCGGAGCTGGGAGAGGCCTCGCCCGACGAATCTGCCGGGCCAGACGAACTGCGTCGCTGAGATGCCGGACGGGCGATTGGCGGCGATCTACACGCTGCGCGAGAGCGAGACTCCGGGCTTCATGGTTGTGCTGTCGGCCGACGGTGGCCAGACCTGGGACCTGGCCCAACAGACTCGGGTGTGGGACGCGACGGGCTGGACGCACATCGGCTTCGATCGCCCGGGTCGCTACCCGCGCAGCCATGACACCATCGCCTTCGGCGCGCCCTCGCTGATCATGATGCGCAGCGGGGAGTTGCTGGCGACATGGTGGTGCGCCCTTGCGAGCCTGACCCACACTCGGTGGGCCCGGCTGCGCGTAGATGACTGAAGCGTCACCAGGGGTGGCGGTCGGTCAAGCCGCGCGACCGGCGGGGTCCGGCTGAGGGAAGTCGAGAGCCCATCAGGAGGCTGCGGATATGCCCGATGGCGACGTGATCCGAGAGAGAGCCCGGGATGTGTCGGTTGTGCGGGAGTGTGATGTCTGCGTTCTCGGCGGCGGTCGCACCGGCGTCTTCGCCGCAGTGCGAGCTGCGCAGATGGGAGCAAGTGTGGCGCTGGTCGAGAAGCAGAATGTCTTCGGCGGCGCAGCCGTCTCGGGACTGGTCGCCATGTGGCATAAGCTCTGCGACAACAAAGGCAGCCGACAGATCATCGACGGGTTGACCGGCGAAGTGGTCCGCCGACTCCAGCAAGTCGGCGCCGTCACCGACCATGCCGACGGCCCCGGGAACTCTACGCTCAACACCAGCGAGCTGACGATCGAGCTGGACCGGCTCGTGCTGGAGCACGATATCACGCCGTACCTTCACACGATCTATGCTGCGCCCCAGGTAACCGAAGACAGCGTGGAGGCCGTCTTCATCGAGAACAAGAACGGTCGCCAGGCCATACGGGCGAAGGTGTTCGTTGACGCCACCGGTGACGGCGACCTGGCGAAGGACGCGGGCATCCCCTTCAAGATCCGGGACGGGCTGCAACCCCCGACAACGTGCGCCAAGGTATCAGGGCTCCCGGAGACGATCGACGAGCTGATCGGCGAGCACGGAGCGGAGTTCGGCCTGGCGCCGGACCATGGTTGGGGAGCGCGCATCCCGGGATCGCCCGGCGTCGATTCCTGCGCCTGCACGCACGTTTTCGGTACGGTTGCGTCGGACGCAATCCAACTGACGACCGCGGAGATAGAGGGCCGTCGCCACGTCCGCGCATACATGGACATCGCGCGACGGCACGGCGGGCAGAGCAACAGGCCGTGCCTTCTGGACCTGGGCTCGTATCTCGGCGTTCGCGAGACCCGGTCTCTCGAGGCCGACTACACGCTGACCGAATCCGACGCAATGAGCGGACGGCGCTTCCCCGATGCAATCGCGAACGGGACCTATCCCATCGATGTGCATGACCCGCGGACGGGGAGGTTCGAGTTCAGCGAACCTCAGGGCGACTTCTACCAGATACCGCTGGCGTGTCTGGTCAGCAACAGAGCGCCCAGTACGGTTCTCGCGGGCCGGACGATATCGGCCGGTCGAGGCGCGTTCGGAGCCATTCGGGTGATGGTGAATCTCAACCAGACCGGTGAGGCCGCAGGCGTGACGGCTGCATTGGCGGCGGCCGGTCGCCCAGTCCGTGAGGTTGAGCCGTCTTCCGTGCGCGAGCGTCTCTCGGAGCTCGGCGCCGTGATCGTCTGACCCGAGGGCGGCCAGGATCCAGCACCGCCTCCGGCCCGTCGCCGTGCTGCTGGCCGATACGTGCAACACATCGCATCTTCGGGATCCATCGCCGATCGGCCGGGGCAGGAGAACGCCTCGGCCCAGAGCGGTCGCCGAGATGTGGGGGACACTTGACATGCGACATTTGGCGCACAGGCTTCGGCGTCCTTCGGCGAGCCCATTGGTCGCGCTCTGGCTCGTCTGGCCCATCCCGTTGGTCGGCTCGGCCGAGGCCCCGCTCGACGTCGCCAACAGTGGCTTCGAGGTGACAGACGGCGGCCCGACCTACCAGGAGGTCCTGGTCGATGATCAGTGGACACAACCGTCCGTGGAAGACCCTCAGCCGCGGGACTGGTTGACGAGGGTCTACGCGGGCAGCGTGCGGTCCGCGCTGGATCCGCGGGTCCGGCATGGCGGCAACTACTCCCTGACTCTCCAACCGCTTTCCCGTGACCCGGCCGCCAGCGCCAACATCTACCAGCAGTTCGCCCACAACCTGGAGGAGGGCCGCGACTACACCGTCACCTTCTGGGTCAGGAAGACGCCTCTCGCCAAGGCGGGCATCAGCGTCTGGTCCGATGGAGGGGCGCACTTCGAGTCGCAAGCGAACTGGGACTTCCAGGCCGACCTCACGCGCTGGCAGAAGATCGAGTTCTGCTTCAGTGCTCGTCGCACTACCACGCAGGGCTTCTGGATCATGCTGTCGATGCATGGAGCGGCGGGCGAACAAGTGTGGTTTGACGACGTTTCGTGCCGGGCGGGGCGCCCTGGGGATGACGAGTTGAGAGCGCCGACCTCGCCGCAGCGCGTGCCGCCCGCGGCCAAGGCCCGGGGTTACGCGTTCTTCGACCCCGTAGGTCTCGGGCCCATCACGCCCGCCTCGCAACCCAGGAGGCTGAGCTCTTCGGCGCGACTGACCATCGATGCCTGTCCCGGCGAATTCGCAGCCGGGTCTGTGGGAATCTACGCCGTCCGCGATCTGGAGAACCTGCGCGTCGACTCGGGAGAACTCGTCGACCCGGAGGGCACGATTGACGCCGACGAAGTGGATGTGCGGGTCGTCAAGTGCTGGCGCCAGAGACGGAGCCTGTGGACAACCCAGCCGCCGCCATACGTGGTGATGCCCGACTACCTTGTGCCCGAGTTGCTGCTCAAGGACGACCGCTGGGACGACGCCAACCGGCCCCAGGGCTTCAACGCCGAGGTCAGGCTGACCGGCCCCGTAGTCACCGATTTGCCGGCAGGCACGTGCAAGCAGCTCTGGGTCACCGTGCATGTCCCAGAAGCCGTCCCTCCCGGACTCTACCAAGGCAGCCTGACGCTGGACGAGGCGAACGAGCCCGCGTCGACGGTGGACGTGATCCTCAACGTCTTGCCATTCCAGTTGGCCGACACACCTGAGATCCTCGGCGCGTACGTCAACACGGGGTACGGGTTTGGCCGGGACCGGGCTGCGTACTCGGACTCACGGTATGAGCGCAAGCTTCAGGACCTTCGCGACCATGGTCTTAACTCAGTGAGCATTCTGGACGGGGTAGGCCGGGAGCAAGTCGACGGCGAGTGGGCTCTGCGATGGGATGATCTGCGCCGGGCTCTGGAGCGCCGCGAGCAATACGGGCTGGACCGTTTCAGCATGTTCGAGGGGTTCGTCTGGGACACGGAAGAGACCGTGCCGTTGTACAGGGGCGGCTCCAGTCCGGAGGCCGAGGCCTCGCTTCGGTGGTACGTCCGAGCGCTTAACGAAGCCGTCGCGGAGGCCGAGTTGGCGCCCCTAACCTACTACCTGAACGACGAGCCGCACAGTCATCCCAACGGCATCTCCGACGCCCGGCGCCTGGGGCAACTTGTCCATGAGGCCGGAGGCCAGACGTGTACGGCTGTGACCGCGACGGCCTACGAGGAGATCGGTCCCGCCATCGACATCCCCATCCTCGGCATAGGCCTCGACACGCGGCGGTACCTGCGGGCCGTGCGCGACGGCCGGGCCTCTCCGTCGGAGCATCCACTTCTCTGCTACTGGCAGTTCTGGGAAGAACATCCCCTGCTGAACCGGTACGTGTTCGGCTACTTCCTCTGGGCCAGCGGTCTGGACGGGGCGATCCCGTATGGCTACCAGCACTTCGGCGGCAGTGGGGACCCATGGGACGACTTCGACACCAGCGGCAAGGACATCTTCGCGGCATACCCAAGTCGAGAGGGTCCGGTGGCGACCTTGCAGTGGGAGGCCTGCCGTGAGGGGATCAGCGACCTGCGCTACCTGCGCACCCTTGAGGATGCAGTCCGACGCGCCAGGGCGCGGTTGGCCGCCTCGCCAAGGCGGGGCCGTCGCGAGGCGCAGCGTGACGTGAAGCGGGCCGAGGAGTTCCTGAGCGATCTTCGCGGGCGGATCCAGATCATCCCGTCAGTCCCGGTGCGCCTCCCGCCGGATGCCCATGAGCATCGCGCGCTACGCAAGAGCGTCATCAGTCACATCCTGGCTCTCGGGACAGAGTCGTAGAGCTGGATGGCGCGTCGGGAGTAGACCTCTCGCTCACACGTCGTCCATCCACACTGGCATCCGGGGCGCCTACAGACTTGGGGCTTACATTGGGACGCCATGGGCCACCGACGTTCTGGGCGCGCCAGGCCCGCCCTCGCCCACAGTAGCAGCGCCCACCCAGTCAGCCAGCGGAGCAGAAGTTCGGATAATGAGGGACCCGACCCTGCGAATGAAGAGCCGCCCCAAGTGGCGTTGGTTTGCCGTCTCGGGCTTGCAGGGGGCCGTCAGCGCCGAAGTCTGAACCTGTCCATAGGCGAACGAAGAGCGCTTTGTGCCCCGGGAGCCCGGGTGCCCCCAAGATCCGAACTTCCCTCAAGCCCGTCAGCATCGCGTTCTACGTCGCGGGACCGACCGGGCAGCTAGGGCGCTTGCGCAACCGTGTGTTCCGGCACAGCTTCGGCAGCGTCAAGGGTTAGCCCGTGCACTGGCCCGATAGGGTCTGGGAACTGGCCTCCAGGACTGAGAAGGCCCGGAGCCCTGGCGCGGATGGAGTCTGTGCGAGCGACAGGCCTCCACCGAAGCTCGGGCCGCGTTCCTAGGGCCCGCTCACCCGAGACCGGCTTCCCCAGCCGCCACGGTCAGCCCGTACAGCTCCGCATCCGTTGCTGAGATGCGTAGGCGGATCTTCTGACCAACGAGATCCGCGAGATCCGCCCGCCCCTCCCAGCGCAGGGGGGACGTCGAGCCCATCCTCGCTGATGGGAACGGCATCACCCATTGAGCATCCGGCGATCGCGCGACCCTCTTCATCGGCCAGCGCTGCCTTCACCACGCCATCGCGGGCATCCACATTCAGCGCCAGCTTCGGCCCGCTCAACGTGAAGGGTCGCGTGAGTAACTGCCCCTCCGCGTCGCCCGCATGGTAGCCCACGAGACGCCCTCGCTTCACAACGCCCAGCCCCAGCCGCATCTTGAGCGTTCCTTCGTCGTTCATGATCTTGTAGTTGTGGCTCATGTTCGTGCCGCCATAGTAGAAGTGCAGGTTGTCCCCCACGGCCATCGGGCTCCCCTGCGACACCCATCCGATGGTCCCGCAGTCCCAGGCGTCCGCGGTCGGCTCGATGAAGGGCTGGTCGTTCGGTTCTCGCCGCCACTCGATGCCATCGAAGCTGTGAACCAGCCGCACGTCCATTCGCCCGGTCACTTCGTCTAGCAGGTTGGCGAAGCCGAGGTAGAGGCCCTGGTATTGGGTGACGGTCATGCCGTAGAACTGGAGGTCACGGCCTCGCGCGTCGTTGGCTTCGCTGAAGGCCGGCGCGTCGCGGCCATCCGTGTCCAGGACGCATCGCGCGCTGCGCCAATCCCACTCGACCAGGTCATCGCTCTCGATGCGCGCCACGAGGCGGTTGGCTCTGGGATGCCCAGCGTGAATCCTCGGGTGCGGCCGGTGGTACAGCACGTACCGGCCGATGCCGGTGTCGAACAGGAAGTTGTTGTAGGTGTCGGAGCCGGCGAGGTCGAGGACCGGGTTCTCGGGGTATGCCGTCCAGCGCAGGCCGTCATCCGAGTAGAGAAACGAACCCTCGCCGATGAGGGCGGTGTAGCGGCCGCGCGCGTGCGGCGCCGCCTGCGGCTTGTGCCGCCGCCAGCCCCACCGCAACGCCCAGCGCGGACGTCCGCAGTGAATACAGTCGCCGATCGCTCGTCAGTCGTCTCATTGGTTGCCCTCTCTGGACCACTGAGCGGGTCGCCGGCGCCTCCAGCGATGGACACACGCGCAGCCTCGGGTTCGGCAGTACGGCGCCGGACAGCCCGCTCGCGGTGTGATGCTGTCTGGATAGGCCGGAGGGACCTGTGCGGAACTGGCATCCCTACTGCTGGACGGTCCACAGACCATCGTCGGGGTGGTTCAGGACCTGGGCCCCACGCACCGGCGCGTGAAGATGCTCTGCACGGAGTCTGGCAGTCCATGGGAGAACGGCCGCCGGCTCCCCACACGATCCAGCCATGCCCCGCAACCTCGACCCCGCCTCGGGTGGATGGGGCAGCCTCGGTCGGCCACTTCCCCATGACCGCGTCGTCATTGCTGATGCCCCATGTCGGGCGAGTCGGGCTCTCGAGTACCGGCAGCACGGCCGGGCCGGGGCGCGCCCGGTGTCGCCGTGCGAATTGGACCCTCCGGAGGGATACCCGTTCGGTAGGCGCCCCACACGGGCTCAGCGATACACAGCGATCGCGGCCGACTGGCCCGCTAGCGTGATAGTCTCCCCGGAAATCGGCGGACCCGGCTCTTCCGAGCCGACCAGCCGGTGGTGTCGGCGGAGCGCCGGCACACGAAGCTCGCGCGCGCCGGGGAACGGGTTCAGCGCCACCACGCCCCGCTCGAACCGCCGGATGGGGCAGCCATTGCGGCAGATGGGCGCGCCCTTCGGTCTGCCCAGGTCCAACTCGATGAGTTCGCGGCCGATGTCCTTCGTCTCGGCGACCTCGAGCAGACTGAACCAGTCACTCCACATCAGCCCGTATAGCCGACACCAGGCGTAGAGGAACATCGCCGCCTGTGCGCGTCGCTCCAGCTTCTCAATCCCCAGATAGTGCAGCATCTGTACCGTCCCGCCGCGCCCAACGGCCTCGGACCACAGTTCGCCGGCATAGCGCATCTGCGTCCAGCCCTTGTTCCGCTCCGCCCACCCTGGGCAGTAGAGGAGGCACTCATACATCTGTCCGTCCACTGTGCCCCATAGATCCGGGTCCACCTCGCTGTTGCACAAGACGGCGATGCCCCGCTCGTGGGCGCGATCCGAGATCTGGTCCACGAGACCGCGGTACGCGGCCATGTCGTTCAGGTAGTCGTCGCGGTGCGTGTGGTCCCCGGCGCACGATGGGAGGAGGAAGAAGCAGTTGTCGATGAACACGGCGTCAGGGGCCAGGTCCAGCACGCGCTCCACCGTCTCCACGCAGTGTTCGATGTAACCGGGCGCCCGGAAGCATGGGTAGTGACTCGTCCACCACTCAGTCTCGCCGGCGCTCGGCCTGCCGTCGGTTGCCACGCGCCACCACTCGCTCCAGTTCGCCAGGTCCAGCCACTGACTGAACTCCAGGAGCGGAGTGTCGTAGCCGCGCTGAGTCACCGGCTTGGCCACCCACGCCTCCATAGGGTTGATGTAGATGGCCGTCCGGACGCCCTCCTCGCGCGCCAGATCGACCAGCGCCGAATCGAGCGGGGCGCCGATGGCCAGCGAGATCGTCTTCAGCCGCCCCTGAACCGTGCCCTCACTCCACGGGTAGTACCATCCCTCGAACGCCGAGGTGTCCCGCAGCCACTCGGGTGCCTCCGTCGACGCCTCAGGCAGGCGAGCCCACGGGACGTCGAACAGGCCGGGCCGGGCTATCAGCCGCTCCCACCCGGCCGCGGCCTCTGGCGCATTGCGGGTTGGCCACATCACCAACTGCTGCTCCAGCCCGGGCCCGCCGCTGCGGAGCAGTTGGCGTTCTACGGGGAAGGGCTTGAGGAAGCACCGATTGCCTTGGTTCTCGCCTCCTGTGAGGAGATACATTGGTGTCACGAGCCCCAGGGAGTCCTCGCCGTAGTCCAGCCAGAACCAGTCGCGGTACCCTCCATCGCCCCAGCCCTTACCGATCGTGACGGTCTCAGGCTCACCACCCCATGCCGGCGCCCGCAGTGCGCGCGTGGGCAGCGCCCATGACCAGTAGTAGTAGACAGGCTCCGGGTCGCCGCCCGCGTTACGCAGCAGGCTCTTGAGGCTCACGGCCCCGCCCCCCACCTCTCTAACCACGACCTCCAGCTCGTAGTCCCCATCGATCTGCCACCGCCCACTCACGCCCCTTGTCACGGCCTTCTGCGCCACTAGTCCGTCCGGCTGCACCCAGCGACTGTTTGGGCGAGAGCCAATCTCGATGCCGAGCGAGAACTCGAGCTCACCCCTGCCTGCCAGCGCGATCGTGACCTGGGGGCCCGGCGCCTGGAGCTCGACACCGACGCGCTGGGCGCCCGCGATGCTCGCCGCGCCCCAGAGCGCACACAAGGCCGCGAGCCACAGCCGTGGCACAGCACATCTCGCCGGCGGACCGTATCTTCGGCGGTCATCTGTCCGCGGTCGTCCGGGGCCGCCCATATCGAGACACGCTCCCAGTTCATCGGCTCAGCACTTAGCGATGCGCTGTGATCTTCCCGCCGGTGGCTTACGGGAAGGCACGAAGGACTCTCACACCGGCCTTGATGTAGTCGCCGGTATTCTGCTTTGCCTCTGGGGGCAGGCCGGCGCCTTGCTGGCCGGGGTCGGCGTTCATCACGATGATCAACGCGCGGTAGCGTTCAAGGACCCCCGGGTCGCTCAACTCCTCACCACTCAGCATCTGTCCCTGCGCCCCGATGGCCTCCAGTGGGCCGGAGTATGATGCCCTGTACTTCCGGCACACAAGGCGACGAGCGGCCCATCCTGCTCAGCTATCTCGGCTACTGCGAAGCCTGGCCGCGCGATCCACAACGTCCTACCCGTCACCCGTTCGCCTGAACTCGAGCACCGAAACGGTTCGCTGCTCAATCATGAGATCGTGGGTGCCGGGGCCCAAGCCCGGGTCGCCATCGCTCCACATCCGCCGCCCATGCACACCCTCCGGGACGTACAGCGTTGCGCGTGCTGCCCGGTCCGGGGACGAAGGCGCGAGGAGGAAGTAGACGCGTTCCCCGGACGCGCAACGCAGCGCTGACGACCCCTCTTCGGCCGTGATAGTGGGTGTCCAATCAGGCAGTGGCTCGCCGGACACGACGGCGGGAGCGACCTCGGCGAGGTGCTCCACTGACGTCAGCATGCGCTCGAAGTAGGCTGGGTCCGCCCGGTTCCACTTCGCCCACGACCAGCAGAAGAGGAACCATCCGCGGGCGCCGTGGATAACGGGTGCAAACACCCGGTATTCCTGTTCCGCTCCCTGCGGAGGAAGCGTGTTCTGGTCGACGTGCTGAACGGCGATGTGCGGCTTGCGCGCTCCGAGCCGCGCCCGGTATACGAGGGCCTCGGAGCGCGTTGTGGTGGCTCCCCAGATCAGCCCGTCCACGTGCGGCATCAGGTACGTCTCGGCAGGCTCATAGGGGATGTAGGGGACGCCTGGGACGGCCTCATGCAGGAGACGCTGCAGAGACGCTACTCTACTGACCGGCGAGCTGCGGATACAGACCACCTCGTCGGTGTAGAAGAAGAGAACTGTAGGATGCCCCCCGAACTCTCGGACCCATGGAACTAACTCCGGCTGTCGGTCGCTCTCCGCAATGCCCCGCGGCATCCCTATAGCCGTGCGGAAGCCGTACCGCTGAGCCATGTCCAGGTACTTCCGGACGGGCGCCGGATCGGCAAAGGCCCCAGTCCCCTCAGGCACATAGCTGTGTATCGTGTTGAAGCCGCGTGCCTTGAGTTCCTCGCACTGCTCAGGCAACCGGGGCGGATCGAACCCGAACACGCCGATCGGGAAGAACCGTTTCCCCTTGTCATGAAAGGCCGGCGCGCTCTCCAGGTCGATGTCCGCCGGCACTTCACTGGGCGAGAAGCGCTCAAGTGTCTGTTGATGGTCGGCCAACAACTCCCCGGTTTGCTTGTCCCAAAGGTACGCTATCAGCTGTGATTTGCCCACGGGCAGCCGCGAGACGGGCGCGGTGACCGAACCAACGTCGGCACCGAATGTCCCGAGTGGCGTCAGGCCGCCATCGACACCGAGGCGCACCTCCAATGACAGGCTATCATGGGCCGCGGTTGGCGCCTTGACGGTCACCCCGAACGCGCACTCGGTCTTGCCGGTGTTCGGGAAGATGACGCTGTCGTCTGAGCTCTTGGGGCTGAGCCGGACTTCGCTTGCCAGAAGTCCAAGATCGGCCTCGCTCAGGTTGGTCTCTCTAAACGAGATCCCATCGTACCAGATCGGCACTGTGCCCCGGTTCTGGACCAGGATCGCGGCTTCCCCCACCTCGCCGATGTCTGTCGGCTTCTGGCCTCGGGCGTGCTCGGGAATCAGGAACCGGACGGTCTTCCGCGCCCAACGCGCGGTGGGCGCGTGCCCCCAATTCCGGTAAGCGGGGCCCGTGCCCGTCAGCAGCACGTCAGCATGAAGACGGGAGTCAGGGGCGCTGCGGTACCAGTACGCGATCTCGTAGACCTTGCCCGGCTCAATCGGCACGTGCTGGATCAGCCGCGCCTGGATGGCGCCGTCGTCGGAATGCCACTGAATGCGGATGCACCGACGACCATCGGCCGCCTCCGCGGACTCGAGCACAACGTCTGCCTGCGCATCGCCCTGTATGTTGCGCCGCCAGCCATCGGGGACGCCGTCGCCATCCGCGTCCGTCTCGAAGCTCCCGTTCACCAGAAGCTCCGGGCCGTGGTCGATCGTGGGCGCCGGCTGGCAGGTCGCGACCCGCGTTCCGATGAGCGCAACCAGGCAGGTCAACATGGCTGTCATGGACTGGTCTCCCATCGTCAGTCGCTCACTGCCCCGCCGGCGAGGCCGTCACGCCTGTGCAGGGGCGTGTCCGGCACGACGCCCAAAGACGGGTAGCGCTCATCCAGCAAGCCCAGGAGGCGCAGCATGGCTGCGTTCACCAGATCCGGTCCGTACCCGGGCACCAGAAGGGCCGCGCGGCCCAGCCATCCGACGAGCGCGGTTGGCCCGATCAATGAGTCGCCTCCTCCGATTCCCGATCCGTTAGCGAAGCCTCGCCAGCGAGGTCCGGGCGGGCCCGGCCGCACGCGCCCGTCGGGCCCTCCGGTCGAGGTTGGCGTGATTCTGGGCTGCATGGGTGAGCTGGCGAGGCCAGGCGATCGGTCGCCGGGGGCGCGCCCATCGGCTAGTTGTCGTCGGCGTCCCCTTGCAGCTCACAGATCTGCTCCAGCAAGCGGACGCGCCACGTATCGGCGAGGGCAGCGTCGTCGGGGTCTGCTACGACGTCGGCCGCCGCCTGTCGCAACAGGTTTTCAGCGTCAGTAGCGGCACCGCCCCTGCCGGCCTGCCGGGCGGCGGTGATCGCCTCGCGCAGAGCGTGCAGATAGGCCCAATCCCGCGTGCCCCGCCAAAAGCCCTGCCAGCCGCGTGATGGTATGGGGCCTTCGCGCCCGTAGTAGAAATGCGAGTACTGATTGTTGCGCGGTGACCTGAAATCGATGCCATAGGTTGCCCAATAGAAACCGAAGCCGGAGTAGCCCTTCGCCCATGTCTTCCAGGCCAGCAACCGGTAGTAGCTGTACGGATGCAGGTCCGCCAGGCTGCCATCACACACGTAGGTCCAGACCTCTTTCCCGGTCTCACGCAACGCCTGGTCGGCTTCCGGAGACAAGCCCGGGCTCACAACCATGATGTCCATGATCGGGGCGATGGCCTTCAGGTGCTCGGGCCCGCGCAGGGAGATCGCGGCCATGGTCCTCGCCTGGGGGAAGACCTCCTTGAGCACCCGGTGCGCAACGCGGTTCTTGACAAGCGTGTCGCCGGATGGCTCGTCGAACAACTCCAGCGGGAAATCGCTGATGTCCACGCCACGCTCGCGCATATGCCCAAGCCACGCGCGCATGAGCGCGGCAAAACGACGCTCGTAGCTCGCGTCCCCAGCCTTGGGCAGGTGGTAGTGCCCCACGCTGTAGCCGCCGGCGAGGTCCGGAATGTAGCGCCGCTTGACTTCCAGGAACTTGTCGTGCCACGTGTAGTCCAGGGGAGCGGCCAGTTCGTCGTTGTTATCGAATCGGGGGCTGAAGTGTTGGGTGTGGTGGAACACGCGATTGATGCCGTGACGGGCCATGTCCTCCAGCCACGGCCGCTGCACGGCATCGATCTGTTCGACCGTCATGTTGGCGGCCCGCTCGCCGAGACCCTCCAACGGTTCCAGGCCGAAGCAGAAGACCTCCGCCGGACAGACCTCAGGGAGCACAACGGGCAGGACGCGTACTGTGATGGGTATGGTTGCCGGCTCGACATCCTGGTAGGGGGTCAGGACCAGGTCAGCCCGGTGGTCGCCCGGCTCGAGACCCGCGCTGTCCACATCGATCCAGAGCTGGGCGGTTTCTCCTGCCCCGACTGTCAGGACATGCCCTTCATCCAGCCGGCACAAGACACTTGGGTATCCCCCGCGTTTTCCGACCAGGGCATCGACCATGCGTGCCTGCCGAAGGGTGGCCCAGGCGGGGCTCCGGAGCAACCGCGAGCGCGGAGCGTCCCGGGTCAGCAACTGCGCCTGGATTTCCATCGCGGAGGCGCTCAGATTCGTGACCATCAACGCCAGAGGCGCGTAGTCGTTGACGCCGAGGACCACCTGGCCCTCGTCGGCATGGCCGACCTCTGCCGGCACGTACCAGCGCGTATACCGCTCCCAGGGATTGGTCCAGGACGTGGCCCAGGCAGTGGCCGCGGTCTGACGGCCGACTCGGTCGACGGTCTCGATCGCCTCACGCCAGCTCGTGCCCGAGATCGTGTCGAAGCTCTCGACCCGCGCGGCAAAGGTCTTCAGGTCCGCGCGCAGGTCGTCACAGGCTGCCGCCAGAGGCCGCGCCGCCTCCGCGTTGATCGAGAGGCGGTCGAGCACAGCGCTCCTGGCCCGGAGGCGTGCATCGAGCTTGTTTGCCGAGGCCACGACGCGAGTGAGGTCCGGGAGCGCCTTCGCGCTGAAGTCCGTGGCTGCATCCCCAGCCTCGATCTGCAGGTTGTCGACCCATAGCTCGCCCGTCTCCTGCTTCGGTAGGAGCGCCATCACGTGGAATGCCTGCTCGTCGTGGTGCGCCGAGGGGGGGCCCACAAAGGTCACCGAGTAGCGCTGCCAGTCGGTCGTCGGTTCAGCCGGGCCGATGCGTGCCTGCCAGAACCACCCCGCATCAATAACCATGATGCCGACGCCGAACGACTGTGTACCGGGGCCGGCCGTCACGAGGTCACGGCTCCGCATCCAGGCGCTCAGCGTGTACGTCTCCCCCACCTTCAGGGGCACCGAGATGTCCCGGCGCCGCAAGTCCACGCCGTTGCCGTGCAGGTGCAGAGAGTGCGTGCCGGCGACCTTCGTCGTGTCGGTGAGCTGGATGCCTGACCCCTGCCAGCGTTCGGCTGCCGGGGGTTGGAAGTCCCCAGCCACGACGTAGTTCTTCGCGGGCTTCGGCACGCGATCTGCCGAGATCAGTTCGGCAGCACAGGCCAAGTCCGCCGTCGTCGCGCCCGTCATCACAATGGTGAGAAGATAGAGTCCTCGCATACACGCCTCCCTGGTCCGCACGCTGCATGCTGTCTCAGCCAAACGGCTTTGCGGAACGACTCTCGTCCAATGCGAGCCTCCGGGGCGGCGAGATGCACTCGAAAGCGGGAGGATACCACAGGAACCACCCAATGCAAGGCCCGATATCGGCTACCGACAGAGACCCCAGATTCCCCCAAATCCAGGGACGATGAGTTTCCGGACACTACGCCGCCCGAGTGAAGCCCGTAAGGCGCGACCGGACACGGCGCGACCGGCGACAGCGAGTGGATCAATTGTGGGACCCTACGCGAGGTGCGGCCTCCCTTCGCCGGCCTCACTCGAGCCCGAACAGGCGCGCCGCATTGCCGGCGGTGACTGCCGCAAGCGTCTCGGTATCGACGGTCGCCTGTTCCACCTTCATCAGGTTGGCCCGCGTATAGAGGAACGGCGTGTGCGACCCGAAGAAGACGCGGTCGGACGACACCTCGCTGACGAACGTGGCCAGCGTGTCGAGGAGCTCGACGAACGCGATGTCTGCGTGGAGGTTCGGCGCGCCGTTCAGCAACTGTACGGCCTCGTGGAGATAGGGACACAGACAGAGGATCGCGAGGTCCGGATGACGGCGGGCGAGGCCCAGCACATCATCGGCCGGCACGCCCGGGACCTGCATCAGTGGGTACTGGTTGCGTTCATCCTCTAGGCGCATCTGCACCACCAGAACCGCCTTCCCGCGCTCAAGCAGGGCGGACGCCAGATCATCGACGCAGGGGGCGTCGAGGGTGTAACGGTGGTAGTTTGGCAAGACGCGGGCCGCATTGGGCGCGCGCAGTAAGGCGTACGTATCCAGGCAGTCCCGCCAGTGCGAGAGGGTTGGGTCGATGGTGGGCAACGGCATCAGCACCGCCTGGTCAACGAGGGCGGCGAACAGCTCGCCGTTGGGGATGTGAGGGTCCGGGAACAAGGCGGCCTCAGTGGCCGACACGAGGGCGCGATCGACGCCGGCGGAGGCCAGGTGATCGGCGAGCTTGCCGGCGGTGTCTTGCTCGAAGCGCATGAACGGCCAGTGGCCGAGAGAGGTGTTAACGTCGATAAGCATGTCTGCCCCGTTGTTGCTGTCCGTGGTCGTTCCACTACCAGGCACGGGTCACCCGGTCGGTGGCTGCCGTCCCAACAGGCGCTCCGCGTTGCCGTAGAGGACCTTCGCCTTGTCCGCCTCGCCGATGCTGGCGCCGTAGATGCGGCCCAGTTGCGCAGAGAAACCGCGGCCGGGGATGTCGGAGCCGAACAGGATGCGGTCGGCCCCGAGCACGGACACGGCGTACTCGACGATCCCCGAGAAGCATTGCGACCCGGACGTATCGATGGCGAGATTTGGGTAGGGCCGGATGTCCTGGACGCCGCGCATCCCGGCGGCGGTCAGGTGAGCCACGACGATCCGGACCTCCGGGAAGCGGGCCGCCAGGTGAGCCATGTCCGTCGGGTCCGACTCGCCCTCGTACTTGCACGTCGTCTTGTACCAGCAGTGGTGCAGCACCGGCAGACCCATCGCCTGTGCCAGGTGCATCGTCGCGTCGAGTTCAGCGCTGCGGGCATTCGGCCAGACGGCCAACTTGATGCCGCGCAGGTTGCCATCGCGGATGCAGCGCTCGACCTCACGTTCCACGACTGCATCGTCCAACCCCGCGTTCAGGCGGCAGAAGCCGATCAAGCGCCCCGGCCAACGGTCGACGAGACGCATGGTCAGATCGTTGATCGCCATGACCTGCTCGGCTATGGGCTGGTAGCCGAAGCCCAGGTTCCCCCCCAACACCACGATCCGCCCGATGCCCACCTTGTCCGCGAGACGCAGGACGTGTGCCATCTGCTCGAACGGCTGCTCCCACTGAGGGTGGGTGTGGACGTCGACGATACGGTTTGCCATTGGTAGATGCGCCTACTTCGCCGGTCGGGCCTCTGGGACCTCGACGTCCGGCTATCGGCTGCCTGTGGCCAACGCTTGCGTCACTGTCAGTCAAACCAGAACGAATAGAGCCGTGCCTGCCGCAGCTCGAACCGCAAGGCGATCCACTGGTTAGCGAGCGGCGCCATATCCGCGCCGTCGGCCCAGGTGACAGTGGCATCCAAATGGTCTCCGGTGACCGGGATGCACCGATCCAGCGCCCGGTTGGGCAAGGGGGCCCCGTGTTGGTGACGCCAGACTTTGTCACTGTTCGGCACGTCCGGATACTCGTCGACAGCCACGACCTCGACGCGCAGCTCTCCGCGCGGGGCCTCGACATTGAGGTGCAGCCGTGACGCCTGATCGAAGGAGATGGGCTTCGTCAGCAGCGTGCCACCCGCGCTGCCGGCATCGTATGACACGAACCCGTCTCGCCTGAGCGTGGCGAGACCGATCCCGACCGTGCGCTCTCCGTCCCAGGGGAAGAACCGCGGGTGAGTGCTGTGCGGGTAGCTGCGACCTCCGTAGTAGAACCACAGCGTGTCGTCCACCAGCACCGGGGCACCCGAGTTGATGTCGAGCAGCTTGCCGTCCCAGGTCCCCTCGGGCCCACAGGGGATGAAGGTCTGGCGCCCGCCCGCGCGCCACCACAACTCCCCGTCGCGGCTGCTGACCAACTGAACGTCGCGCGTCAGCGGCCTATCCACCCGCTCGTGGTCG
>CAZKUN010000065.1:0-39109 GCA_964555935.1 uncultured Armatimonadia bacterium | reverse complement strand
GGCGGATCAAGGGCCTTGAGGCGGGCATCGAGCGAGCCATGGCACGCGCCGGCGCACGGCTTCAGTTTCCCCGATGATGTTCAACCCGTGCTGGATCGCAACTGCATTGCGTGTCACGATGGTAGCGCCCGCGAGGACGGGGCGACGATGATCGACCTGCGCGGCGATGAGTACATCACCGATTGGAGTTCGCAGATCAGCGGCAACTGCGGCCCGCAGAAGGGCGGCAACTTCACGGTCTCGTACGCCAACTTGCATCGCTTCGTCCGGCGTCCTGGGATCGAGAGCGACCTGCACATGCTCACCCCCGGCGAGTTCCACGCGGACACCACTGAATTGGTTCAGATGCTCCGCGACAGCCGCCACCATGGCGTCACGCTTGACCGCGATGGGTGGGACAGTCTGGTGACCTGGATTGACCTGAACACTCCGTTCCACGGCACGTGGAGCGAGGTGGCGCCGTACGCGCGCGATCAGGTGGCGAAGGTCAACGAGCGCCGCATAGAGCTGAGCAATCTATACGCGGGAATTGACATCGACTTCGAGGCCAAGCCGTACCTGCGCGCCGATGCAACCGAGCCGATCCTGCCCGATGCCAGGCCCGAAGCGGCGACGCCGCCCATCACGCCCGGCTGGCCGTTTGCCGCGGATGAGGCCACGCGCCGCCAAGGCTCGGATGCGACGACTGAGCTGGACCTGGGCGAAGGGCTTGCCATGAAACTCTCGCGCATACCGGCGGGCAAGTACGTGATGGGTGGCCTCGCGCCTCGCGTTGTCGACGTCGAGCGTTCGTTCTGGATGGGCACGTACGAGATCACGAACGAGCAGTTCGCGCGCTTCGATCCCGACCACGACAGCCGGCACGAATCGCGCCACGGCTACCAGTTCGGCCGCGTCGGCTACCCGATGACGGCGCCAGACGCGCCCGTCCTTCGGGTCAACTGGAATGATGCGGTGGCCTACTGTGAATGGCTCAGCGAGGAGACGGGGAAGAGGTTCTCGCTCCCGACCGAGGAGCAGTGGGAGCACGCGGCCCGTGCGGGGGCGGATACCGAATTCTCGTTCGGCGCTCTCGGCACAGACTACACCACGTTCGCGAACCTCGGCGATCTGCGGCTCAAGGAGTTCGCGGCTTGCACCGCCCAGGGGAACTACACGCAGGCGGTCGTCCTGGCCAACCCCGGCAAGTACGACGACTGGGTGCCGAAGGACACGAAGCATGATGATGGCAACTTCCTGACGTCTGATGTCGGCAGCTACGCGCCCAACGCGTGGGGGCTGCACGACATGCATGGGAACGTCTGGGAGTGGACCCTCAGCGAGCGCGCGGAAGGACGCAAGGTCGCGCGCGGCGGGTCGTGGTATGATCGTCCGGAGCGCTGCGCCGCGGACTCGTGGCTGGACTATCGGCCACACCACAAGGTCTTCAACGTGGGCTTCCGGGTTGTCTGTGAGGAGTAGACGCGACATAAGGAGATTGACGATGACGAGATATGTCATTGCGCTGCTGGCGCTGAGCCTCGCCGCCGGGGGAGCTGTTGCCCAGGACGACGCGGAGTGGGTCAGCATCTTCAACGGTGAGAATCTGGACGGCTGGATCGTGAAGATCGCCGGACACGAGCTGGGCGTGAATCAGGGCGACCTGTTCCGCGTCGAGGACGGCCTGCTGAAGGTCTGCTACGATGAGTACGACAAGTTCAGCGGCGACTTCGGGCACATCTTCTACGCCGAGCCGCTGTCGAGTTACAACATGCGGATCGAGTACCGCTTCATCGGCGAGCAAGTCAACGGCGGACCGGGATGGGCGTTCCGCAACTCGGGAATCATGGTCCATGGTCAGGCGCCCCAATCGATGGCCATCGATCAGAGCTTTCCCGTCTCCATCGAGATTCAGATGCTCGGCGGCGGGGGCGAGGGCGAGCGCAGCACGGGCAACCTCTGCACGCCAGGCACGCACGTTGAGATGGATGGCGAGTTGAAGACTCAGCACTGCATCAACTCGTCGTCGAAGACGTACCACGGCGATCAATGGGTGACGCTGGAGATCGAGGTGCGGGGTAACGAGAGCATCAAGCACATCATGGACGGCGAGGTCGTGCTGGAATACCAGAAGCCGCAGCTAGACGCGAACGACGCGGATACGAAGCGGCTGATCGAGGCCGGCGCGGAGATGATGTTGTCAGGAGGGTCGATCTCGCTGCAGGCCGAGAGCCATCCCCTGGAGTTTCGCAAGATCGAGATTCAGGTGCTTGACTAGAAGCGGCTTCTGAACCCCCGTAGGTCGGATCTCCAGATCCGACACGCTTGGGGTTCTGAGACGAGCCCAAGAGCACCTTCGCCGATAGCCTCAGAACACAAAACGGCCCCCGGAGCGTGAGGCTCGGGGGCCGTTTCTGGTTCTATCTCGGGACTGACTTTACGAGATGACCGTTACGTTCTCTGCGCGCGGGCCCTTAGCATCGGGGACGATTGTGAACTCGACTTCGTCGCCCTCTTGCAGGCTGCGATAACCGTCACCGGCGATAGCGCTGAAATGCACAAATACATCGTCGCTACCCTCGGTCTCGATGAAGCCAAAACCCTTGCTATCGTTGAACCACTTCACTTTACCTGTTGCCATTGAGACATGCCTCCTTTTCCAAGCATTTGCTAGTAACTCGCCTTTGGCTGAACCTGGAAAAGTCGGTCTGCCCCGCAAGTATGTTCTAGCTACGACGCCGGTTCACCAGACGGTGAACCTGCATCGGTGGAGCATTGTGGCACGTTTCGGCGCGCGAGTCAACAACCGTTCTATACTTTTTTCTGAGCACCTCGCACGCGGGGCGTTTACATCCCGCCCGCATACCATAACGATCTCCAGTAGAGCTGGTCGGTTTCGAACCCGTCGATCTTGTCTCGCGTCGGGTCCATCTCGGCCGGCAGGACGCCGTAGCGCTTCATCTCGCGCACGTACTGGGCATTGGGTTGCCAGTCCGGCGTGGAGTAGCGGGGTATCCTGTCGCGCGCTTTCTTGCCGGCATTCAGCGCGAACAGCAGGACCTGGTAATCCTGGTCCGTCCTGTCGGCGAAGACTTCACCACACGTGCCCCAGCCGCCGGCACCCTTCGATAGCGGCGCAAGCAGGATGGTTGATAGCTCCGGCCGCGTCAGGTTGAAAATGGCGTGCAGCCCGTATTTGGCAAGCGGGTCATTCTCGATCACCAGGCGTTCATGTCGCGAGACCGGGCGCGTGATGCCCCGCGTGTCGGGGTGGGGGGGAGGCCCATACGGAATCTTCGGCAGGTCTCCCTGCCCGTGGCACTGGAGGCATCGGCGGGCCACCACATCGCCGTTCTTGGCGATCCCGCCCAAGCCGGCGCCGAACAGGCCCATCTCCGCCTCGTTTCGAAGCGCGGCGTAGCTACCGGCATACGGCGCGGCGCTCTCGAGCCAGAGCCACACCGTGCGCCAGTCTCTCTCGCTGACCTCCACGCCGTAGTGGCTTCCGTCGAGCTTCTTCATCAGCCGACTCGCCGATGTCCCGATCGTCCGGGGCGGCTGGTTGCCGTAGCCGTTTCGGCCATCCGCAACTTGCAGCCTCGCGAATAGCTGATAGAAGCTGAGCGACCATTGGAGTCCGAGATCGCCCTCGAGCACGACGTTCGCCTCGTGCTTCTCGTAGCCGTGACACTCCACGCAGTTGCGGTCGAGCACGGGCTGGATATCGCGATGGAAATCGAGCACGTCCGGGTAGTCTTCGAAGGGCTCGATGCTACTGGGCGCGCGCTCCAGCGCCAGCAATGTCGACGCCGGCTCCGGCGGGGTCTCTCCGCGAGTTTCGTGACACCCAACGCAGCCTGTCACCTCGCCGGGCATGACGCTGACGAAGCTCTGCATGCGCTTCACCGAGAGTTCGTTCTCATCCAGCGCAACGAAGAAGACGGCGCGGTTCGCGGGGATCTCAAACGAAGCCGAGCCGTCGTCCTCCACGGGCACGGTTCCGAGCACGCGCTCGAGCGTGAAGGTCCCGAGCCATGACATGAGATCCGGTCCGCCGCTGAAGTTCACGGGCTTGGGGAGCGTTTCGATGACCAGTAGCTTCTTGATGTCGCCGCGCTCGACGCCCACCATGTTGCGGCCGTGGTAGACATCCGTCAGCACCAGTTGGCCCGTCTCCTTCCGCGCGTTCGTGCGAGGGATGATTATCCGTTCGCGCTCGCGCTTCATGACGGCGCGAGGCTCGAACACCAAGTGCTCGGACTGGTGGAGCACCTGCGTCTGGCCCTTGCCATCCATCAGCAATACCTTGTTGCCCTCGGCGACGATGAACAGGTTCTCGCTCAGAGGATATGGATCCGCGAAGTTGCCGCCTTTGCTGATGCGCTTGAGGCCGCGGTCGTCGTCAGGTCCGAAGCTGGCGTCGATGACGGTGACATGGCCGCGATGATCCTTGCGTCCGTGTCCGGGCGAATCGACGGCCACGATCTTCTCCGAGCCGGGAATTGGCAGCCCCGCGATGTAGAGCGGATAGTGCCGTTGGTTTCCGTAATACGTCATCTGCTCGGTGCCGTCGGGATTGAAGGTCCACAACTGGTGGTACCCGACCTGACTTCGGTCGACATACTCCCAGCGCGTGTAGAGAATCCGTCCGTCGGGCAGCACGGACGGAGTGTTGTCGTGTTCGAGGTTGGCGGATAGGGGATGGATGCCCTCACCGTCGGGTCCGCAGCGGTAGAGCGTCCCCACCTGCGTCTTCCAGCACTGCACCCAGCGCTTGCTGCGCGTCGAGACGAAGATGATGTCGCCGTCGGGTAGGTACGCGGCCTCGTAGTCGTCGTACTTGCCGTCGGTGATCTGCCTCAGACCCGTGCCGTCGACATTGATCTCGTACAAGTGGTACGGATCCTCGCCCGCCTTCCGCCACGAGAACAGGATCTTCCCCGCGTCGTAGTGCACCACGGGGTCGCGCAAGCCGCCGCCTTCGGCATCGAGGAGAGTGATCACCTCGCCGGAGGCAATGTCCAGCTTGCAGAGCCGACCCACGTCGGGCTTGCCGTTGTTCGCATATGCCTTCGAGTTCTCGTCGTTGCAGTAGTACCCGATGCTCGCGTACCAATGCCCGTCGTCGTAGGTGCTCCGGTTCGCGAAGATGATGCTCTCGACGCCGGCCAATGGCCCGTCGGTGGCCGTCGCCAACAGATCCGCGTGGGCGGCGGCAACGAGAGCGGCGAGCGCGACTAGAAGAATGGTCGTTCGGGATAGGCGCATGGTGGTTACGCGTGCCTCCTACGACTGGCGATTGGCCTAAATTGCGCGCCGAGGCACTTGAGACCTTCCGAGAGGCCTCTCGGCCTGCCACGGTGAATCAGCGAGCATGAACGGACAGCGCGGAGAGCAGTTGTCTCGCAGGGACGCAATCGGACGACTCGGACAGGTCGCGGGCGGAGCGGCGCTGGTCTCGAGCCTGGCATCCGGTCGAGCGGCGGCGCAGGACGATGACGGCCGCCGGTTCCGCTTCTTCCAGTGGAATGATGTCCACCTGCGGGCGGACGAGTTGCCGACATACCCCTTCGCCACCGAGAAGGCCGAGTGGCTCGTGAAGTGCGCGAATGGCGAGGGCGGGATGGAGGCGCCCGACTTCGTGCTCTCGGGCGGCGACCTCGTTCACACGCCGGCTGATTTCGGCTTCCTGAGATCGCTAGTGCTCGACCGGCTTAGCGTACCGTTCTTGCCGTGCGTGGGGAACCACGAGAACGAGCAGGGAGAGGGCATTACGTCCAGCAACGAGGGCTACGACGCCTGCTTTGGGCCGGGGTGGCACAACTACGTCTTCACGTATGGCGGCATCTCGTTCATCGTGATGGATGACAGCGGCGGGCATCGCCAGCCAGACGACGTGACCGCCGCGCGGAACGCCTTCCTCGAGCGCGCCTACGACTTCGCCGCCGGCTCGCTCACGATCGTGGTCGCCCATATCCCCCTCATTGCTAAGCGCGATCTTGAGCCATACAAGGCCAGTTTCGGCTTCTCGAGTTGGCGGTGCTTGGATCTGCGTGCCCTGGAGGTGCTCGAAGCCAATGCTCACCAGACCCTTGCCTTCCTCTGCGGCCACATCCACATCACCGGCATGAGGGAGCAGAACGACATCTACCACGTCATGCCCTCGGGCACGGGGAGCTACCCGGCCGATTTCGCCTCGTTCGATGTCTATGCCGATCGCATCGACGTAGAGATGCATAGCTGCCCCGATGAGTATCGCCAGGGCCAGGCCGGCAACATCCACGGCAAGTCACGCCACGGCGTGGACTACGTCGACGAGGCCCACCCGACGCACGAACTGTATGTCTCAGGCACCGCCGAGGAGCGCGCGTTCAGCATCCCCCTGACGGGCACGAAGGCGTCGCCCGCCCGCGCGCCGCGGAAGCTGATCGTGTGGCACGAAACCGAGCCGGGGCAGTGGGAGGAAGCAGAAAAATAGGGACAGCAACCTATTTTCACGAAAACGCCTATCATTCTCGTCTGAAAAGTGAAAATGGGTTGCTGTCCCTATTTTTCACGCATCCCTACTTCACCAACCGCACCAGCACTCGCAGCCGCTTCGACATGTAACTCGCCGCGTTGTTCTTGAACGTCCAGTCTCGCGTGTCGCCGTCGCTGTTGCCTATGCCGAGGTCCCCGCTCGGAGCCGACTTCCAGTTGTTGATGGCGAGGATCGTCTGCTTGTCCCCGTAGTTGCCGATCTGCATGCTGCCGTAGCCGTCGACGGGGTCCGCATACTGGTCGCCGAAATCCCACACCGCGCCTGAGGCGTTCGGGACGCTATTGTCATTGGGCGGGCCGTAGTTGTTCGGCCAGAACTCGATGTTGCCGGTGGCAATTCCCTCACCGGTGACGATGCTCTCCACGTTCGAGACCACGTTCATGTTGGTGACGTGCATCTGAAAGACGGCTCCCGACGCCACCGTCGGCACGCCGATCTTGCCCAAGTCATCGGTGAACGCATCCATCGAGACATACGCGAACTGCGGCGCGCCGTCCTCGGTCTGAAGCTCGAGGATGTAGGCGATCCGGTCGAACGCGCCAGTGATCTCGCCGCGGTTGTCGACGTCATACTTGGGGTCGCGCCCAAGCTTCGCCAGGTCGATGTCGAGGGCGAGTTCGTAGCCCTCCGCGTCCTTCACCTTAGTCAGGAAATCGCGCTTTGGGACCTCGCCGGCGCGGAACTGCACGGCCGGCAAGCCCGCCGCGTTCATCAGATTCGGCTCGGCCAGCTTGTGCCACGCGAAGCGCATCGCGGCGGCTTTCTTGACCTCGGGCGCTGATAGCACGACGGCGTCGCCGGCGATCCTCGCGTCTGCCTCCACCCACCCGGAATCCTCGCCGATGATCTCGAACCAGTTGAGAGGCTCGCCGTCACGCGACACCAGGCCGCCGCCGACGTGATCGAACAGCAAGCGGATCATCCCGTCCTTGATCTTCATCTCGCGGAACGTCGGGCCGCTGTAGATGACGTCGCGTCCGTAGGTATCGGCGAGGGCGATCAGCCCCAGCCGCTTGCCGACATCCTGCTTGTTCTTCGGGTGAATGTCGTTGAGATTGCCGATGTCATGACACAGCGCCATGCCGGTGCGAGGGATCTCCAGGATGGCTGACTGAGCCTCCCAGAACTTGGCCAGCACGGTCGGGTCCTCTTCGCCGTAGTGATACGGCGCGATCTGGACGAAGTAGTACGGGAGATTGGGTTGGCCGAAGACCTCGCGCCAACCGTTGATCTGGGCGCGCGTCTTCTCCGTGTAGAGCATGCCCTCGCCGTGGTTTGATTCGCCCTGGTACCAGATCGCGCCGCGGATGGCGAGCGGCACGAGCGGGTGGATCATCCCGTTGTACAGCGTCGTCGGTTGCGCGTGGTCGGTGAAGGGCGCGATCTCGGCCGGATAGGCGGGCATCGGGTCAAGCTCGCCCTCGTCAGCCAGCGCGGCCTTGGCCTTCGCGAGCCACGCGTCGGCCTGGGTCAGGTAGCCGCTCAGCACTTCCTTGTAGCGAGCATTGGTCGGCGTCTTCGCCTTGATCTGGGTGCTGATCTCGGGCAGCGTGTCGACGCTCGCGAATCCCACCGGCGGGCACCACGGCTCGATGCGCGTGCCGCCCCATGAGGAGTTGACGAGTCCCACGGGCACATCCAGCTCCTGCTGCAGGTACCGGCCGAAGAAGTAGCCGACCGCCGTCCAGCCGGGCACGTTCTCGGGCGTGCAGGTCTGCCAGTTCGCGTTGATGTCTTCCTGAGGGAAGCCCTTCGGCACCTTCGGCACCTTGATCTGGCGGAGGAGCGGATGGTTCGCGTTGGCGATCTCCTCCGTCGGGTTGACGGAGTTCGCCACGGCCCATTCCATGTTCGATTGGCCTGAGCAGAGCCACACCTCGCCGACCAGCACGTCATCGAGCGTCACCGTGTTCTTCCCGGTGACGACCAGCTTCATCGGCCCGCCGGCCTTGGCCGGAGGCAGATCGACGCGCCACTTGCCATCGGCGCCGGTTGTCGTCTTCACCGCGGCGTCGCCGAGTTTCACTTCCACTCCCTCGCCCGCATCGGCCCAGCCCCAGACAGGAATGGGCATCTCACGTTGCAGGACCATATGAGTGCCGAAGATCTTCGGCAACCGGACGTCCGCATGCGACGCGGCGCACGCGAGCAGTATCAGTAGGGTGATCGACAGCACGCGATTCAGTCGTCTCATCTGCTACCTCCCGATATCGTGTCGGCGCGGTGAGCCTTGTCGCCTGGCGCCGATACACGACGGGCCAAGTTCGCCGCGCGTCGCCATGTACCTGCGCTGGGAAAGACGCCCGAGGCCGTGCCGCGTGTAGGAGGGGTTTCAACCCCGACGCCGTTCTTCCCGTCCGCCGCCCCCGACCAAGATTACAAAAGCACGCCAGGACTTCACCGGTGCCGCCCCGAAGACTGGGTGGGACGAGGGATTGGGGACGTGACGGCACCATGACCAGAAAGAGAGTCGTCCTGCTCGGGCTCGCGGCCCTGCTGACGATGTCGTCGGTGGCTTCTGACGGACAGCATGGCGCCTACATCTGGGCGCATCTGGACGGGTTAGAGGAACAGGAGCCGCCCATCGCTCTGCGCCACATACCGGGCGCCTCCGTTCTGTGGGCCAGCGCGCCGAATAGCCGTGACCCGCTGGGGTCCTCGAGCTGGGGCGTGTGGCGGGTGGACCTCAAGCTGCGCGACGCAACGCGGATGGGGAGGGCTGCGCCTGGCTCACTGGACGCAACCGTGGACGCCGGGGAAGAGCGAGCGGCATGGATGTTGCAGCACGACTGGGCGCCACGACATGATCTGATCGTCTGGCGTGCGACACAGCCTGAACCGACTGCGGTGGCCTCGCTGGACGATGGCGGTCTGCGGACCGCACTCAGTTGGTCGCCCGGGCACGCTCGCGTGGGCTGGGTCTATTGGCGGGAACCGGGGACGCCGGGCCTACGGTGGTGGTCTGCAGGCTCCCAGGACGTGACCTCCGTTGATCTTCCACCTCACAGCCGACCAACGCGCCGGGCTCCCCCGATCTGGATGGCGGATGGTGACGAAGCGGGAGTGCTCTGCCGGGAGGGCATGGCGGGGTCGTACCTGCCCATCTGCTCTGTCCGTGATCAAACATGGTCCGCCTGGGGTCGCCGCCTCGATGAGGGCTCGAAGCCAGAGGACCTGCTGGCCCCCCATGAATACAGAGTGCTGGGCAGGGGAGTCTATGAGTACGCCGGGCAGCCGGGAATCGCACTTCTGGGATCGCCCGATCTCATGATGGTTTACAGGGTCCTGCTGACGGACGAGATGCGCTTCATGGCCCCGGACCCTGACCCAGTGGGACGGCCGCAGGCCGACTATTCGTTTGTGGGTCCGTTCGTCGCCCCAAAAGTGCTCTCCGCAACGCGCGATAGGGTGGCGTTTGTCGCCCGCACGCGGGGCTCAGGCGACTGGGCGATCTGGGTGTATACGCTCAATCTGCCATTCAACACAACCAAAGCCATCCCCCTACCTGAGGGGGTGCCGGTGCATCAGCAGGTGGCGTTTGGGGATTCGGGCGAGATCTACTTCGTGGCCGGCGAGCCCGGAAACTGGCGCGCGATGGTGGCCAACCCCGAGGATGGGTCCATCCAGGAGATCGCGAAACTCCCGCGGTAAGCGGCGTCGGCAACCATGACCCACGGAAACGGTGCGTTCGTGACTCAAAGCTACGACGCGTCGTGCTAGCGCTGGGGCCCGGGCTTACCGGTTCGTGCAGAACTACAACGGGCCGGCAAATAGCTGGGCCCGCGCATAGGCCACGGCGTCGGGGTTGAAACCCCTCCTACACGCGGCAACAGCATGCACCCCAACAACTCGCCGATCAGACGCCAGCCCTGAGACTTTGGCACGGACTCCTGCCGTCGCCGACCAGTATCACAGAAGCGCGCCAGGACTTCGCCCATCTCATCCCGAAGAGTGGTCTGAGTGATCAGCGGAGAGGTGGTCCCGCCTTGGAGCCCAACCCAAATTCGGAGATCCTAGAGAGCCGTCGCAAGCCCGCGCGCATCTCGGCCGGGACGCTCGGGTGTATCGTTGTCTTGCTCGTGGTTGCCGCGTCGGTGATCGGGTGGGTGTGGTCCATTGTCGGCCCCTTCACCGAGGAGCCCCAACCGGTCGACCTTGCCACCATATCGAGCCTCACCGGCATGCAGTTCCCCCCGTCAGCGCAAGTCGTCAGTTCCTCCTACTCGGGCGTCATTCGGTCATACGTGACCGCGGAGGTGCGCCTGAGCCGAGAGCAGCTCGAGGACTTCTTCCGCGCCCAAACGCCGGCTGTCGAGCGATGGGACAACTATCCCTCGCCCCCAGCGGAACCCGACTCTTCGGCTGAGGTTGAGGAGAAGTGGTGGGAGTCCGGGGACCACATGTCAGACGGCGACGATCAGGCATGGCACTTCTCGACCGTCCCGCCCAAGCATCACCCGAAGCCGCCCTACCAGGACCTGATCGTGGTCGATGTATTGGTGACCTCCGAGCCCAACGGCGGGGTCGTTGTATCGATCATCGGAGGCGGGAGCTGACACCGACTGGGAGAGACCTAGTGACGAAGACAAGGCGTCGCGCATGGATGTGGAGAGTGATCTTCGCTCTGCTGGGCGCGGCCCTGTTCCTGTACCTGTGGCCCATTGGCGGCCGGTTCTGGGAGTACCGGCCCTTCGGCGACCTCGAGTTCACGGGGATCTGGGGCCATGGGATCGTCATCGACACTCGGGAAAAGGAGAAGCTGCTCGACCAACTTCGTACCGGCGATGCTGACGAGCGCGCGCTCGCCGTTTCCTTTCTCCTTCGGTCTCAGCATGGACTGTACAAACCGCAGGTGGAGGTCGTGACTCAGACGCTCACCACCGATCCAGAGCCGAGAGTCCGGAGTGCTGCGGCATGGAAGCTCGCCGGGTACGTCGGTCGCCAAGACGGGAGCGAGGCATCGAGGGACATGGGTGTGCTCCGCGCCATGGCGTATCGCGTGACCGAAGACCCCGATCCAGACGTCCGCGACGACTCCGCCTATTCGCTGGTCATGGTCATGGACACCTGGTCCCGCCGATACGATAGGAAGGCCTACTTAGAGGCGGCCCGCGTTCTGATGCCTTACGCGCGCCAAGGCACCACGGATGAAGTCCAGTACGTCGCGCGGACGTGCCAGGAACTCGTGGGCGACCTGGAGGTAGCCCTGAGCCGCACTCCCACGCGCGTCCCGGGCGCCGCCGGCAACCGGGAGCCGCCGTGACGCAATGATGGGGCGCGTGCGCTTGCCGGAGCACGCAGGCCGTTAGCTGACGCTGCCCCAGAACGCACAACGGGCCCGGCGAATTGCCGGGCCCGTTTCAGTCGTCGGTCGGTTGCTGCCTACATCAGGTCGAGGCAAACCAGAGCCGTCGTGTTGCGCACCAGGATCTTGCCGTCGGCCACGATGGGCGCGGTCCAGCTCTGCCCACCAAGCGGCTTGATGCGCCCCAACTCGTTGTACGCGCCCGACGCCGCCTCCACCATCACCAGGTCGCCCCCCCTGCCGTCCAGCCCGATGATGACGCCATCCACGAGCACGATACCGCCCTTCTCGAACCCGCCTTGACGCCACATCTCGCTCCCGTCGCGCGGGCCCAGGCAGATCAGATCGCCCGGCTCGGTGGTGCCGTAGATGAAGTCATTGTGGTAGATCGGCGTGCTGAAGTGGGCCCTCATGACCTTCGAACCCCACACCTGCTGCGCGCCCGCCGCGGTTATCTCGTAGACGCCGCCGCCGTAGCCGTAGTCGCTCGTGGCGAAGACGTAATTGCCCTCGACGATCGGGACGGCAGCGTTGACGCCGTACTTCGTCTCCCACGGAACCTGCCAGAGAAGCTCGCCACTCTCCGCGTTGACCCCAGCGAGAGCCTCCCACATGAAACACACGTACTGCTCGGTGCCGTTTATCGTCGCGATCGCGGGCTGCGCGTACCCTGGCCCGAACGAGCCTCCGCCGGCCCAGATGGTCTCGCCCGTGGTCTTATTCAGCGCCGCCACGGCCGCGTTGGGTCCGCCCGGGACCACGATGAGTTTCTCACCATGCACGATCGGCGAGGCCGTGTAGTTCCACTGCGGGCGCTTGCCGTTGAAGTCCTGCTGGATGTTCCTCGACCAGATCTCCGCGCCGTCCTCGGCGTTGAGGGCGACTATTTGCCCCGCGCGGCCGGCCACGAAGACCCGCCCCTCGTCAACGCAGGGCGTGGCCCGCGCGAAACCGTTGTTCGCGCCGCCCGGATCAGGATAGGCGTATTCCCAGACCGTGTCGCCCGTGTCGAGGGCCAATGCCCTCACCACGTCTTCCGCGCCGCGGTGGTCGATGATGAAGACCTTCCCGTCGGCCACGGATGGGCCGGCGTAGCCGGCGTCGGTCAAGCTCACGCGCCACAGTTCCGCCGGCGGGTTGTTGCCCCAGTCCTTGTTAATCTCGACGTCGGGGGCCTTGCCGTCCAAGGTGGGCCCGAGGAAGTTCGGCCAGTCCGCGGCGAAGGCTGTCGTCGAAGCCAGAAGACCCAGTATCAGCAATACGGGAACAGTCTTTCGGATCATGGCAAGGATCTCTCCTGTACTTGGGGTTCAGGTTGCACCGGATGATAGAACGCCCGAGGCACGGGATCGTGCCCCGCACGCAGACATTACCCTCCGATGGCGATGCGAGTCAATGTCAGTCCCTGTGTCTGGCGCCCAAGAAAGAGGACTTGCGCCGCGGTGAGCGAACCGTGCCAGACCTGCTAACCCGCGTCCCACACAGGAGTACCCGATATGGTCAACGCGCTCGTCGTTCTCGCCTACTTGGTAGGCACCACGCTGTTCGGTATCTATCTGGCCCGATTCATCAAGAAGGACGACGACTTCTTCCTGGCGGGGCGCTCGCTGAACCAGTGGATGATCGCGGGGACGGTCATGGCCGCCAACGTCGCGGCGATCTATCTCGTCGGCCCGGCCGGGGCTGCTTACGGAGGCGGCGGGGTGTCCGTGCTGCTGATCGCCTGGACGGGGAATATGATCGCGGCGGGGAGCGCGCTGTTCTTCGTCCCGAGGCTGCGGCGCCTGCGCATCACCACCGTCGCTGAGTTCCTCGAGACCCGCTACAGCCTGGCCCTGCGCCTGCTGGTCGCCGGTTGGTGGATCATCTATTACGCGCTCTTCGCGGGCAACGCCATGTACACGCTGGCGACCGTGCTCTCGCCCGTGCTGAACGTCGAGCCGACGAGCATCATCATCTTCGTCAGCGGCGGCGTCGTGTTGTATTGCTGCTTCGCGGGCTTCATGGCGACGGCGTACTCGGCCGTCATCCAGTGCTTCCTGATGATCATCGGTGGGCTGATCCTGCTTCCGCTCTGCCTGAAGCACCCGAGCGTCGGCGGCTTGAGCGGCCTCATCGATCACGTCGATCCCGGCGTGATGACTTTCTGGAAGAGCGGCGCTGAGTATCCGGGCGTGTGGCCGACCATCAGCAGCGTCATCATGTTCGCGCTGCTGGGGCTGCCGTACTGGTGCACGAGCCAGTACATGTTGCAGTGCTCCTTCGCGGGCAAGAACGTCCGGCATGCCTCTCGCGGCATCATCATCGCCGGCATGATGACCGGCGTCCTGACGCTGTCTTACATCATCCCTGGCATCTGCGGGCAGCTCATCTACCAGGATAACCCCTTGGGCGCCGGAGATAGCATATTGCCCCGCTTGCTTGTTGACGTGTTGCCGATAGGGCTGGGCGGCCTGATCGTGGCCGGCTTGGTCGCGGCCTCAAACTCGACGGCAAGCGCTCTGCTGGCGGCGCTCGCAACGCTCGCCGAGAACGACTTCTTCCGCCGTTTCCTGCCGGGGAAGACCTCCAAGCAGTACCTGTGGTTTGGTCGCGGTTTTCTGGCGGCCGGCGGCGCGCTCGGCATTGTGTTCGCCTTCTATGTCGACAAGGTTGGGATCATCAAGGCGAACTTCGATATTATGGCTGTCTTTGAGCCGCCCATCTTTGTCATCGTGGCCGGCGCGCTTTTCTGGAGGCAAGCCAACGCCATGGGCGCGACGATCGCCATGGTCGGCGGGATTCTCCTCGGCGCCATCGGCGCGATGCTCGCGCCCATCGTGCAATTCATCGCCGATCTTAGCGGGGGCACGCTCGATCCTGCCCGCGCCGAGGCCTTCAAGCTCACCACCGAGACGCGCACGTTCCTGGCGTTCCCGGTCTGCATAGCCCTGCTGATCGTCGGGAGTTTCATCGGCCGCGCCATGCGCCACGAGACCGACGAGGAGACCGCGCGGGTCGATGACATGCTCGCCCGCACCCGTGGCGTCGGGATCAATTGGACCGACCGCAACGCGCTGATGGGCATCGGCCTCGCCATCGCGTCGCTCGCGGGCTTCATCCTCTGCGCAGTGTTCGAGGACGTCCTGCCGCCACCATACAACATCGTCGCCTTCATGGGGCTGATGATCTCGTTCGTCGTCGGGTGTTACATCGCGGTCCCGGTCTTCATGCCCGATGCTGACGAGGGCCAAGAGACGGAGACCAGCGCCATCGATGACTCGTTCGTGCAGAAGGTCCTCGGAAGCGGGTGGAGTTGGGCGGCCATGGGCGCGTTCGCGCTCGTGCTCGTCGTGATCCTGTATCTCTGGTGATGTGGCATGGTCGTTCTTGCGGGGAGCAGCCTGTTATGCCGCCTGGGTTCTCGGTCGAACTCGATACTTACATGGTCATGGACGGCCGGGAGACGCTTCCCGGCCGCGTCGTCCCGGCGCAAGGCGCTGCTGGCGGTCCTGGGACCCCCGTAGGTCGGATCTCCAGATCCGACAGGTCGAGTTGTCGGGGTGCTGGAGCCACCCCCAGTCTCCCCGCTCACGTGGATCTGGAACTCGCGCCTGTGGACGGCGGCCCTCCCCTCTGGGGCGAGCGCCTGCGACCTGAGACGACGGAGTTTGAGCTGCCCGTCGGCCAATTCCCGGGCGGGTACTTCGCGTTGCGGGTCAGTTCCGGCGCCGATGATGACTGGCGACATGCGGCCCTGCTCGCGATCGGAAGACCGCGACCAATCACCGCCTCGGCCGATGCGCCTGACCCGTACCTCGACTTCGTCGGCCAGACCATCGACGCGATGCTGAAGTACCAGACCGCTCGCTTGGACGACGCGGATGGGCAGCTCTTCCTGACGGTCAGCCGTCCCGTCAGCCGAAGTTACCGTTCGCTTGGGCACCGGAAACCGGACGGAACGCACCAGACCTACTGGTTTCCCGAGACCCCGCTCGATCACCAACCCTTCCTCGCCGATCTCGACCTCTGGCCGCTCCTGAGGGAATTCGCGACGCTGACCGGTCGCGCCGACCTGGGCCAACTGGTCGACGACATGGCCGCCACCTTCGTCAAGCATGGCTTCGACGCGCGGAGCGGGTTGGGGTATCTCGGCGAGGAGGCGGGGTTTGATGTTCTGAACGCGGGATGCGCCTCAACGAAGGTGAACTCCCCGCCGCACTTCAAGCCGAGGAACAGCGGCGCGCTTCCTGGTCTCCCGCTCGATGATCTGTGGCGGCATGGCCCCGAGCAGATGCAGCGGATGTTCCGCGCGATGTACTACGGGCTGGTCACCGACGCGGAGAGCATGGACTACAACCGGTTCTGCGAGTATGGCTTCAGCGACGCCGACCGGCGGCCCGCCATGGTCCGCAACGCCGGGCACTGCGCGTTTGAGACCGCCGGCGCGCGGATGATCCACTGGTGGGGCTCGTGTTACGGTGAGACGGGGGACGCTGACTGCCTCGGATGGGCCGAACAGATGATCGACAAGTGGGCAGCGATTCAGCACCCCGAATCAGGACTGGTGCCGAACTTCTTCGGCGCGGTCGGGTGGCAAGAGAACGCTCCGATGCCGCCCGGCGATTGGGCGGAGACGCGCGGCGTGGCGATGATGGCGAGCGCGCTCGTCGAGGGGGCTCGCGAGTTCAGTCGCAGGCGCGGGGGAGAGGCGCTGGCGGGCAAGCTGCAGACAATGGCTCGGCGGCTGGCGATGGGGCTGGCGCAGCACTGCTACGATGCTGACAGCGGGATCTTCATAGAGCATCTGCACCTGGATGGACGGCGGTACGAGCGGACCGCGCGGTATTGCTTCCGCACTTCGCAAGAGCGCGAAACGGCGATTCGCCACGACCCCCAGCTGGCCCAAGTGCCCGTCTACACGGGCGCGGGGTTCTATCGCCCGCGCACCTACTGGGAGCACTCCGCCGGCGTCGGCACCCCGGTTCATGTGGCAGGGGTCGCGGATGCCCTGGGGGATGTTGAGTTGGCCGACCTGCTCCGCCCTTGGGCTGCTGATGTGGCGGCTGCATCGCGACGGGAGGCGCGGCCCTTCACATCAGAGGGAGCCTGGACATGGCGCGGGAGCGCCCACGGCATCCGGATGCTGGTGCGGCTGGCTCGAGTGTTGGGAGAGCAACAGTATCTGGCGTGGGCCCGCGAAATCGCAGATGCCGAGTTGGAACGCCTCCGCCAAGTCGATGGTTTGGATTGGTGGCGCATGCCGGACCGCGCGCTGCTGCTGCAATCGCTGCTGGCGCTGCGCTCAGCCGAGATGTCGCGAGGCGCCGAGGCCGCACCGGAACTGGAGTGACCGAACCAAATGGGCAAACCAGACACGCCGCGCCAGAACTTCCTGCAGGCCCTCGCCCGCGAGGCATCTCAGCGCCCGGCGGTGGGCAGCGCGACCTCGGTCATCACGACCGATCTGATGCAAGAAGTTGGGATCTCATTTCCCGACGCGCACGTCGACGCTGAGAAGATGGCGGGGCTCGCCTCGGCGGGCCACGATGTGCTGGGGCATGACAACGTGATGCCGCTGTTCAGCGTCTGGCACGAATCCGAAGCGCTGGGCTGCCCCGTCAACTGGGGCGATGAGGGCCACATGCCCGACTGCCGCACGGCGCCGTACACGCTGAGCGATCGCGTCGAAATACCCGACGACTTGCTGACACGTTCGGGTTGCGCGGTTCCGCTGGAGGCAATCGGCATTCTCAAGCGCCGGTTCGGCGACGAGGTCGCCGTGATGGGCAAGGTCTTCGGGCCCTGGACGCTCGGATACCACCTGTTCGGGATCCAGGAGTTCCTGATCAACACGATCCTCGATCCTGATGCGGTCAAGCGCGCGATGGCGGGTTTGAAAGAGGTCGCGGTGATCTTCGGCCGCGCGCAGATCGAGGCCGGGGCGGATGTTCTGTGCCTGGCGGATCACGCGACTCGCGATCTCTGCTCGCCCGAGACGTATCGCGACTTCCTGCTTGAGACGCACCAGTACCTGAACTCCGAGCTGGATGTCCCGATCGTGCTGCACATCTGCGGCGACACGTCGGATCGCCTCGGCTACATCGGCGAGACGGGCTTCGCCTGCTTCCACTTCGATTCGAGAGTGCCCGCCGCGACGGCGATGGAGCTGGCTGACGGGCGGATCGGGCTGATGGGCGGCACGAGCAATCTCGACGTGATCCGCACGGGGGATGAGGCGGCCATCAGGAGCGATGTGGCGGAGAAGGTGGCAGTCGGCATCGACATCATCGGCCCCGAGTGCGCCGTGCCCCTCGACGCGCCCTACGCGAACTTGAAGCTCCACGCAGAGGTCGCCAAGGACGCCGGATCACCAAGTGATGCCAGTTGAGGGGGTCGTCTTCGGCAAGAGAACCGAGTAAGAGGCTCACGTAGACCCCTTCAGAATCTCGCGATTCCCGAGTTTTCGGTCGATTGCCAGTCCCACTCGCCCCGCCCGAAACATCGGTGCTCGGGCAAGTGTAGCACTACCTGGCGGAACAGGACTGACGCGTGCCGGGCGTCTATCGGCCCGGTGGCGCCGGCGCCCTGCCGTTAGACTCCGGGAACAGAGACACCATGCCCCTCATCGAAACCCACGACTTGACTAAGATCTACAACCGCCGCCTCATCGCTGTGAACGGGATCAGCATGACGGTGGGGGCGGGGAATGTGTTCGGTCTCCTCGGGCCTAACGGCGCCGGGAAGACGACCGCCATCAAGCTGCTGCTCGGCCTGCAGAGGCCGACGGCGGGGCGGGTGGAGGTGTTCGGCCAGCCCATGACTCCCAACGCCGCGCACCTTCGGCAGCGTATCGGGTATCTGCCAACCCACGCGAAGCTTCCCCCCAAAATGACTCCCCTGACCTACCTTGACTTCATCGGGAAGCTCTTCGGTCTGCCCAAGGACGTGCGCAAGCCGCGCCTCGCGTCGCTGATCCGCGCGGTGGGCCTGCTGCCGGCCCAGTCGCAGGCCATCAAGAGTTTCTCCACGGGTATGAGAACCCGCTTGGGCATCGCCGCGTCCCTGATCAACGACCCGGAGCTGCTGCTCTGGGACGAGCCAACGTCGGGTCTCGACCCGGCGGGACGGAAGTACACCCTCGACCTGATCCGCGAGTTGGGGCAGACGAAGACCGTGGTCGTCTCGTCTCACATCCTCAGCGACATCGACCGCGTGTGCGACCATGTTGGCGTGCTCTATGAGGGGAAACTCATCTTTCAGGGCTCTATGACCCAGTTCAAGCAGAGCACCGGCCGCAACGGCGTTGAGCTAGAGATCACTGGCGACGCGCAGACGTTGAGCGCGCTGAGCGATCGGTTCAGCGAGATGCCGGAGGTCGTGGACTTCCAACAGCGCGGGAACTGGTGGGAAGTGATGTTCTCGCCGTCAGACAGTCTCGCGACACCCCTGGGCAAGGTGCTTCTGACCACCACCGAACTGGGCGTTAAGGTCCTCAACGTCGTCACGACCAAGGAGCAGACCGAAGAGGCGTTCATCAATCTTCTGGAGGCCGATCAAGCCAATGGCTTCACTCGCATCCTCGAGCAACCTGAGCCAACTGTCCTTGCGGCTCCGCCGCTCCCTGATGGCGGGGATGGCGCTGGTGCAGGCGGACGTGGCGGCCCTGACTAAGTCGTGGGTGGTCCGCATCTGGTTGCTCGTTCTGCTGATGTCGTTCCTGGTCGTGCCAGTGGCGGTGCTGGTCAGCGGCGGGCCCGGATCGACCCCGGCGTCCTCCGCCCTCGCCGCCTACCTGGCCGTCTTCCTGAACGTGTGGAGCATTGTGATCATCGTCCTCAGCGCCGGGTCGGTGTCGCTGGAGTCCGAGATCGTCGCCGACAGCATCCTCAGCCGTGCCTGCACCCGCACGCAGTACATCCTGGCCAAGCTGACCTCTCGCGCGCTGGTGATAGGGGGCGTGTACCTTGTCGCCGCGAGCGCCGCCGCCTACGTCTCGTGGCGATACGGCGCCGTCGACGTGACGCTTGGCACGATGGTGAGCGGCATCGCCATCGTCGGTCTGGCGTTGCTCATGCTCGTCTCGCTGGGCGTGACCATGAGCGCCATCTTCAACAACACCATCATCTCAATTATCGGCCTGCTGCTGCTGTGGCATGTGGCGGGCACCGTCTTCGCCTTTGCCGGCGCCGAGTACATGTCGCCGGCCAGCCTTACCGGCAGGCTGCCCGAGATTCTCCGCGACTCGGAAGCGCCGCAAGTGGTCTCCTGCTCTGCGACCAGCACCAGCGTGTCGATCATCTTCTCCAAGGACGTCGACCGCGACAGCGCGGAACAGCTCGACAACTACACGGTGGAGGATCCGGACGGCGATCGGCACGTGCCGCAGACTGCCGTCTATGACTCGGCGGCCGCTACCGTCAGACTGAGCGGACTCGACCCCGAGGTGACCGAAGCGGTAACCGTCACCGTCGACGGAGTGACCGATGGTGCGGGGAACGAGGTCAGCCCTGGAGCGAATGAGGCGACCTCCAGGCCGCCCCCCGTGGAGAGCGAGGACGACGAAGAGGCCGACCCGGAAGACGAAGCCTCCCCTGATTCCTCCGAAGAGGACTCTGACGATGACCCGAATGAGGATGAGGGGGACGACGGCGCGAGGGCCGCGGTCTACCGCCCCGCGACGCCTACGGTGGTGATGACCGGATTCAGCCTCCCACGGATCACACCGGCAGCGGTCGTGGCTGAGAGGGAGACCGATGATCCGGGGGACACGGTGAGCCAGGAACCTGATGAGGCGCCACCAGGGCCGATCCCACCAGAAGACGAGGACGAGCCCGAGGCCGACCGGGATGCGGAGGGAGTGACGCCAGCTCCGGAATCGACGCCGGAGGAGACGACCCCCGCGGAGAGCGAGGATGAGCCAGAGGCCGACCCGGTAACCGAATCCCCCGCTCCGCTTCCCGAGGCGATCCCCGAAGCTGACGCGGCCGAGGAGGAAGTGACCCCAACTCCCGAACCCGCGGCGCCCCAGCCTCCTGGCCCTCCCGCCAACCGGCCGGGTGAGGGCGTGACCGGTGGCGCGAGAGGCGTGGTCGGCCCCACGCCGTATCCAGCGTTTGCGCCGCCGATGCCCGCGGCAAGCGCGGCCGGTCCGATGAGCGAGGCCTCCGCTCCGCCGCCCCTCGCGACCCCCGCCCCCAACCCGAATGCTGCGGGACGGGCCCCGACCCCGGAGCCCGCGGCGGCCGAATCTGATGCCGCCGCCGGCGATCCGACGGATCGCCCCCCACGCGTGACGCAGGTGAAAGCGACGCGCGCCACCGTATCGGTGACCTTCTCCCAGGACATGGACCCGGTGGAGGTGGAGGCGTTGGAGAACTACACCGTCGAGAGCCCTCCGGGCACCACGCGTCTGGCGACGACGACGGCTTACGATCCAGACCAGAAGACCGTGCTGCTCAGCGGCCTGTCGTTCGATCCCGGCGATCCGGTGAGGGTGACGGTCAGCGACATGAGCAACCGCGGCGGTACGGAGATCGATCCCCGGCACAACAGCGCGACGTTCAGCGAGGTGCAGACCTGGAAGTTCCTCGTCGGCTTCGGCGTGCCCGCTCTGCTCTTCGCTCTCGTAGGGGTGGTCTGGTTCTCGTGGCGGGACTTGTGATGGCGACCTACTGATGCCAATCGGGGGCGGTAGCGCCGATGGGGTAGCGCGCCAGGAGTTCGCCCTCGGGCAGACGCGGCAGTATTGGCTGCGGCCGTCAGATGAATGAGGCGCCGTGAGGTCGCTGGTAGAGCCTGGCCTGACGCGTGGGTGTTGGGTTTGCTCTCGCCCTCTGAGCACTCTAGCTGCATCATCGGTTGCTCGAATCAGGTCGCGGCGCCGACGCCGATGGAGACGCTCAAGTATCGCCGATAGGGGGCTCTACGAAGAAAGTTGGGCAAACTCAGGGCCCGTGTCGACTATACATACAGGATCAATCGCCCCCACCAAACCGAATCAATGGCCTAGTCCGTGGGGCGCGTCCCGAGGACATCCGAATCGACAATGCGCGCGGCGTCCAGTACACGCTCGAACTCGCCGCGCAGGGCGACCAAGTATGTCTCGCAGGCTTGCCGGTCCTCACGCCCCGCCGCCGCCTCCGCCAAAGTCGCGGCTGCCTGCAGGCCCTCGGCTCCGATCATCCCCGCAACGCCCTTGAGAGTATGAGCCAGTCTCTCCGCGGATTGCCAGTCTGACCGGGCCATGGCGGCCTCGATCTCGGCTGCATCGTCTCTGTGCCCGGCGACGGCCTTGGCGAGAACCGACACGTAGAAGCCCCACTCATCCCCTGTGTGGGCGAGGCCGGCCGCGACGTTGATGCCCGGCAGCGTGGGGTACTCCTGGGCGGCCTGCGCCGGGTGATCCTCCTTGGCCCTATCCCGGCTCGGATCGCCGGGGACCACCGATACCCAGCGAGACAGCGTGGCGAATAGCTCCTCGGGCGCAAACGGCTTGGCGACATGGTCGTTCATCCCTGCCGCGAGGACCTTCTCGCGGTCGCCCGCCATGGCGTGGGCGGTCATGGCGATGATCGGCAGGTCGGCGTGCCGCTCATCGCTGCGTATCCGTTCGGTGGCCTCGTATCCGTCCATGCGCGGCATCTGAATATCCATCAGCACGGCGTCGTATTCGACTGAGAATACGGCGAGCACTGCCTCCTCGCCGTCCACGGCGATCGACACGTCCACGCCGACCGCGCTGAGGAGTTGCTCGGCCACTTGGCGGTTCAACTCATTGTCCTCGACCAGAAGCACGCGCGCGCCTTCAAGGCCCGGCGCTGCCTCGGTCTCACGCCTCGTCCCGATAGTGTCGTCCACTGCCATCGTCTGGTCGGCATCCGGGAGACGCCGGGCTTGCGCGGGCGCATCTTGCTTCCCGAAGATCGCGGTGAACGCGAAGGTTGAGCCCTCGCCGGGGGCGCTTTCAACGGTGATCTCCCCTCCCATCAGCTGCACGAGTCGCTGACAGATGGAGAGACCCAGACCCGTACCCCCATATTGCCGCGTGGTTGAGGTGTCGGCCTGGGTAAAGGCCTCGAACAGCCTGGCGATCTGCTCCTCGTCGATGCCGATACCCGTATCCCGGACCGAGAACCTAAGAGCGACGCTGTCATCGCTCTCCTCCGCCACGACAACGCCGGCCGCGATCTTGCCTCGTTCGGTGAACTTCACCGCGTTGTTGGCGAGGTTGGTCAGCACCTGGACCAGCCGTAGCGGATCGCCCACGAGCTGCGTCGGCACGCCGGCGGACACGTCCGTCAGGAATTCGATGCCCTTCTCTTGTGCCCGGAGCAAGGTCACGTCGGCGAGGTTGCGCAGCACTCCGTCGAGGTCGAAGTCCACAGTCTCCATGTCAAGTTGGCCGGCTTCGATCTTGGAGAAATCGAGAATATCGTCGATGACGCCCAAGAGGGACTGCGCGGCGGACTGGGTCTTGCCGACAAGATCCGTCTGTCTCGGCGACAGCTCCGACTGCTGCAGGAGGTAGCTCATCCCGATGACGGCGTTCATCGGCGTGCGTATCTCGTGGCTCATGTTGGCGACGAACTCGCTCTTCGCCCGGTTCGCCTCATCCGCAGCCTTCCTGGCCTCCCTCAACGCTTCCTCAGTCTGCTTGAGTTCGGTGATGTCGTGCCCCTCGGGAACGATGAACTCCACTTCGCCCTCGTCATCCCAGCAGGGCGTCAGTCTGAAGTCGATCTGGCGCAGCGTGCCGTCAGCCACGGGATGGGTCGCCAAGAACTGCACGATCTCCCCCTGCCGAGCCCTCGCGATCCCGTCGCGCAACTGGCCTTGCAGGTCGGGGTCGTGGGTCCACCAGGGGCACTCCCAGAACGGTTTGCCCAGCAGATCCTCCTCCGTGGCGCCAACCATTGCGTACGCCGCGCGATTGCTTGCGAGCAACGTTCCGTCGGGCCCAAGCATCCCCTGGAGTTGGAACGTGCTGTTCAGCCTGGCGTTCGCCGTGCGTTCGCTGGTCGCGAGCGCCTCCTCCGCCGCGCGCCGCTCTGTGATGTCGTCCACCATGGACGCGACCGCGACGACGTCTCCGTTGTCATCAACGAGCGGAGTGTTGTGCCAGTCGCCCAGGATCAACCGCCCATCCTTGGTGACATTCTCATTCGTGCTGCGCGTGCCGCCCCCCCTGTGCCAGGAGCGCCTGCCACACCTGATCCACGTGCTCGCGCGCGGCTCCCGGCACTACGAACTCCGCGTGGCGGCCCATCGCCTCGTCCCGAGACCACCCGAAGATCCTCTCGGCCGCGGGATTCCACTCGGCGACCTCGAAATCCGTGTTCCATTCAATGTATGCCAGCGGGGTCTGCTCGATGTTGAGCGCAAGCCTCGCGCGGGAATCCTCGGCATCTTTCTGGGCCGTGAGGTCGCGCACGGTTGCATGGTGTACCGGGCCCGACGGCAGGTCCAGCCAGCTCAGCATTACGTCGGCCGGGAAGACTGTCCCGTCGGCCCGTCGATGGAGCCATTCGAACTGATGGGCTCCATGCCGCATGGCGGCTACCATGTTCGCCTCTGCGACCGCGAGGGTGTCCTGACCGTCCGCCTGTTTCGCTGGAGACAGATCGTAGGGGTGGGTGCCAATGAGTTCGTCGCGGTCCGTGTATCCAAACATGTGGACCGCCGCCTCATTGCAGTCGATGCATCGGCCTCCATCTAGGATCCACACCGCGTCGGCCGTAGACTCGAACAAGCCGCGGAACTTGGCCTCCGATTCCAGTAATGCCTCCTCGGTCTCCTTCCGTTCGGTGATGTCTGCCAGGATCGCGACGCCGGCCTCGAACACGCCGTCGCTGTGCCGGATCGCGGAGGCGGCGATCTCCGCCCACAGAACCGAGCCGTCGCCACGGATGTACCGCTTCTCCAAGCTGTATTCGTCGATCTCGCCTGCTCGCAGAGCCGTGAAGGCCTCGAGCGACGACTCCCGGTCATCGGGATGGGTGATCTCACTGAAGGTCTTGCCCGCAAGCTCATCGGGGGCGTAGCCAAGCATCCGGCCGAGGGCGGCGTTGCACTCCCTTAGGACGCCATTGGCGTCGGCCACCGTGACGCCGTGGACGGCGTTGTCGAACATGGCGCGAAGGCGCGCCTCGCTGATGGCCAGCTCTGCCGTGCGCTGCTCGACCCGCTGCTCCAACTCCTCGTTGAGGCGACGCACTTCGTCTTCCGCCTGCTTGCGCTCGGTGATGTCGCGCACGGTCGCCTGGAGCACGGGGCGCGTGCCAAGCCGGAAACGGCTCAGGAGCACGTCGGCCGAGAACAACGTCCCGTCAACGCGCCGATGCAGCCACTCAAAGTGCGCTGACCCCTCCCGCATCGCAGCGGCGGTCCGTTCGTCGACGGCCGCCCGACTCTCGCGACCGTCCGGCTGCCGCGGCGGGGAGAGAGCGCCCGGGTCCAGGCCGAGGAACTCCTCACGTGTCGCGCAGCCGAAGACCTGGACCGCCGCGTCGTTGCAGTCGATGAACCCCTGCTCATCGAGGATCGTCACCGCGTCAACCGTGGATTCAAACAGAGTGCGGTGCTTGGCTTCGGAGTCAGCGAGGGCCGCCTCGGCGCCCTTCCGCTCCAATAGCCGCCCGAGGATGGAACAGTAGACCGCCAGCAGGTCCTGCTGCGTCTCGTCGACGGGCGCATCCGTGAGCGCCGCGTCATTCACGAACACCCCTAGGGCATCGCTCGTCGTCTGGATGGGGGTAACCGCCACCCAGCCCTCACCCACGGAGACTGGTTCTTCCCCGTCCCAGTGGGAGCGATCCGTCTGGTGCACGCCCCAGCGGCGCTCGGGTTCGTCGACGAGTTGCAGGGCTGCCGCGTAGTGCTCGTGATCGCGCACGTGCACGTCTCGTTCGTCAGTCGTCTTTCCGGCGTCGTCGGTGCCGTACGTGCCCCGCACGCCGTCATCGTCCCTCAATAACAGCGCGCACCGCTCGACGCCCAACTCCTCCCGTGCCAATTCGACCGCGCGCCTGTGAAGGGTGTCGGTGTCAGGGCACGCGATGAGTTCGTCGGCCGCCTTCAGCACGTTTACCAGGCCCGCGCTCATTCGCCTGTGGAGGTCCTCGGCCCGCTTGCGCTCGGTGATGTCGCGCACGACAGCCTGAAACATAGGCTTGCCACCGATCTCCACGTGGCTGAGCAGCACTTCCGCGTCGAAGGGCGTCCCGTCGATCCGGCAGTGCAACCACTCAAATCTGCTGAACCCCTGCTCCAGTGTTCGGTCTATGTGCTCCTTCGCTGCCTCGGCTGTGTCCCGCCCGTCACGCTGCACGGGCGGCGAGAGCGTGAGAGGATCCGTGGCCAGTAGCTCCTCTCGGCTCGCGGCGCCGTACATGGCTACGCCGGCCGGATTGGCGTCGATGATCCGCAGGCCCGGGAGTTCCTCCAACAGAACCGCATCGGGCGTTGACTCAAACAGCGCGCGGAACTTGGCTTCGGAATCGGCGTGGGCCGGCCAGTCGGCGCCTGGCTCGGCGAGCGCGTTACGAATGGACGCCTTGGCGTCGTCGGGGATGTCGCCTCTGTTGAGAAGATCGCGGAGGGGCATGGCTCACCGATCCTTGTGCTCGCGCCAATTCGAGCGAGACCAACGGATGGGACACTTTGCCATTCACACAGTCGGCCTTCACTTCGCCGACCGGCACGGACAGTCCTTGAGGCGCGACGCCGTCCGGGTTCTGTGGGTCTGGTGGGGGTGAATGGTCCTGTATGAAGTGGGAAGCTCGAGATCAGGACATGCGGCATGATCTCGAGTTCCCCTGTACATAGTAGTCGACACGGCCGATCTGTTTGTCCCAACTATTCGTCTACGACCCCTACGCGGCCCGCTCTGCGAAGGGCGGTTGCGCCCGCATTCCCCCGGTGGTGTGCTTCGGCTTCTGTCTCCGGAGCCGACATGCGCGCTTACCACATGGAGACGTTCGGCTGTCCAGTCGCCCCACGCGATGAGGTGACGCTGCATCATTCTAGCCCTTGACTCCTATCGCGAGCTGGCCCTTTGGACTCCGAGAGGGCCGCGCCGCACCACCAGCGAACCCCGAGGCAGCCACGCCCTTCCGATGCCTAGCCCTCCAACTGAACGAGGCTGTGAGACTGTAACTGGGACCATCATTGGCGTGGGTTCATGGGTGTGAAACTGCTGCGAGCTCGTCCCACGAGCCGGACGAGCCGTCGGCGTCGGCCACGTCACCTGGAAGAGGAGACCACATTGCGAGGACACCGTTACGCAGCCGCGCGCGCGGTGACGGTCATATGCCTGCTGCTTTCGGCCGGTCGCGTGATGGGCGAAGAACCTTGGGCGCAGACGACGGCTTTCACGCAGATTCATGAGCTAGGCACAATCGTCGTTCCCAACGCCGAGGGCCCTGCCACCCAAGCGGCGAGCTTCCCGCCAGTTCCCAAGAGCCCGACAGATGTGGTGGTCTTGCGCTTCAAGGCCAGGATGCAGACGCCGAAGGCCGATGGCTGGAACCACTACCTGGAACTGACGCTGAATGGCAAGCAGCTCGCCGCGACCACCGAGACCGGCACGCTGCGCCTCCTGAACCGCGAGGCCGAGTCAGAAGTGTTCTTCAACGACAAACTGTCCCCCAAACCGTACTGGGGCACGACCGCTGGGATGGGCACCTCGTTGTTGACGTTCTTCGGCCCCGACGACGCCACGCTGGACGAGAGGATCCGCGCGGATCGCGACGAGTTGTATTGGTACATGCTGGACATCTCGGACCTGGCCCACTACCGGGTTCTGGGCCAGGACGACCAGGTCTACTCGGCTGAGCCTAACCAGCTCACCGTCACCAACAACCTGCGCCGCGGACTTGTCGAAGGCGAGCAGTTCGACCTGATCCTGGACGAGGTGGCCATCGGCACGATCCCTCTGGCCACGTGGCAGGAGCGGGTCGAGGCCCACCTGGTGCCGCTGCCGGATCTGGGCGAGACGATCCGACTCAGGAACCGTGCCGCTGAGGTGCGCATCGGCGCCCATGGCGGCATGCACTTGATCCGAGACGGACAGACGTTCGGCATTGACAGCCACTTCTCCCATCCAGGCGACCGTGTCGGCTGGAACGCTCTGTCCTGGGAGCCCGGCGAGCGCGAGCATGCCGCGTGGCACCCCGACGTGCAGCGGGACGGTCGCGCTTCGGCCCGTGTCATTGCGGATTGCGGGTCGTACCGGATCGAGCGCCGTGTCAAGCTTCGGGGCGATGTGGTCGAGGTGAGCGATACGTTGACCAACACCGGGCGCGAGCCGATCGGCGTGATGGTCCGCCATGGCGTGTCGACGCCTGATGCCTTCCGAGACTGCCTGCTGGCCGGCGTGAGCGAGATGCGGGTCGACACCGTGGCCGAGAACCCCACGATCTTCATCGCAGCTGAGAAGGCGTCGCTAGGCGTGGTGGCTGAGGACAACGTGCTGCGTCGCCAGTTCGCCGCCTCGCGCCAGCCCAACCGCGCCAGCTTCCGCGCCGAGCGGATCGGCCTGGACCGTGGGGGATCCCACACGTTCGAATGGACTTTGCGGCCGATGGGAAAGGCGGATGACTACTGGACGTTCATCAACCGCTTGAGGAGGGAATGGGGAGCGAACTTCACCATTCGAGGGCCGTGGGATTTCTTCGAGGTGCAGCGATTCGCACGGTACGTTCGCGATCCCGACTTGCTGAGGGAATACGTGGCGCAGAGGAACCTCAGGCTCGTGGCGCTGATGCCGTGGCTCGATTACTACAACGTCGACATGAGCACCAAGGAACGGATCACGCGCGCGCGGTACAAGGAGATGATGCAGGAGGCGGCCGCGGCGTTCCGCGAGGTTGACCCAGACATCCAAGTGATGGCCTGTATCGAGAGCTTTGCCGTACCGTTGTCGCTGGAGCGCGGCGAGGCGCTGTTCGCAGAGCTTGCCGGATCCGCCTCGGGGACATCGAATCTTGCGTATCCACGCGCGGGGCGCGACTTGATCGAGGACCTTGGACTGACCTCTGGAATGGAGTCCAGCCTGATTCAGGACGCGGACGGCAAGCACATCATCCAGGTGGCCGACATGTACGGCACCCGCGGTCTCAGCCTGTTCGCCTACCCAGTTGTCGGGAACGCCCACCATGAGAGGCTAATGGATCTGGCGCGGTTCGCCATCGAGGAAGTCGGCTTGGACGGCATCTACGTGGACTGCTTCAGCTTCTCGTATGGCTGGCCGTCCATGGAGCGCACGTATGATAAGTGGGACGGCATCTCAGCCGAGGTCGATCTGGCGACCGGGCGTATTGAGAGGACGTATCTGGATACGGGGCTGGCGGGGGCGACGTCGCGTGCCGAACTCATCCGCTACGCGCTTGCCAAGGGCAAGGTCGTGGTGGCCAACAGCTACGCTGCCAGTCGGGAGACCCAGGCGCTGCCGGCCTTCAGGCTTTCGGAAGTGGAGTTCAGCGGCTTCAACCCGCTGGCCATCGGGGAAGGCGAGAAGCCGCCTCTCTTGCGCGTGCTCACGCGCGGCCATCTGGCGTCACCGATCGGCCTGGGCGTCCGAGAGGGCTACTTCAGAGGCCGATACGCGGACGAGGAGCATGTCAAGAGGAACTACAGCAAACTGATCATGAAGGCGGCGATCACGTACCTGCGCCATGGGGCCCTCTATTACCACTACAGTTCCGACTACCACTATGTCGCCTCGGCGGCCGGCGGAGTTCCGCATGTGGCTGACTTTGGGCCGATCAACCGCATGTACCCCATCACCCCAGTCGAGCTGCACGAGGGGTGGATCATTGGGCGGGAACGCATCGTGACGGCCGTGTCCGGCACGTTCGCCTGGCGTCACCCGACCCGGCCGAGCGTAACGGTGTTCAACGTCGAGGGGAAGCCCGAAGCCAACACCCCCGCAGTCAGTCGGACGAAGGGTGGTTGGGACGTGAGTCTGAGCATCAGGGACTGGGAGAATGTGGCCGTTATTGAGTGATCCGCGCGCGCGGCCGTGCAGCCACGCTCTTTCGCTATTGCCTTAATCCCATCGTATGGCGTGCTGTTCAATGTGGCCGCCCCCTCTCGGGGCGCGACGCTCAGCACTCGGGGGCCTCGGGGGCAAGGTCATTCGCATCGTGCCGGGGAATGCAGCCTGACACCGAGGGGCAAGCGTGGGGCAATGTCATCCCTGACGGACTACGGACCCCCGGCCGGGAAAGACCTCAGCCGCCTGGAGGACGAGAGATTGCCATTTCAAGGTGGTCAGTACAAACCGTTGACGGACGACGAAGCCGGCAGAATCCACGACGGCGCGCTACGGATTCTCGAGTCATCGGGCGTCAAGGTATTCACCAAGACAGGGCGGGAGCATTTCAAACGCGCCGGCGCGGACGTCGATGAGGAGACTTGCGTTGTCCGCATCCCGAGGGCGATGACAGAAGACGCCATCGCGTCGGCGCCTCGGCGCGTCGTGCTCTGCGGGCGCGATCCGGCGCATGACGCCGTGCTTGAAGGCAGCAACGTGTACCTGGGCACGGGCGGCACCGCCATCAACGTGCTCGACCTCGAGACGGGAGACCGTCGCCCGTCTACCAACGAAGACACCAGACTGGTTGCGAAGCTCATCGACGCGCTCGACAACATCCATGTCTTCACGATCAACGTGTACCCGAACGAGATCAAGAACGTCGACCATGTGGACCCGAACCGGTTCTACTCAGCGCTGACCAACACGACGAAGCACGTGATGGGTGGAATCTACACGCTGAACGGGATGCGGGACGTGGTCGAGATGGCGTCGCTGATCGCGGGCGGGATCGACCAGCTCCGCGAGCGTCCGTTCGTCTCGTTCATCACGCTCATGATCAGCCCGCTGAAGATCGACGACCACTACGGCGAGATGACCTGTTACGCGGCGGAGCAGGGCCTGCCCGTCGTCGTGCCCACCGAGCCGCTGTGTGGGACGACCTCGCCGGTGACGTTGGCGGCGAACGTCGTGATGCACTGCGCCGAGAGCCTGGCGGGCGTCGTGATGACCCAGCTCGTTCGCCCGGGGTGCCCAGTGCTGTTTGGCAGTGTCGGGAGCGCCAACGACATGCGCACGCTCGAGCATGTCTCCGGCGCCATCGAACGCGGGATGATCAATGCCGCCGTGAGTCAGATGGCTCAACGCTACGAGCTGCCGTACTACTCGACCGCCGGCATGAGCGACTCGAAGGTGGTTGACTGTCAGGCCGGATACGAGGGCGGGATGATGAATCTCCTCGTGGCGATGTCGGGGGCGAATTACATCCACGACGCCGCCGGCCTGATGGAGTTTGATCTCACTGTCTCATACGAGAAACTCGTGATCGATGACGAGATCATCGGGATGTGCCTGCGCGTCCTGCGGGGGATTGAGGTCACCGACGAGACGCTCGCCCTCGACCTCATCGAGGAAGTAGGGCCTGGCGGGGATTTCCTGGGCCAGGCGCACACGGTCGCGCACATGCGAAGCGAGTTCTTCGAGCCGACGGTCGGCGACAGGCAGCCCCGGGCCCAGTGGGCCGCCGCGGGAAGTCTCGATGCGCAACAGCGCGCGCATCAGCGGGTGCGCGAGATTCTCGACGAGCATGAGCCGCAGGGAATCCCGGCCGACATCGACGAGAAGATTCGCGAGCGTTTCCCACACATCAGATAGACCATGCGTTGAGGAGACAGGACAGATGTGCGGCATAGGCGGCTTGCTGCTCAACCGGCCGGGGGACATCGGCCACTTGCTGGTGCAGATGCTGGATGGATGTCAGCACCGTGGGCCGGATTCGACCGGGTTCGCGCTGTATCACACCGCGAACGGTTCGGCGCTGATCTGCCGCGCCTACCTGGGGTGCGCGGAGGATTCGCCGGAAGCCCCGGCCCTGGAGCAGAGCGTGCTGGCGGTCATGGCCGAGCACGGCGCGCGCATAATCGGCACGCGCCATGAGGCGGAGTACCTGCGGGTCGAGTTCGACTACGATGACGACCTCAAGGGCCTGTCTTATGCCCTTACGAACGACGCCGCGGTGGAGGTCTTCAGCATCGGCAACCGCCTGGAGGTCATTAAGGACGTCGGTACGGCCGCGGAGGTGGACGGGAAGTACGGCATATCCACCTTCGAAGGTACGCATGGCATCGGACACGTGCGGCTGGCCACCGAGAGCGTGGTGAACGTCCGCGGCTCGCACCCGTTCTGGGCCTACGGTTTCAACGATGTGGCAATCGTCCACAACGGGCAGATCACGAACTACTTCAAGATGAAGAGGCGCCTGATCAAGCGGGGATTTCAGTTCCGCACGGAGAACGATTCGGAGCTGATCGCCGTCTACCTGGCCGACAAGATGGCCTCCGGGAGCGCCCTTGACGGCGCGTTGGAGGACTCGGTCAAGGAGTTGGACGGCACGTTCTCTTTCCTGGTGTCCACATCCGACGCGATAGGATTCGCGAAGGACACGCTTGCCGCCAAACCGATGGTCGTGTTGGAACGAGACGATGCGGTGGCTGTCGCGTCGGAGGAGGTCTCGCTGCAGAGGCTCTTCCCCGGTGAGCGACTATCCACATACGAACCTTTTCCCGGGACATTCAAGACATGGTCGAGATCGACGTTAGAGACAAGAGCGTAACCGAAGTCAACCGTCTGGTGCGGTCGCTCGCCGAAGAAGGCGAGCCGATCGTCATCGAGAACCCCGACGCCCGACACCAGTTGTGCGTGGGCATCTTGGCGCGTGCCGAGGTGACGATTCGCGGCAGCGTGGGGTACTTCTGCGGGGGACTGTCAGACGGCCCCGCGATTGAGGTGCTCAACAACGCAGGCTGGGGCCTCGGCGACAACCTGCTCTCCGGAATCCTCATCGTCCACCAGCACGCAAGCGCGCTCGCGGGCATAGCCATGCGCGATGGCACGATCGTCGTCAAGGGTGACCTGGGCAGCCGCGCCGGCCAGGTCATGAAGGGCGGCCTGATCTTGTGCGGCGGCCGCGCCAACTTCATGGCGGGATACATGGCGATGGGCGGTCGGATCGTGATCTGCGGCGACAGCGGACGCGCCGTCGGCCAGGACATCGTTGCGGGCGCGATTTATGTCGGCGGTCGCATCGAGGAGCTTGGCACGGATGCCGAGATCGTAGACATGACGCCCGAAGAGGACGCCGAGATTCGGGAATTGCTGGACCGATACGAGATCAGCGCGCCGGCAAACTTCCAGAAGGTCGCATCGAGCGAGCAGCTCCACCACTACTCGGCCTATGAGCGTGGCGAGGGCGGCGCCGACTCGCCCGCGGATGCGCGAAAAGCCCCTCAACCAACGCACGGGCCCCTCTTTGACGAGATGGTGGTCAAGGATATCACCACCAAGGCGGAGATCGGCCGGTACCGAGTTCGGGGCTATGGAGCGTTCCGCGAACTCCCCACGTTCGACGACTTGGCTTTCACGTTCGACCCCAATGAGATCCGCGACCTGCACGATGTCCGCGACCGTTGCGACCTGGCCACCACTCTCGGCGGCAAGTTCGGGGGCACGCCGCTGACGCTCTCGATTCCGATCATGATCGCGCCGATGAGTTACGGGGCGCTGTCGAAGAACGCCAAGATCGCCCTGGCCCGCGCCTCGGCGATGGTTGGCACGGCGACGAACACGGGCGAGGGCGGCATGATGCCCGAGGAGCGCGCTGCCGCCGACCAGATGATCTACCAGTGTCTGGCGGGACGCTATGGGTTCAGCCCTCACGACATGCTGCGCGCGGACGGGGTCGAGCTGTACATCAGCCAGGGCGCAAAGCCAGGCCTCGGCGGGCAGCTCATGGGCAGCAAGATCACCGAGGAAATCGCGAATATCCGCGGCATCCCGCGAGGGATCGATCTGCGCAGCCCGAGCCGGCATCCGGACGTGCTCGGCGCTGACGACCTGGTGATCAAGATCGAGGAGTTCCGCGAGGCGACGGATTGGCGCGTGCCCATCAGCCTGAAGATCGGCGCGGGCCGGCTCAAGGACGACATCAAGATCGCGCTGAAAGACAAAGTCGACTTCGTCGCGATCGACGGCATGCAGGGCGGGACGGGCGCTTCGTCTGAGGTAGTAACCGAGCACGTGGGAATTCCCTCGCTCGCGGCGATTGTCCAAGCTGTCGACGGGCTGCGCGAGATCGACCAGGAGGGCGAGCTGCAGATCGTCCTCATGGGGGGGATCCGCGACGGCGCCGACGCCGCCAAGGCGATTGCGCTGGGGGCGGACGCGGTGTCTGTTGCCACTGCGGCGCTGCTCGCCATGGGCTGCATCGCCTGCATGCGCTGCCATGTCGGGAACTGCGTTCGCGGCATTGCCACGCAGAATCCGGACCTGGTCGCGCGGCTGGATGTTGAGGAGGCTGCCCAGCGCGTGGCGAGTTTCCTCGAGGGCATGGCCACGGAACTCGCCGCGATCGCGTTGGCCTGCGGCAAGCAGAACGTGCACGAGCTGGACCGATCCGACCTTGTGGCCCTCACTCCGCAAGCCGCCGCTATTACCGGCCTGCCGGTGAGGGATGCGGTGACTCAAGATGGATAGCCCAGCGGCCCGACCACCACGCATGGAGGTTGAGATTGCGGTACGTTGAGTTCTCTCCGGATGCATCAGCATCGCTCACATGCTGCCAGAGGGCGTGCCCCGTCTGCACGGACGTGTCGGCGTATGTGGCGCTGGTGGCGCAAGGCAGGTTTCGCGAGGCGCTGGCGATCGTGCGCGAGGAGAATCCCTTCCCGAGCACGTGCGGGAGGGTATGTGACCACGCGTGTGAGGCGCACTGCCGCCGAGCCGAGAGCGATCAGCCCGTAGGCATCCGAGCGCTGAAGCGCTTCCTGGCCGACCACGAGCGGGGCGGCGATGTCGACTGGCCGGAGCGGATCGTGCCCTCTCGCGAGCAGAAAGTCGCCATCATCGGGTCAGGGCCGGCGGGCCTCACCGCGGCAACGGACTTACTGCGCCGAGGCTATCAGGTGAGCGTGTTTGAGGCGCTGCCCGTGGTGGGGGGGATGATGCGGGTCGGAATCCCCGACTACCGTCTGCCGCCAGATGTGTTGGACTTCGATCTCGAGCACATCCGCAGGCTTGGCGTTGAGGTCAAGCTGAATACCGCCCTTGGCCGGGAGTTCTCGCTAGCCGATCTGCAGGCGGATGGGTACGAAGCCGCGCTGCTCGCCACCGGCACGCACGCGAGCCGCGAGCTGAGAGTCGAGGGCGTGGGGCTACCGGGCGTTTCCGCGGGGATCGACTTCGTCCGCGAGGCGAAGCTCGGGGACGCTCCTGATGTCGGGAAGCGCGTGGTCGTGATCGGCGGCGGAGACGTGGCGATGGACAGCGCGCGCACGGCCCTGCGGCTGGGCGCCGAACAGGTGGATCTATTCTGCCTGGAGTCGCGAGAGGACATGCCGGCTCACGATTGGGAGACGCGAGAGGCCCTGGACGAACAGATCCGGTTCCACTGCGGTTGGGGTCCGACGGAACTCACCGGCGAGGGTCGCGTCCAACGGGCGACCTTCACCCGCTGCACCTCCGTGTTTGACTCGTCGGGTCGGTTCGCTCCGACCTTCGATGCCTCACAGCTTACAACCGTCGACGCGGATGCCGTGCTGCACGCCATCGGCCAGGCCGGCGAGTTCGCGCACGCGCCTGAAGACGGCGTGGAGGTCACGGAAGCGCAGCTCTATCGCGCCGATAGCTCCACGCTCCAGACGACGGCGCCCTGGGTCTTCGCGGCGGGCGACGCGGCGTACGGAACGGCAACCGTCATCGAGGCGGTGGCGTCGGGCCACCGAGCGGCCGCGTCGATCCGCGAGTACCTGGAGGGCCGGCCGTTGACCGGCGCGTGGGAGCCGGTGCTTCATGCGGACCGGGTCGAGCGAGCGGAGGTCTCCCTCGATTGGGGAGAACTCCCGTCCGCCGAGGAACCGGAACTTCCTGCCGACGAGCGGGTCCGGTCCTTCGCCGAAGTGAAGCTCGGCCTGGACGAAGGGGCTGCCGTGCTCGAGGCCTCTCGCTGCATGCGCTGTGACCATGAGACGGATAGCCGAACGTACAGTCGGCTGGTCCGCGAACAGGTCTACCATCTCGCGCGGGACATGGGCGAAAGCGAGCGCGAGCGTCTGGACTTCCTGGCCCGGAAGCTCGCCGACAGCCGGGACCGCCCACGCGTCGAGGAGCACTCGGCGTCCCTGGGCGACCTGCTGTTTCTGCCGGCCAATCTCACTCGGCTGGTGATCGATCCCTATCGGGAGCCGTGCAACACGAGGACGGTGATCGGCGAGCGGGCCGCGAAACCACTGGCGCTCTCGGGTCCCGTCGCTGTCGGGGGCTTCCCGTTGACTGAGCTGGCCGAGAGTACGTTGGCTGGGCTGTGCCAGGTATCGCGCGACGCGGAGATGGCCCTACGCGTGCCAGTTGGTGTCGAGTTGCCGGCGGGCGGCGCGCTGGTGATCCGGGTGGCACCGCTTGAACCGGCGCCGGGGCCGGTTGGCGACGCGAGTGCTGTGGAGCTTGACCCCGGCAGTGCGAGCGGCCCGCTGGATGCCGACGCTCTTCGCCAAGCACTTGGGGCGTATCGAGAAGCGGCGCCGGACATTCCCATCGGCGTCACGGTGGGCCCGGAGCACGTCGGCTCGGACGTGCGCGCGGCGACGGAGGCGGGTATGGACTTTGCCACGCTCTGCGCGCTGCGACCGCCGGAGGCAGGCGCTCCCCCGCGGATCGATGTCCTGGCGGAGGCGATCGAGGCGCTGCGGGCCATCAACCGCGAGGAAGACATAGACCTGATCTATTTCGGGGGTGTCCGGGGCGGGGCCGACGCGGCAAAGGCATTGGCGATGGGAGCCAGCGCGGTCATGATCGGCGAAGCCGCGCTGATCGCGGCAGGCGCCGGCGAGTCGGATGCCGAGCACGTTGCTGAGAGCGTCTCGGGCTTTGTAGAGGCCACATTGATGGAAGCGTCGATGCTAACCCGATGTTGCGGCAAGACGGACGTGCACAATCTCGAACCCGAGGATCTCCGCTCGCTGACGGTCGAGACCTCGCGCGCAACGGGCGTGCCGCTGGTGGGCAGCGATGCTGTCTATCGCCCTGCGGCAAGCTAAAGGGAGGAGCACATCATGAGTGACACCAAGGCAGACGAGACTCTAGCGGCGTGGGAGGGTGACCTAAGACTCGCCCAGAGCGAGATGGAGGAAGCGGGTATCGAGTTTCTCTTGGCGCAGTTTGTCGACATCCACGGCGCGGCCAAGGTGAAGATGGTGCCCGTTTCGGCGCTCGAGGATATCGTCACGGATGGGGCTGGATTCGCTGGCGCCGCCGTGTGGGGAATGGGGCAGGGCCCTCACTCACACGACATGGGGGCGCGCGCTGATCTGGCCAGCTACACGCCCCTGCCATGGCAGCCCAACACCGCGCGCTTGGCTTGCGATGTCTACGTCGATGACGAGCCTCACCCGTTCTGCCCTCGGGGCAATCTGAGGCGCGTGACGAATGAACTTCGCCAGGACGGGTACGTGTTCAACTGCGGCATTGAGCCGGAGCACTTCCTCGTCCAACGGCAGCCGGACGGCTCGATCGAGGTCTGGGATCCCGCCGAGGTTGACGTGTTGGAGAAGCCCTGCTATGACTTTAAGGGCATGTCTCAGGCCATCGGGTATCTCCAGGAACTCGCGGGGGGGCTCAACAGCCTCGGCTGGGGCGTGTACCAGTGCGACCACGAGGATGCCAACGGTCAGTTCGAGGCGAATTTCGATTACGCCGATGCGTTGACCACGGCCGACCGCTATACGTTCTTCAAGATGATGACCAGCCAGCTCGCGCAGAAGTATGGTTGCATCGCGACGCACATGGCAAAGCCGTTCAGCGACCAGACCGGAAACGGCGCCCACTTCCACTTCCATGTGGCTGACGCGAAGACGGGCGAAAACCTCTTCATCGATCCCAGCGACGCCCGCGGGCTCGGCCAGTCGCGGCTGGCGTACCACTTCATCGGCGGCATCTGCAAACACGCGAGAGCCCTCTGCGCGGTTACGTCGCCGACCGTCAACTGCTACAAGCGTCTGCAGATGGGCGCGGCGCTGACCGGCTCGCGCTCTGGGTTCACGTGGACGCCCGCGTTCGTCACGTACGGCGACAACAACCGCACCCAGATGCTCCGGACGCCCGCACCGGGTAGATTCGAGGACCGCACGGTTTCCGCCGGCTGCAACCCTTACCTGGCGCTCGCGGGCCACATCGCCGCCGGGATGGATGGCGTGAGGAACGAGATCGATCCGGGCGAGCCGAACCTGGGCGTGAACATGTACGAACTCGGGTTGGAGGAGATCGCGCGCCGTGGGGTGGCTGTCTTACCCCAGAGCCTGCCCGAGGCGCTGGATGAACTGAAGCAAGACACGGTCATTCAGAACGCGCTGGGTCCGATCTACGAGGAGTTCCTGCCGCTGAAAGAGGCCGAGTGGCGGGAGTACCACCGCGTCGTCTCCCAGTGGGAGGTCGACCGGTACCTGCAACTCTTCTGAGGCTCGCAGGGCGCGACGGCGACGGCTTCTTCCAGGTAGGCGACGGCGCCGTCGTCCAGATCAAGAGTGCCGGCCATCGCTTGGCTGGCGAGGGTGAGCGCGGCGGCCTCAGGATCGCCGTGGCGCAATTCCCGCAGGATCTCCCACCACATCGGTGTGGGCCCATCGGGTTCCGCCAACTCCGTGTCCAGCGCCTTGTCCAGGACTTGGTGCATGCCGTCGTAGTCACCGGCGGCGCCCAGCAGGGCGGCGTGCATCTCGGCCAGGGCGGACGTGTAAGTCGGGCCAGCCGGCGATTCGATCTCGTCGGGTTCGCCCACGAAGCCCAAGGCTGCGAATTCGGCAAAGGTGCCGCGCATTTGCAGTACGGACTCGTTAGGGAACCGGGGGCCTGTCGCCAGGAACTCGTCGAGGCTGTTCGCGAAGACCGCGGATGCTCGTTCGGCTTCGTTGCCGCGAATTGCCAGGGCGGCGAGCAGGGCGGGCTCCCACTTCTTGGAGAGGGTCGGTGTGGCCTGCTCGTAGTGGAGGTAGGCCTGCTGGAAATCCTCGCGCTGCTGCATGTGCCATGCCAGGTGGTGATGGGCCTCACCAGCCACGTCGCGGAACTGCCCGGCCGTGCGGGCCATCTCTTCGTAGTGCCGTGCCGACTCATCATCCATCCCGCTGCCGCCGAGCAGGCCGGCCAGCAGGTAGTGAGTCATCGGGTCTTCTGAGTCCAACTCAGGGCTGCGACGGGCAGCGGCGATCGCTTCATCGGCCCG
>CAZKUN010000064.1:2241-39460 GCA_964555935.1 uncultured Armatimonadia bacterium | reverse complement strand
GGAGGTCTACTTCCCGCGGCGCACCATAGAGGGCCAGAACGCCTTCCGAATCCCGGTGTGCGTGGCCCAGATGGCCGAATGACCCAGTCGCTGCTGACGACCGGCGCCCCGGGCGTTGCGACCACGCAGACGGGTGCGCTCGTGACGCGGCCATCGTGTCGACCGTGCCCAGTTCGGGTATTTCGGCCCCGGCAGACGGCGGGAAGGCGATTCGTCTGCCGCACTGCTCAGGGGAACCCGACATGCGTCGTAGGTCTCCCTTCGGAACTGATAGCAACAGAAGAGAGAGGATCGCATCACTCACGCGACAACGGCTGGTCGGGTGGTGGGGCAGTCACTGGGGCCGTGCTCAGGACGGACCCATCGAAGCGCAAGTCGATGAGCTTCTGAGAGGGTTGCTGAAGTCGCACTCCCGCAAGGCGGCTTAGGGGAGGGCCGAAGCCGACAGATGAACGCCGCCCTATCTCGTGAGCCACGCGGACGCCGCTGCTCATCGCGACCCCAGTTCTGATACCCACCCAACACGTCGCTTGGAGGGCCTTGTCTGCCGTCGCCAAACGACTCAGGAAGCAGGATCTGGGAGTCACACGTCGCCAATGGGTTCCAAAACCGCACGCCACCAAGCCATCGTCGGGATCATCGAACGATTCAGACGCCGCTCGCCCAGCCGAGCGTGCGATGACTACGACAACGGAAGGTACGGTGCTGTTGCGTAGGCAATCTCAGTGTCCAAGAAACTGAGGCCGGTACAGGACCTCGCTCTTCGCTCCTAATACTCCGCCCTTGATCCGCGAACCGGAGCCAGAATGGAATTGGACAGCGTCGGTATCCTGTTGACGTACCAGTGTCCTATTGCCTGTCGCCACTGTTACATCTCCTGCGGACCGCACCGGAAGACAGTCATCGACCTGGACCTGGCCGAGCGTCTTCTGCGTCAGATCAAAGAGATTGGTCTGACCGGCATGAACGTGCACATCGGCGGCGGCGAAGCGTTCCTGCATTTTGACAGACTTCTCGAGGTCCTCGAGATCGCGGCCAGACTGGACATGCTTCCCATTGACTGGGTTGAAACGAACTGTTTCTGGTGCGTGTCCGATCGCGTGGCGCGCGAGCGGCTGAGCGCGTTGAAGGACGCCGGCGTGTATAGGATCTGGATCAGTTCGGACCCTCATCATCAGGAGTTCGTGCCGATCGAGAACGTGATCCGCGCGCATACGCACAGCCTCGAGATCTTCGGTCTGGCGCGCACGACCGTCAGCGACAATAACTACCTCGCAGACCCGGCCAGATCCAACGACCTTGATGCCTACGTCAATTCGGCTCCCCCGATGCTGATGGGGCGCGCTTACCAATGTCTAAGGCAGTACTTGCCGCGCCAACCTCTTGCCGAGATTCCCCGGCAGGGGTGCGGGGACCGCATTGACCCGAGAGAAATGGAGTATGTCCACGTCAATCCGGATGGGACTGTGATGGCATCGAACTGCAGCGGCGTCATCATTGGGGACGCGCGGGACGCGACTCTGGCGGACCTGCACGGCGGGGACGCCTGGCGACAGAACGACATCCTGCGTGTTCTGGCAGACGACGGTCCCGTGGGACTGCTGGGAATAGCCCCCGGGTTCACGCCGAAAGCAACGTACGCGCAGAAATGCGAGCTCTGCTGGGAGATTCGTTCGTCTCTGGCCTCGACGTATCCCCAGACCCTGGGGCCGCGTGAGTGCTATCAGCCTCCTCGTGGGCATTGACGCGGAGGCTTGGTCGTTGGCCGCACTGCCTCGACGGACGCGAGTACCTCGGTCGTCTGTCTCGCGAACTGATAGCGAGGAAGATGGGACTGAATCGTCACACGACGACGGCTTAGTCGCGTGGTGGGGCGCTCACTGGGCGCTGTGCTCAGGGAGGGGAGCTGACACGGGTCGGTGGTGGTGGGGCTCTGTTGGATGTGGCGGCGGCTTCAGCCGATCTGCTCGGGGGACCCGACATACGTCGTAGGTTCCGATGTTGTCGATCGGCGAGAAGATCGGATCGAGTCGCTCACGAGGAGACGGGGGGGTACTTGAGCGGTGGTCGGTCTCGCCACACCCGACTACGTCGACGACGTGGCTCGGCGGGTTGGGGCTCGTCGGTCTGGCCTATTGTTCGTGCGCGGATGAGTTTGAGGCATTGCGGGGCCGGCAGACACAGCCCGTCTGTGCCGTCGCGCTACGGGCCGAGATCGTCCCTCGGTCAGCTACCGTTTCAGAGCGTAGGCCTCATGGACCAATCGACTCCGCCTCGGGCCCGGCGGCAGATGCTTCAGCTCCTTGTGGATCTGGACATAGCGTGCAAGGACGCTCTGGAAGTCAGGACCGTGGTACAGGCGAGAGGCCCAGTCGAGCTCTCTCTCGTCCCAGAGCAGGAAGTAGTCTGCCGGGATGCACTCGAGGTAGGATGGCCACTCGTGGCTCGAACCATGCCAGATGTCCAGCTCTCTCACTTCCAGCCCAAGCAGGTGAGGGACGACGTAGGGATTCTGCAGCATCGTTTCCCGCAGCTTCCTGGTCGCCGGCTCCAGGTCTCCGGAACGGTACAGGGCCAATGCCCAACACAGACAATGGCCTGGCTCGCCACTGTCATCAGGAAACTCCGTCTCGAACAGGCGAAAGGCCTTGAAGGCGCCGTCGACGTCCCCCAGTAGCAGATAGAGTGGGCCGACGAGGTAGCGTTTGCCTGCACCGTCGCGATGGAAACCGTATGTGCGCTTCTCTTCCCGGAGTTTCCTTTCGTACCGTCGCAGCCGCTCGCGAATCTTCCGGGGGTTTTGAGGTAACTCATTCGTCATCATGGCAGCGATCTCCCATCGCCATCATGCCGTCCATCCCGGAGAACTCAATCCGCGCTGATTTCGGCCCGCGTCAGTCAAGCGGCATCTGCTCAGGCGGAAGTCGGCATCGATCGGGGCGACACCGGAGGCATTCGCCTCGATGGACGGGAGAGCCTGCTGCGATCGCGAGGCCGGGTCGCCATCGGGTGTCCGCTGTCTCCGCTGGCGATGTTACCCACTGCGTCCCCGGTCCGGCAGCAGCCCCGCGAGCCATTCGGATGGGTGACACTTCAGCTGGCTCCGCCGGTGGTCATGGGGTGGTGAGTTGACGTCGCGAGGAGGCCGTTGGCGGTGCTGGCGGGGCGCGTCCACGCGCGGCAGGGCTTGGGCCGCGGGACCCGCGGGACGCCCGCCAACTCAGACCTGATACTGCGGAATCTCCATCAGCTCGCCGTCCTTCAAAGCGGATTGGTGGGCCACGACGCCGGCGACGGTCATGTTCAGGGCTTGGGCGATGTCCACTAGCGGCTTGCGGTCCTCGAGGATCGCCGTGACGAACTCGTTCATGAGGTGGCCGTGTGACCCGCCGTGTCCGCCGGCACTGACACCGGACGGGAGCGCAGGTCGGTCGGTGGGCGGGAGGTTCTGCTCCTGCCCCGCATACTCGCCGTAGAACGACCCTCTCTGCCCGCGGACCCGACCCATCTCGCCTCCGACACCGGGTGTGTCCCAGCTGACGCCCATCCGCGACATGCCTCCCTCGCTGGTGCGGAACAGCGCGATCTCCGTCCCGAATGGGTTCTTGTATCGGTTGTTTTCTGCCTTGAGGTGCTCGACCTGACTGGGTATTCCCATACAGGAGACCTCGGTGAAGCTGCCGGCGGAGACGCCCGTGTAGTAGGCGTTCGAATGCGTGGGATACCACTGCGGCACGCCGCCGACGCGCCAGTCCTTGTATGATGCGATCGGCTCCGGACAGTAGTGGTAGTACTCGCCCTCGCTGTAGACTAGCTGGCCGAACCCACCTGCATCGTAGATCTGCCGCATCGCATAGAGGTCGGCATGGAAATACGATGTCTCGAACATCATGTACTTCAGGCCGCTGGTCTTGACCGCATCGAACAGCCTGTCGGCGTCCTCAAGCGATCCCCACACGGCAGGCACTGCGCTGGCTACGTGTTTGCCGTGCTTCAGGACTTCGATGCAGTGCCGGGCATGGCTCGGCGCGTCGGTGGCCACGAACACCGCCTCGATCGAGTCGTCCTTCACCAACTCCTCGAGCGAGGGATACGTCTTCTCGCAACGGCATGCCTCTGCCAAGGCGGCACACCGATCGGGGAACAGATCGCTGACGGCCGCCACCTCGACATTCGGGTGGTCTTGGAAGCTGAACGCCGCGCCGAACCGACACACGCCGTAGCCGACGATGCCCACGCGGATCTTGCGGTCGGAAACGGGCTTCCACGCTCCTGAGGCGTTCGGGTCGGTGGCCGTTTCCTCGAAGCCTTGGATGGGCTCCTGCTCCTGTTGAGTCAGAGCTGACCCGGTCAGCCCCACAGCGGCGGCGCCGAAGCCAACGGATTGCATGAATGAACGACGTGACGTTGAGTCATTCATGGTAAGCCCTCCCTGGAAGTATGGGGATTGCGATGGCCCGCAGTGCCTCCTACAACAGCACGCGGGACGCCCAGTTCAGCAAGGCCGATGTCCGTCCTCGTCGTAGACCCCGGCCGCCAAGAACTCCTCCAAAGGCCGGCCCGATCCCGTTCATGGCCGGCCGCCAATCTTGCCCAGGCACAAGAGCCGACCGTCGACTCTGGCGATGTTCAACCTCCCGCCGTCCGCCACATCACCATGGACCGGGACGGCATCCAAAGCCCAGTCAGCCCGTCAGGTCCCAATAATGATCTGCGTAGCTGCGAAAGCCGCAGATTCAGGGCTGGATGGAGTTCCCGGAGGCACAGGTAGCGTGGTGGTTGGCGGCGCCATCCTACTCTACGCTGACCTGCAGCACCGCGGTGCCGCCACCCGTCAGGCATTCGCCCGTCACGGTCTCGCTGCGATTGCCGGCCACGTCCGTCGCCCGACAACGGAGTTCATGGTTTCCGGGCGGGAGCTTGAGGGGCTCGCGGTAGGGCGCGTAGGCCTTGCCATCAATCGACACCTCGATGGTCTTCACCCCCGATAGTGCGTCGCTGGCTTCGAGCATGAATGCAGTGCCCTCTGTGGCCGAGTAGATTCCCCCCTGCTGGTCGATGAGCGGCTGTGTATCAAGGTTGATGACTGGCGGCGTGGCGTCGATACGGACCTCGCGGATCTCGGACCCCTCGTCCGCCTTCCGCTTCCTCACGGCGATCTTCGTCAGACCCTCCTGCGCGATGCGGACGCTGGCGGCTGAAGTCCAGTCGCCCCCGTTGATACTGAACCAGCGGTCGCCATCGAAGTCGATGGTGACGGGCTGGCGCTGCCATGTAGAGGCTTCAGGCTGGGTGGTCACGTGCACGGGCTCGGGGGCCGGGCCGAAGTAGATGTCGTCGATCCAGGCCGTGCCGCTGGAGTGAGCGATGCCGATGTAGAGGAGGGCGCTGGCGATCTCTCCCTCGGGCTGCCAGAGCTTCTCGGCGTGCTGCCAGTCATGGGTGCCGGGGTCGAAGTAGAGCCGAAGAGTGTGGCGCGTGCCGTTCCGGTAAGTGATGTAGATGAAGATCAGGAAGTTGCGGCTCGGCGTGTCTCCGGTGACGTCCTGCGTCTTGTGCCAAGCCGACAGCCTGAGGACTGGCGGCGTCGAGCGGAAGCTGATGGTCCCGAGCCTCGCCCCGGTGTGGACGCCCGGGTCGTCTTTGAGCTGCTGGGGTGTGAGGGCGATATTGAGGGACTGCTGGCCGCTGTGGGCGGTGGTGGAATCGATCTCGTAGGGTTGGCCGTAGACTGCCCAGGCTTGCTTGACGTTGCTGCGATATTCAAAGCTCGGCGCGGCGTCCGCGAGGTTGCCAGGCTCGCGCGGGGGCAGGGGCGCGGTTAGGCGGGCGAACGCCTGGGTGGGGATTTCGCTCTTGGGATCGAAATGCCCGCCGGTCACGTAGGCAAGGATGCCGTCCATGAGGGCGACGCAAGATGGGTTCTCTGGATCGAAGACGCAGGTGGATACAAGAAGACGGCCGGCGCCCACTCGCTTCTCGAAGATGGAAGCCTGCTTACGCACGTCGCCTGCGCAACTGATGTTCTCGAGAATGGGATCGAAGCGGGTGGCGAGGAGGTCGTCGAAGAGGACGCACGAGGCGCCCTCGAGCAGGGGGCAGAATTGCCAGTCGCCCCAGCCCTCGTGGGGGAGGAGGCGGAAGATGGGATGCTGGGCGATGACCGTGCCCACGTTCTGATGAAGTCGGGAGGCCAGGCCTGAGCGGAAGGTCCTGGCAGCGGTGTATTCGAGGAAAGGCTTGGCGCCGAGCAGGAGGATGTCGCCCCCGGCTTCCAGGTGTGCCACGTCGGGTTCAGTGACCTCGCAGACGATGCGAAGGCCCTCGCCCGGTCCGTCCGGGACTGCGTGGAGGCCCGTGTAGCGCGAGGACAACAGGGCGCTGGCGGCCTCGTCGGCCTCGGCGACGACGGCCGGCGGAGCCAGCCTGGGGAATACCCAGAAGTCCCAGTCATTGGCGAGGTCGTACCCGGGCGCGGTCAGTGTCACGGACAGGTTGAGGCGGGTGGTGCGGGCGACGGCCGGCCAGTCGAAGTCGATGGTGCGGAGCGTAGAGACCTGACCTGTCGGGACGTTGGACACGGCCTGCTCGGAGGTGAGGAGGGTCTTGTCGCCGCGCTTGAGGGCCCATGTTAGCGTGCCGCTCGTGAGAGGCGTGTCATCATAGAGCGAGAGCATAACGTCAGCCTCGAAGGAGTTGCCGGCCCAGTAAGAGCGGTTGATGCTACCTTTGGAAATGCGCGAGAAATCCAGGAGCAGGACGCTGTCGTCGTTGTACCGGAGGATGCCCTCGGCCGTCTCGGCGGGCTTGACCTGGAAGAACTCGTCGAGCAGGCCGCTGGTGTAGTGCGGGGTGAAGTGCTGGTCGATCATGCCAAGGTACTCGAAGCCGGCCGGCTCGTTGCACTTGCGGACCTTCTCGAGGCAGTACTTCTGGCAGATGGCCTGGAGGCGGCTGCTGTTGAGGTGGTAGGCGCGCCACTTGTGGAGCAGACCGGCATCGACGAGGTCTGCCCGGAGCTTGGTGTATATGTACGGCGGGACGAGGCCCGTGTACTTGTGGGCATTGTCGGGGTCGAGGTATGACATGCCCATGAAGACCTCGTGGATGGAGAGGGGCTTGTCGTAGATGCGGAAGCGCTCCTCCATCTCCTGCCACGGCGTGGTGAAGTAGCTGTAGCCGAAGGCCCCGCCCGAGTAGTGGCCTAACAGGTCGCAGGCCTTCGTGTAGAGGGCCAGGCGTTCGGCGTGGTGGGGGAAGGGCTCGGGGGTTAGCTCCTTGGTCCCCTGTTCGTCGAAGGCGTAGTCGATCCCGCGGATCGCCTGCTGTGGCATGACCATGCATTCGGGATTGAGCGACTTGATGAGGTCGTGCTGCTTCTGGTACTGCTCGATGATGCCCTCGTAATAGTTGCGCTCGCCGCCGAAGCCGTAGAAAGACATGCTGGGATGGTTACGGGTCCAGCGGACGATCGGGCGCCAAACGTCATCGTAGTGCTCCCGGTTTGGCTCCAGCACGGTCATGTGGTCGCCACACTGGACGATGATCCCGAGTTCATCCGCGACCTCAAGCATCTCGGTGGGGGGCACTCTGGCGGCGAAGTTGATGTAGTTGAGGCCGATGCGCTTGGCGGCTTGGACGTGCTCGACCCAATACTCCCTGGTGGTCGGGGTCATGGAGTGAATGGGGAAGTAGAGGGAGCTGAACTCGCCACGGAGGTAGAAGGGCTTGCCGTTGAGCTTGAGCTTCCTACCATCGCTGCTCCATCGGCGGAGGCCGATGCGCTCGCGCCCAACGTCCCAGAGATCGCCGTCCTCGGTCCGCCAGGCCACGCCAACTGAGTAGAGGTTGGGGTGATCGGGGCTCCAGGGCTTGAGGTCGTCGATGCGGGTCCGCCAGGTGAGCGTGTAGGAGCCGCCGAAGGCCGGGACGTCCACCTCTCCCTCGGCAATTGCCGGGTCGGCGGGTCCGGAAGGTCCGCTGGCCTCCCTGATACCCCAAGATAGCTTCGTCCGCGGCGCGCTTCCCACTTCGCCTGGAAGCGACAGCTCGGCCTGGCAGACGATCTCTTTGAGGTCCTCGCCTGGTCTGATGTAGATGTCTTCGATCAGGCCGGGCCCGCCAGAAATGCGGAGATCCACTGACCGCGTGATGCCGCTGCTCTTCCCCGGGTTGCCGTAGAACGCCCAGCCGCCGGCGAAGCCTCTCGTGTTGTCCACGGAGATGATGAGCTCGTTGGCCTGGCCGGGCTTGAGGTGAGGCGAAAGGTCTACAGTGTATGGCGTGTAGACGCCGTAGTCGTAGGCTGCGATGTGCTGACCGTTCAGCCAGACGTGGGAGATGCCGACGGCCCAGCCGACCGTGAGGCGCGCGGCCCGGCCTTGCCAGCGCTCGGGGGCGTCGATGGTCTTCCGGTACCAGCCGATGCCAGTGAGGTAGCCCATAGGGCCGAGGGTCCGGGTGAAGATGGCGTCGGGCCACCATTTGGCCGTCTCGAAGCGATCCAACTGCTCGTCCCACTGGCCGGGCACCTTCGCTATGACGTCGAAGGCGGAGCCCGGAGGCACCGTGGGTGTCTCCTCTACGGACGCGGGCGTCCAGGTGAAGCCCCAGTCGCCGTCCAGGGAGACGTAGTCGGGCCCGTCATCGGCGGCGAGGGCAGCGGGTGAGATGACCGTCGAGATCAGAAGGATGGTGATGAGTCGCATGGGGGCGTGTCCTCTCCGCGGCCGGCCAGCAACTGCATCTGTGGTAGCTGACTGGCTGAAGTCATGCGTCGTCGAAACAGACTGTGGCAGCGCCCTTCGTCCGGTTGGAGAGGCACAGCGTGTGGGGCACTTGAATGTCGGCGTAAGGGAACTCGCCGGCGAGCTGCCCTCAAACGCCGACGGGTGTACCTCGGAAAGCGTCCATGCGCGCCTGAATCTCGGGCATGAGGCGGACCCGGGTGCTGGCGGCGGCACGCAGACATGCCCAGTATGCGCACATTCGCTATTGGCTGGGGAGCCGCTCTTCACCTCGCTCGTCTGGTCTGGGAGTCTGCCTCTCACGGTCTGGCCTTCCTGTGCGCCTCCTTCCGTTCGCGGGGCAAACTGGCCCTTGTGCTCAGGGGTGGGAGCTGACACGGGTCGGTGGTGGTGGGGCTGCGGGCTGTGGCGGCCTCAGCTGAGTTGCTCAGGCGAACCCGACACACGTCGTTGGTTCCCCCCTCCGGGTTGCCAGCAATGGAAGAGATGAGGTCGAATCGCTCACGCGACCGTTGACGTGCTTGCGTGGTGGGGCCCAAGCGGCCTCAGTCGGCTGACTCAGATCGCCCCTTACCCCAAAGCTCGAGGATCTTCGTCGCGTCGTCCGTGCCATCGATGAGGAACGGCGGGTAGTTCGGCGCGTCCTTCTCCGCCCCGCGTTCCTTCCACCCCAGATCCGGTGCCTCGCCCGCGAAGGGCAGTCCAACGTCGGCGCCCGCGTCGACGACGGGACTGTCGGGCCGGAGGAAGTAGAGGCCCGCCTCAATTTCGCGCAGGCTTGGGTCGGCGACGATGCTCGCGTGGCCTGTGGCGTATTCGTCCGCGAAGCTCTCGAGGCTGAAGCTCCCGTCGTCGGTGCGGATGAGCTGCCCCGAGGGGAAGAACACATCGGGCTTGGCTTGATTCGCTGCGTGGAAGAGGAGGTTGTGGTCGAGCGTCGCCGACAGGGATGTGGGGGTGCAGCCGATGAAGTGCAGGCTTGGGTGAGGGATCGTGGGGTCGAGGGTGGCGATGAGGTTGTTGCGCAGGACCAGCCCGGTTGCCATCTCGTTGATCCGCACGGCCACGCGCTCGCGGCTGTCGATCACGGTGTTGTTCAGGATCTCCGAATGTGGCGCCTGGATCTCAAGGCCCGGGTACCCGTTATTGTAGACGAGGTTGCGGACAACCCGGTTGTGGCCGCGGGCCCCCTCTTCTTCCCTCCCCGCGATGTGGATCCCCGAGCGAGCGTTGCCGAAGCAGATGTTGTTCTCGATGAGGATGTGATCGGAGTCGTGCCCCACGATGATGCCTGGGTTGCCGTTGCCATAGCAGATGTTCCCGCGGATGACATGATGGTCGCCGGAGGTGATGTCGATCGATTCCTCGGGACACAGCCCGATGACGTTGTCTTCGATGACGTTCCGGTCCCCGGTGATTCCCTGGCGGACATCGTTCTCGTCCCGTCCCCCTGAATGGCAGGTGACGCCGTCATTGCTCTGGCATCTGACGATCGTGCAGCCCCTCACGATGTTTTGCGTGGCCCCGCTGCTGATCAACACGCCGCAGTTCGTGCTCTCGTATAGGAAGCAGTCCAGCAGGCCGACTCGTGTCGAGTCGCGGACAATAAGGATGTTGGGGTTGCCGTAGAAGCCGACAAAAAGCGAGGCGCAGTTGCGGATCGTGACGTCCTGCGATTCCGAGATGACGATGTGCCGGCAGTTGCCGAACAGGAAGCTCAGGTCCTCGATCTCGATCCACGAACGACCGGTCAGATCGACGAGCTGTTCGATCACGGACACCTCGGTCCGGTGCTCGCCGGGATCAGCGCCGTCGGCGCGGCTCACGTAAATGGTTGAACTCTCCTCATCGAACGAGAACCGGCCACGCTCCTCTGGGACCGCATCCGAGCGGAACAGACGCTGAGGGAGGGGGCCATCGTACTCGAACACGCTGTAGATGGCCTTCTTGCCCAGGAACGCATCGCTCGGTACGCGCGCCCTGTACACCTCGCCCCCATGGTGCTCCCAGCCATTCAGCACGATTGAGCCCAGGATCTCCGGCTTCGGCCCCTCACCGTAGGCGCCGATCTTGACGGGAGCGGCGGGCGCGCCGTTCCCCCGGAAAGCGAGCCGTCCCCGGAACGTGCTGGCGCGTTTCAGGCGGACGACATCGCCGGCTTCGAGTTCGTGGTCGCCGAGCCTGCCGAGGGAGGCCCACGCCTGCAATTCGGTCGTACCCGTGTTCTCGTCCGAGCCCGCCCGCGAGTCGACGAAATACTCCACGGCAAGCAGTGGGGTCGCCAGCCACATTGCGGACAGAGCCAACGTCCACCTCAGCATAGCCGCCCTCCTTGGTGCGTCCTGATGGGCTCCCGTGCCGCGCCTCGGAGCGCTAGTCGCCCGGCGACGCGAGCGTTGGATCAAACGGTTCACGATTACTGGGCCAGCTTCCGAATCAGCTCCGCCGTTCGCCGCTTGAACGCGGCGAAGTCCACCGACTGCCAGTCAACGAGGTAACCATCCTCGTCGAGTTCGATGGATGTGCGCAACTCGTCTAGGAACGCCTGCGCTTCCCTGAGGTCGGTCGCCGAGCCCTTCTTCTCCTCGATCAGCCGGGCCAGGATCGCAAGGTACTTGGCATCATCAATCCCGTCCTCCCGCCGGGGTACGTCCATGCGGTGAGACCGTCAGCGCCAACCAGCCAGCCCCACATGCCGAAAAACATGCGTGCCTGGTGACGGTCACCTTCCATCACCGATGGATTGTGGTAGAACCACATCTCGTGACCGCGCCTCGCGCAGTCGGCCTTCTCGAAGGCCAGGCCGGTCGTGCCCTGCGGATATCCGTACCCGTAGATGCGGACCTGGCAGTCAGGCCGCGACATATCCCACTGCCGGCGGAGTTCATCGGGTTCTTGCACCCATTGCCGGTTGTGCTTGTCGTCCACCGGCTCGGTCATCGTGGTGGCGCCGCGGGCGCCGAGGTCGTGGATCATGCGCAGACCCTTGGGCAGGATGGTGCCCAACCTGAGTGCCCGAATGGCGAGGTCGTCGGTCTGTGTGCCCGGCTCGTCGGCGGGGCAGAAGACCACCTCCGGCCACCCGTTTGCCTCGCCTTGCCGGCGCACGTCGGTGACGATGTCGGTGAGATGGGCAAGGTCGCGCGCTTCGCTCCAGTTGTCGCACTTGCCATCGTAGTGGGCGAATTGGCGGCATCCCTTCACTCCGTTGATCAGCGACGCCATGTGCCAGACGACCGGTCCTTCGAGTCCCGCTTGCATCGCGGCCTCGATGCAGGCCTGCAGACCCTCGAACTGCCCGGACTTGTACGGCCAGTCGGAGCACTTCGGCGCTATGCACGTCATGCCGTGTTGTCTGAGTTCCCGATAGAGGTCGAGTGCGGCCGGCCGGCGCTGCGCGCGTGTCATCTCATCGTGGTACTGGCCGAACGCGACCGTCCACAGCAGAGCGAACTGAACGTCCGGCACGGGCTCGAGGTTGACGGGGAGGACATCGACCCGCAACGGGACCGTCACCGTGCCGTTCCCCTCCCCTTCTTTCAGGGCGAAGCTCCCCTCGTACAAGCCCGGCGCGGCGTCGTTCGGCACGTGCACGGTGAGCCAGAGTCGCCGTGTTTGCCCGCCCGCGACGTGCAAGCTCCGAGCGCCGACGTCCAGAACCCAATCGGTGGTGCGGGCGCCCTTGCCGAGGTGCCCCGGCGTCTCGCCAAAGGACAGGAGGGAGACCTCGACAGCCGATGCGGCGATCGTCTCCGCCGGGTCTGCCCTCAGTTCGAGGTCGGACACCTCGATCGTCCAGGCTCCGTCCGCCGTGGCGTAGACTCCCAGCGAGAAGGGCTCGGACTCTCCCCGGCAGGCGATCATCTCGATCGCAGCGATGTCCTCGCCGGGCTGCGGCGCATCCTCCGGCGTGATGTCGTGCATGATGCCGCGTGTATACAGGACTGGGCCCTGCGCGACACACGATGGACAGACGATCCAGGCTGCGAGGATCAAGCCGATCGCGACCCTCACACGGGCACCGGTCTTCTCGTTCGGCGGCAGAGGTCGTACCTGCATGGCGGCGCAATCCCTCCGTTGGCGCAATGGCGGTCAGCGACAACCCTCACTGCGCGGGTCCCGGCGTCGCGGAAAGGCCCTCAGCGGCCGTCGCGTCGAGGTTATTGTCGAAGTGGAACAGGGCCAGAGTCTCCGCATCCGGACCGGCGCGCTTCGGCGGGGTAAAGGGGTCTGAGTAGCGTCGCACCGAGCTGATCCGAAGCTCATCAATGTCGGCGTCGGCCGGTCGGAAGCCGGTGTTCATGGAGCCGATCTGGATCGGCAGCGGAAGCTGCTTGGCCTGGAACGGCTGCGTGATTGGGCTCCTCGCGCTCCCCATGCATCGGTCGGAGGCGAGCTTCCCGTCGATGAACAGGGCCATCGAGGTCCTCCCCCCGTCGTCCAGCCTCCACTGGAGGGCCACGTGATGCCATTGGCCCTCGCGCCAGTCGCGGATGCTGGCCTGCACGGTGCGGGGCTCGTACTCCGAGTTCGAGATGATGCACGAGAGAAACCCATCAGCCGAGTGGGAAATCGTCAGGGAATCGCGATTGGACAGGTAGGGGTAGTCGGGACGGATCGGCCCCATGTTGAGGAATACATGCTCGAGAGAACCGCCCGGCCCGGATGGGCGCGGGATGACATCCCAACGGGGCCTGACCCAGAACTCGATCGTGCCCTCTGGAAGCTGGATCGTCTTCGGATCGGTCGAGCTGAAGAAGGCTGGCCCGCTCAGCCCCGGCCCGTCAATCCCCTGCCCGTGCAGGCCCTCCGGAACGCTCGCCCGTCGGGGGCTCCCAAAACGGCGAACGAAGGTCCACGTGCCCTCGGCGCTGCTTACGGTGAAGGTGCAGACAACGCCGGGAACTTCGGTGGGGAGCAGGACCGAGAAGGGCTCTTTCGGACGCCACATTAGCTCAACCAGCGGCGCTTGTCCCAATTCGGTCTCGCCGAGCGGCTCGACGCCGTCAGTGCACCGCGCGGTCACGCGGACGTCGTGGAGGTTGCGGTCGGTCTCGATGCGGAGATCGCCGCCGATGCGTGTTCCGGCGCCCTCGCCGGTGGTCTCGTGCGCGAACTCGAGCGGCCGAAGGACGAGGCCAATCTGTTGAGCGGGTGACCGCTCGTCCGGCGACAAGAAGCGTAGCTGCGCGAATTTCTCGACCGTTCGGAAGCCGCTGCCCTCGAGGAAGACGATGGCGTTCTGCTCCTCCTCGCCCTGGGGCCGAGTGTGGACGATGTTCCGGCAAAGCTGGACGCGACACGCCCCGCCCGCCTTCAGGGCGAGCCCAAGATCGCCGGCGGGCATGGCCATCTCGACCGTCCAGCGATCGTCGCCACGGACCGCCTTCACCCGGGCCGATCCGTTCCAGTCGATAGCATACCTCACCATGCCGTCGGCGACGCGGGCGGAACGGGCGTCAAACACGGTCCCTTGCGAATCGATGATCCAGTGGGTGAACTCATTGGACTCGGCGTCGGCGGCGATGAGGACCTCCACGCTGTCGCACAGCACGTGCTCATCGCGCCCGCGGAACACCGTTGGGATGTCGGCGGGGTCGGGATCGAAGCACTCGAAGGCCACGTACAGGGCGTCATCGTCGTAGGCGAGGCGGGCGCGCGTCTCCAGCGACTCCAACCGCAGGACGCGGTGGTCGACGAAATGCTCGACGAGGGGCGCGGCGTCCCACGCGGGCTCATCGAGGCGGCCGTCCACGGCGATGGGCCTCTCGGTCGGCTCGGCCCCGATCTCCCGGCTGCGGCATCCACGCTCAAACCAGGCGGGGATGGTGTGGGCCGCGATGAGCGCCTCCCTGCGCTGCCACAGATCATCTACCTCCTCGCGCAGCTCGGACACGTCAACCGAGGCGAGGTATCCGTAGCCCACTGTCTTGCGGAAGTGGGAGTGCAGGAGCTGCCCGCGCGGGATGCGATTCTGAATCGCCGCCCACTCCGTCTCGGCGTCATCCAAGGCCGTCCGGGCCTCGGAAAGGTGTCGCTCGACAGCCAGCCGGTCGCCGTCCCGGGTGGCCCTCTGCGCCGCCAGAACGCGGACCCGGTGACCGGCGATGATGCGCGACCCGTGCGTCATCAGGTAGAAGTTGAGGAAGTAGCCGAGCGCGTCGTCGGTCAGGACTCCGGACCGTTCTTGAAGCTCCCACAGTTGGTCCAACGAGGCCGCGGCGCGGGAGGCGGCCTCGGCCTGTTCGGACATCGCCTTCACCGGGTCATCGATGGACGTCAGCCGCATGACCTCGTCGGGGAAGGCGATGAACGTGTGGCTGATGTTCTCCGCGAAGGCTGGCGCGAAGAGCGGCCCCGCCTCCTCCCCGAACCAGAAGCGACAGGCGCGCAGAGCGAAGGATGCCCGCTCCGGCGGCGAGGCCTGCTTCGTCCCTATCTCTCTCCATGCCCGCGCGTCGAAGTCGCGCGACCCTGGCCGGTCCACATTCCACGCGCACTCGGCACCCAGGAGCTGCGTCATCTCCGTCCACGCGCCTTGCGGGCCGAAGATGATGTCATCGTGGGATCCGTAGCGCATCGACTTCGCCCACAGTGGGGTCGTGATGAAGTACGGCCGCCATCCCTTCCAATACGCGTACTCGTAGTAGAGCTGGAAGGGGCGCTTCCTCCAGGCGGCGCGGGCCAGGTCGAGATGGCGGCGCTCGCTCTCGCGGATACATACGAAGATGTCGGGCGGAAGCAGCGCGTCGAGACGCTCGATGAAGCCGGTCAGATCCCGGACGGTGTCTTGCGCGACTTTCCGAGCCGGCTCTCCTTCTCCCATGGCGCCGGCGGCGGCCTCGTAGACATAGTCAGCGTCCAAGTATCGGCCGGTGTAGGGGTAGACCACTGCTACGAACTTGAGGGCTGGAACGCGCTTCTTGATCTCGCGATAGTAGATGCCAAAGACGGTGGCGTCCGCCTTCGCGTGGTCGTCCCCGTAGGTCTCGCGGCACAAGGAGCAGCGGTCGTTCCAGAGCGCGGGGTTCTGCCAGCCTCCGCCGTCGGTGGCGTGGAGGTAGTAGCCCGTATAGCCGCTGTCGGCCAGCCAGGCCGCCGCCCGCTCTGCCCGGCGTTGGTGGTATTCGAGCCGGGACCAGCAGAAGTAACGCTTGTGAGAGCGGTGGTAGACGACGTCCTTGAAGTCGGGATTATCGTCGTCGCGAGGACCAGCCCCGATGGCTGTCGTGTCTCCGGCCATCGATTCGATACCCCTGGCCAGTCCGTACTCGTGTATCTCCTTCAGCGCCGCCCGCACCACGGTGGTGTTGTCGGGCGCATCGCCCGGCTTGATGCTGGTGGACATCCAGGCGAGATTGATCTTGGCCCGGAGCATCCAGTCGAAGAAGCGCTTCTGCACCGCGATGAAATCCGCGGCCAGCGCGCGCGCCCCCTCCGGGTCGCCGTCCTTCTCGGCTGACAGGATGGAGTACCAACTCCCGCGCAGCGGCTCCGCGAACGCCATGCCTTGTTCGCGATGCTTGTAATCAGGCCAGTCGCGGACCGCGGCCGGCTGGAGCAGCAGGGCTCCGTCGCGCTGGATGATGAGCTGGCGACACGTGACAGCGGCGTAGAGAGTGCCAAGGGTATCGCTACCAACCAGGAACAGGCGCAGGCCGTCGTCACCGGCAACGGGCTGGATGACGTAGCCTTGCGGGCCAGGGCTGTCGGGTGTCACTTGGCGAGGTAGCTGCCCGATTGCAGGAGACACGGACTCGCACGGAGCGATCACGATGAGGTTGCCCGCCAGCAGTTCGGCCCCGAGATCGAGGATCGGAAGAGCCTGTCCGCCGAGCGACTCGATGCGCTGGTTGATCTCACCGGCGCCGATCCGCGAGCGCTCATCCGAGTCGGCGACGATGCGGAAGCCGTCGAGTGGAATGGGGTCGCCGACGGCCCTGATCTCCTTGGGCAGCGGAACGATGGAATCAATGGCAGCTCTGGCGGGGACGGCAGTGCAGACGAGGGCCATCAGGCCGGTCCAGCAGGTCATTGCATTCTCCTGTTGCATGGCAATCTGCTGCGGTCCTTCGGCAGTTGGGCGTCGGGAGCCTGCACGCGCGTCGGCGGAGGGGCTGCGGCCAGTGGTGCCGAGCACGGCGTTCGCCGTGGTCTTCCCGGTAGACAACGACGAGGGGCGTTGGTTGTGCCGGCTGTGGCGCGGCGGCTTCGTCCTCACTGCTCAGGAGAACCCGGGATACGTCGTTGGTTCCCCCTCGGGATGCCAGCGATGGAGGAAGAAGATCGAATCAGCCACGGGTGCACGGGGGATCTGTTCGCGTACAGGGCAGTCACCGGGTCCTGTGCTCGGGGGCAGGAGCTGACACGGGTCGGTGGTGGGGGGCTGCTGGATAGGGGGCGCGGCATACGTTCTGCGTGCCGTTCCTGTCGGCCACTCAAGCCTGGCGCTGCGCAGCCAGAACTCAGAGGGTCCGGGGTGGATGGAGTCTGTGTGGGCCACAGCGAGTCGGCGGGGACCGAACCGGGCCCGACGATTCCCGTGGCAACGAGGATTACGCCTCCGCGCCCTCGAAGTTAGCGCCGGGCAGCCAAGCCTCGATCAGAACGGAGCGATACGGATGTTCCCCCTTGCAGGTCTCATGGCCGTGGGATGTGCGCACGCGCAGCCACCTATACAAGTCGACGTCACGCGAACCGTCACCGTCCTGGAGAGCGAAGAGGACGTGAACTTCCCCTGGGCCTTTCGAGGTCCCGGCGATTTCCTCGCGCTGGGCTCTTCAATCGGACAGCACACGGTCACGGAGCGCGGTCAGACCCACGTCTCCGAAGACGATGGCGAGACCTGGCGGCCAGCCGAGGGACCGGTCGTCGGCGGGATGGGCACGCTGCTGGCCGATGGGCGTGCGGCACACCTCTCTTGCTGGGGGCCTGAACCCAACGACGATGGCGCATACCCCGTCAGTACACTGTACTTCGCCAATGGAGGCCGCGCATCGGGGGAGACGGTGCCCGGCTTCGTGACGCTGCCGTTCCGCATGAAGCCGCACTTCCACCGAAGCCTGGTCGAGATGCCCGATGGTGGTCTGCTGGCCACAATCTACGGGACCCAAGAGGGGCACTCGAAGTACACCTCGGCTCTGATCCGAACCGATGACGGCGGCCGCAACTGGCGGTTCCTCTCGGTCATTGCGCACTCGGAGGAGATCGGCGTCGAGGGCTTCTGCGAGCCCGTGGTAGTCCGGCTCGCGAACGGCGACCTGCTGTGCGCCATGCGCGTCGGGGGTCCACTACACCTGGCCCGATCGACCGACGAAGGTCGCACTTGGGATGAGCCCCAAGTCGTGGCCGACCATGGCGTCGATCCCGACCTCCTGCTGATGAAGAGTGGCGTCCTCGTGCTCAGCTACGGCAGGCCGAACGTGGACCTGCGGTTCTCGGCCGACGGTACCGGTGAAGAATGGACGGAGCCGCTGACCCTCTACCGGGGCATGGGGTGCAGCTACACGTCCATCCGCGAAGCCCGGAACGGTGAGCTGATGGTCTTCTTCTCCCAATCGCAGTTCTGCGGCAAACCCGGGCCGGGCCCGCTCAATATGATCCGCCTGGCCCGCCTGTCGGTGAGTCGCCGGTGACGCCGACAGCTCCACAGCCACAAGGAGATGTGCCATGTTCGAGCCGCGTGTTATGAGCTCCGTAGCCCTCCTCTCCACGCTTGCCCTGTCAGCCGCCGTTCGGCCGGCGGTCGCTGCCGACGAGCCGGTAATCACACAGATCCTCGGCACCTCCCTCGACTACCGACAGCCCGCGCTGGACCAGGCGGTCATCGACCAGGCCCTGACGGACCTGTCTGACCAGGGCTTCTCCGCCGATTGGGACGCCTCGCCGGCTCCCTGGACGCCGCGGCTCCTCGAGAACCAGGGGCAATTGGACTACTGCCGGGCGATGGCTGCGAAGTTGATCGAACATGGCCTCGGTACGGTGTTCGTGTTCTCGTGGCGCCGCCTGCTACCGGCCGACGCCGAAGCCGAGTGGTTGGGGGAGACGCTGAACCCCGCGACCGGAGCCTTCGAGATCGATGCTGAGACCCCCCGTTGGAACTTCGGATCCGCGACGGCGAGGGGCGCCTTTGCCACTCGATCCAAGGCCCTGTTCAAGGCCGTTGGCCCGTTCCAGATGCTCGTCTGCGATGAGCAGGTCATGGCGGCTCCCGGTGGCAACAGCCCGCACGCCAACCGGATGAGCACCTACTGGACGAGTCCCACCTACAGCAAGCAAGCCCTGGGCAGCACGGATGCGCCCGGCTCCTTCCGCCATTACCTGGCGGCGGCGGGCTATCCGGAGGCCGCGACGGCGAAGTTCCCGGTAACAACCGAGGCGGTCGAGCCCGGCCCGGGCGCCAATATGGGCCTCCCCGCTGTGCCGCTCAACGCCGACAACGGCGATCGGCTGCAGGCCGACAACGAGTGGCCCGACAGCCCTCTATGGCAGCACTGGTACGCCTGGCGTGCCGACGTCTACGCCGAGTGGATCGATGCGGTGACGACAGCCGCCTATGGCGTCTGGGGCGAGCGGAGCGACTGGCAGGGATGTGCCGTCTCCGCGCCACAGTACTATTACGATCCCGCCTTGGGGCTTGACGTCGACAAGATCGCCGGCGTGCCCCACGTCGACTACGTGGTTGCGGGCTACTACTCCGGAACGCAGTTCCAGGCCGTCAAGACCGCGGCGCTACGGCACGGCAAGAAGTGGGGCGGGATGGTGGAGCTGAGCCACTACGGCAACCCCGAGGGAGTGGCGCCCCAGTCCATCATCGATACCTTCAAGGCCAATGTCGAGGCCGGCGCGTCGCTCATGCTGGTCTACGCCGGCGCCAACTTCCGGACCGATCGACCGGATGCCACCGAGAACGGGGCTTACTACATGCCAGACCAAGTCGCCGCCTGGCAAGAGTGTATCGAGTGGCTGGAGCAGGGACGCGGCGTGGAACGCATCATGCCCGGGCCATAAACCAATCCGGGGAGCCGTTCGGCTGCTCGCACTTCCCGTTGGTAGCGCTCGTGGCCCGACTTCTGTGCCGCGAAGTGACTCAGGAAGACGATTATCTGCGCACCGAGAACCGTATCCTCCGATCGAAGCTCCCTCGTCGGATCGCCTTCACCGACGAAGACCGGCATTCGCTGGTGGCCGCGGCTCTGGAGATGAACCGGCAACTGATGCGCCAGGTCGTGAGCATCGTGCAACCCGAGACGATACTGGCCTGGCAGCGTCGTCTCGAGAAGCAGAAGTGGGACTGCTCAGATCGTCAGAAACAGAAGCCAGGTCGGCCACGCATGGCGCCTCAGATTGAGGATCTGGCGTGCGGAATGGCTCGTGTGGCGAGGTGGGGCTAAAAACGGATCTCCGCCGAGTTGAAGAAGCTTGGGATCCAGATCTCGAAGAGCTGCGTCGCTGATATCCTGCGACGGAACGGGCTCCCACCCTCGCCAGAACGGAGCGGCTTGAGTTGGCGCGAATTCCTGTCCCGCCACGCAGATGTGTTGCTCTGCGCCGACCTCTTCACCCAAGAAGTGTGGACCATCGCCGGGCTCTAGACCGCGTATGTCTTCTTCGTCATCCACCGGCGGACGCGCACGGTGCTGTTGGCCCGAGCGACTTACTCGCCGTACAACGAGTGGATGCAGCAGCAGGTGCGCAACGTGCTCTGGGAATGCGATGAGCTGCAGATCAGGCCCCGGCTCTTCCTCCACGACAACGACTCATGCTTCAGCGAAGCCTTCGACACGGTATTGGGCCGTGCGGGCGTACGAACGCTGAACACGCCTCTACAAGCGCCGAACGCGAATCCACACGCCGAGCGTTGGGTTCGATCAGTACGCCGCTAGTGTCTGAACCATCTCGTGCTGTTCGGGCTTGGCAGCTTACAGCGCGCTCTGGATCAGTAGCGGACCTTCTTCAACGAGCACCGGCCGCACCAAGGCATCGACAGCCGGATTCCTGACGACGTGCGTGGCGGTGGGGAAGAGGCGACGGCTTTGTCGACCGCCGGCGTCATCGGTTCCGACGAAGTGCAGGTCGAAGAGTTCCTGGGAGGATTGCTCAAGTCGTACTCCCGCAAGGCGGCGTAGCGGCCCTCGGAAGCCAATAGATGACGACACTCAGTCTCGCGAGCAGCCTGCCTGTCTCCGCTGCTCGTCGGCTCCGTCGTTCTCCTATCCGTCCTCCAACGCTGCCAACGTATTGTCTCGCCAGCGGACCAACCGCTGAACGAACGGGATATTGGAGCCCCATGCCGCGGATGAGTTTGCGGACCACGCTTCACAGCGTGTTCGTGGTCCGTCGTGCTTGCCGGATTCGTTTTCGGCGTGGGGAGAACCTCCTTGAGTCGGCACGGATCTTCTCTGTGCCCCTGGCCCATCCATAGGGAGTGCTCCCGACAGGGCTCAAGTGATACGAAGTACAGGTCGGTTTCGTACAGGTCCCCGGAGTCGATCTGCCGAAACGCCGCAACGAGCAACTGATCGTCCAGCCAACACCGGCGCGCCCAGGTTCATGTGGGGAATCCCGGCTAGAAGCGCTGGACTTCGCTGCGCCGCTTTCAACAGAGAGGATGGTCGGAAGTGGAGAAGACACGGTGCGCCTGGTCGGGAGACGACCCGCTGATGATCTCCTACCACGACGAGGTGTGGGGCGTGCCGCTCCACGACGACATCGGGCTGTGCGAGTTCCTGCTTCTTGAGGGAGCCCAAGCAGGGCTCAGCTGGTCGACCATTCTCAGGAAGCGGGAGAACTACCGCACGGCCTTCAGCGGCTTCGATCCCTCAGAGATCGCTCGGTACGATGACGCCAAGGTCGCGAGCCTGCTGCAGGACGCGGGGATCGTGCGTAACCGGCTGAAGGTGCGCTCTGCGATCACGAATGCCCAAGCGATCCTGACCGTGCAAAGCGAGTTCGGCTCGTTCGACCGGTATATCTGGGAGTTTGTCGGCGGCGAGACGATCCAGAACGCCTGGCGCGCCCTCAGCGATCTGCCGACGACGACGCTCGAGGCCGAGACGATGAGCCGGGATCTGCTCAAACGAGGCTTCAAGTTCGTCGGGCCCACCATCTGCTACGCATTCATGCAGGCCGTCGGCATGGTCAATGACCACACCGGTGACTGCTATCGATGGGCGGAACTCGGCGGCGGACGCACGCCCTGAAGGGACCTGAGGCAACCATGCACATACTGGTCACGGGTCCGCCGCCTCCGTCCCTCTACTTCCACGCCGCCATGGGCTGCCTCGCCGCGCTCTCAATTGCATCGGTCTGCTCGGGGCAGGGACCGGCGACGCCGCCCGATAGGTCAGGCTGGACGCTCACCTTCGGTGACGAGTTTGACCAGCCCCAACTTGATGAGACCAAATGGCACCCCTACTACCGAGACGCTCTGACACATTACGTGGTGGCCGACGGGGTGCTTCATCTCCGGATCGATGCCGAACTCCCATTCGCGGGCGCGAACAATGCCTTCCGCTGTTCATCGACCCAGACCAGCCCCGGCGGATGAGTCGACTGGCCGCAGGGGAAGCCCTTCGTTCAGCAGTATGGATGGTTTGAGACCAAGGCTCGGCGCGCCGCGGGCTCGGGACGTCACAGGGCCTTCTGGATGATGCCCGTCGACGGCGCCTACCACAAGCTGGTCGAGGATGGTGGCACCCGTCAGAATCCCGATGAGGCTGTCGAGATCGACATCTTCGAGCAACTTGGCCGCGATCCGATGAGCAACTACTTCACCGTGCACTACGGCCGACGCTCCTCCAGCGAACACCGCGCTGCCGGAGGCCGCAGCGCAGCCGCGAGAGAAGACACACGATGTGCCCAGCCCCGCCGTCGCCCCGGAGGCGCAACGATGCAACAAGCCCTTCCCGAATGCCTCGTCGTGATGCTCATCGCCGTGGCGTACGCTGCTGGACCTGCCGGGGCGGATCGGCAGTCCGAGTACATCGACGCCGTCGTGCGCGGAGGCGGCCTCATGGAATGGCAGCAGGCGGGCCCGTCGGAGAGCGAGGGCGAGTTCCGCCGCCAGATCGAGGCCCGCAAGACCCGTATGTTCGCCGACCGCGTGCGCGTCGACCACCCGGTACTCCTGACAGAAACTCAGCTCGCACAGGCGCGGCGCAACGTCGAGGCCGCCTCATGGGCCGACGATTGGCTTGCCGCACACGCGCGCATCGCCGACTACGTCGTGTCACAGCCGGACGGGTACATCGAGAGCATGATCCCGGAGCTCACCCCGTGGTACTGCTATGGCATGACGTGCCCGAACTGCGTCGGCGAGAAGTCGCAGGAGGCGATGGGAGCGGGCCGCGTCATGAGCTGGACCTTCCGCGAGCCGGAGGTGCTACGGTGCCGGTTCTGCGGACAGGAGTATCCCAGCGCGGACTTCCCCGAGACCGCGACGTTGCAGTGTCCACGCATGGGGCAGGAACTGACGTTCCTCCTCAACGACGCCGAGCTGCAGCACCCGGAGGACCGGAGCGGGAAGCTCGCTTGGCACTGGGTAGGACACGCGACACACGTGAGCTTCACCGGGCAGATACGCGAGCGCAAGGTGCAGTTCATGTTCGACGCTGTACGTAGCCTGGCGCTGGTCTACGGCATCGACCGCGACCCGCGGTACGCTGAGAAGGCGGTCGCTATCCTGGTCCGCCTGGCCCACTGCTATCGGCGGTGGCTCTACCACGACTACTGGGATGCCGTCGCCGACTGCGACCCCCTGTACGCTGCGTGGCATGATCAGTCGTTGCCGCTGGAGTGGAAGCGGCACCTGTGCACCGCGGCCTACGACGGGGACACGCTCGAGCAGGCTCGCATGTTGCAGGGGTACTGGGGCGGCGGGAGAGTGCACCCCAGCGTCGATGTCGCGACGGAGCTCATGGGGTTAGCGGAAGCGTATGACCTGGTCTACGACGCGCGGGGCGCGAACGGGGACCCGCTATGGACCGCCGAGGACCGCGCGCAGGTGGAGCGAGATCTCTTCATGGAGTGGCTGATGGGCGCAGAGCCATTTCTGGGCGGACCAGGCGAAGCGACCAACCTGAACAACAAGGCAGGGCGCATCTACCGGCCCATGGCCCAGGTGGCCAAGTGTCTCGGGCTGACCGAGTGGGTCGATGTGGCCTTGAAGGGTTTCGAAGGCTATGAGACGAGGTCGCTCACGTACGACGGGTTCAGCCATGAGAGCCCGGCCTACACGTATTCGTCCGCCAGCTACTTCGGCGCGATGGTGGAGCTGGCCGAAGCCTTGCACGGGTTCCGCTGGCCTGCCGGCTACCCCCGCCGCGACGGGGAGATCGACCTCTACCGGAAGAGCGCGCGCTTCCGCTTGCTCATGCGGTCTCAGCTCGACTGTTTGGGTCCGGACGGTCGATTCCCTCCTCTGTCCGATACACCGGTCGGATACCGCCCCAGCGCGAGGTACCTGGAGGTCGGCCTGAGGCGCCTGCCGGAGCACTACGCGGGTGCGCTCGGTACCGCGTATTCGGGTGGCAGCCCCGGCGAGTACGCGGTCCTCAATATGGATGCCGATACCGTTGAGGGCGCTCACTCCGAAGACACCGGCCTCGATTTGCCAGAGCTATTCTTCCCCTCCTGGATGACCGGCTTCCTGCGGCACGGAGGGGACCACAATGCGGCCCTGCTCACGCTGCACGCTTCACCGCCCGGAGGCCATCGGCATGTCGACAGCCTGTCCGTCTACTACGCGGCTGGCGGCCGGACCATCCTGGGCGACCACGGGTACCTGGGCGACACGCCGATGAATGCCTGGTTCCGCGACACCGCCAGCCACAACCTGGTCGCGGTCGATGATCAGCAGCAGCGAATGGCGGGACGAGTGCCAGCCTTCGAGATGATGGCCACGACGCCGCGCGTGTCGGTGATTGAGGCTTCATCGGACGTCTACGACCAGTGCTCCGAGTACCGACGTCGGATAGCGCTCATCAAAGGCCCGGCGTCGGAGACATTCGCTGTGGACGTGTTCCGTGTGACCGGCGGGAAACAGCACGCCTTCCGCGTCTTCAGCGAGCTGGCCGCTAGCGATGCCGAAGGGGCCGCACTGGAGTTCGTCGGCGTGGACCTGCCACCCGAGGAGCCCATCCCGGACTTCGGCGCCAGCACGGAGCGCGATCACATCTTCGGCCTGCGCGATGTGCGAAGGGCAAAGGGCCCTCCTCCGACCTGGCAGGCGATCTGGAAGCAGAACGACGGGGCATACCGGCTGTGGATGATGACGCAGGTCGACGAAGTCGCCGCCGCCAACGGCCCCGGCCAGATGACCTGGGAGCAGGCCGGGCGACGTGTCCGCTACGTCGACGCCGTGCTCAGGGGCGAGGACTTGGCCAGTACGTTCGTCGCAATCCACGAGCCTTCTGCCCCGGACGGCTCGATGCCCATACGCCGAGTTGAGCGGCTCACGCTACCCAACGCAGCGGGCGACTCAGCAGTCGGGCTGCGCATCGAGTCGGGGTGGGGCACGTACTGGGTCCTAGCTGACTTCGCAGAGGAAGCCGAGGTCGATGGGATTCACTTCCAGGGCAAGTTCGGGGTGTTCTGCAGGAGGTCTGCTCGCAGCCACTGGGTCGTGGGCGTGGGAGCAGGGACACTGCGCGAGGGCGACGTCGGCTTCCGCGACATGCCTGCGACCTGGCGCAGCGACGTGCCCGAGAACACTGACTCAACGCTCCATGCGTCCTCACCTCGACCGGACGGTTGGCCGACTACCGCGGACTCGTGCACGAGCTACGTCCGCGTTCACGACGGCGACCACCAGACGGGCTTCCCGGTGCAGGCCACCACGCAAGACACCGTGACGGTGAGGCGCTTCCCACTGCCGAGGGTAACGGCCTTCGAGCTCCCCGCGGTCCGCTACATCGCGGGAACCGAGGAAGACAGGGCCAAGTAAACGGCGTGACGCTCCGCTCATGGGGCCGAGTAGCCGCTGCGTCCAGGAATCAGCCGTGGAACGAACAGCAGAAAGGCAGAGAGAGCAGATGAGGACCGTGCTAGGCGTGCGACACGTGACGGTGAGCCTACTGACGTTCGCCGGGATAGTCCTGGGGCTGGCGCCAGTGACAGCAGACGACCTTGAGTTCCGGCGCCTGCCGGTGCCCGAATACAGAGACAAGATGAAGGCTGGCTGGATAGGCCAGATCGCCGGAGTCTCGTGGGGCGGACCGACGGAGTTCAAGTACCAGGACAGGATTATCCCGGAGGACGCCATGCCGGCGTGGTCGCCGGAGATGATCAACCACGCGTTTGGCCAGGACGACCTGTATGTGGAGATGACATTTCTCCGCTCGATGGAGGAGTATGGGCTGGATGTGCCCATTCGCCAAGCGGGGATCGACTTCGCCAACAGCGGGTATCCGCTCTGGTGCGCGAACCGTGCGGGCAGGACCAATCTGCGCAAGGGCATCGCCCCGCCCGACTCGAGTCATCCGCAGTTCAACGACCGCGGGAATGACATCGACTACCAGATCGAGGCCGACTACTCCGGCCTCATCGCGCCGGGCTTGCCGAACGTGGCGATCAAGCTCGGGGAGAAGTTCGGCCGGCTGATGAACTACGGCGACGGGGTGTATGCGGGTCAGTTCATGGGGGGGATGTATGCTGAGGCGTTCTTCGAGAGCGACCCCGTTTGGCTGGTGGAGGCGGGACTGAAGTGCATCCCGGCAGGCAGTCAGTATGCCGAGATGGCGCGAGACATGCTCGCGTGGTACGAAGAGGATCCGGACGACTGGGAGCGGACGTGGCAGTTGCTCCAGGAGAAGTACCGGGAGGATCCGGAGTATCAGAGGGCGTCCAACGGCGGCATCGACGTCAAGATCAACGGGGCGTATGTGCTGCTCGGCCTGCTCTACGGGAAGGGCGATCTGGATGAGACGATCGTGATCTCCTGCCGGGCCGGCATGGACTCGGACTGCAACCCGTCGAGCTCGGGAGGAGTGCTCTTCACGACCGTGGGGTTTTCCGGCCTCCCCCCTCGATACACGAGCGAGCTGGACGAGACGAGGGTGTTCAGCCACACGGCCTATGACTTCCCCGGCTTGCTGGACGTGTGTGAGATGCTGGCGCGGCAAGCCATCGTGGAGGCGGGCGGGCGCGTCGAGGAGGGCCCGGATGGCGGCGAGGTGTTCGTGATTCCCGTCATCGAGTCGACACCCAGTCCGCTCGAGCTGACGTGGGATCCAGGCCCAGTCGCAGGCAGCCGCTTCACCGAGGCCGAGATAGCGCTGATCGCGCAGGAAGCGTACCCCGGGTTCAAGGAGTTTGCGCCGGACTGGAAGCTCTCTGACTGCGGCCCCGACATGGAGCCTGGAATCCGGGCGGACCACAACGGCAAGCAGAATGTGTTCATGACCCACCCGCTCGACCAGGCCACAGGCTGCACGCTCTCCCGGACGGCATCGATACCACGGGATGGGAAGACGGCCTTGCGGTTCTCGGTGAGTCACCATCCCAATGGCGACTGGCTGCTCATCGTCAAGGTGAACGGCAGTCAGCTCCTCGAGCGGGAGGTGGGGGAGAAGACGGTCACGGATGGCTGGCTCGATGTGGAGGTGGACCTGTCGGAGCACGCCGGCGGCAACATCCAACTGGAACTGGTCAACCAGCCGACCGGCTGGGCGTGGGAAGCGGGCTACTGGGCCGACATCGAACTAGTCAGCGAGTAGACGCCGAGCCAAGGCCTTCAGGCAACGCGCCACACACCACGGGGCCATGCCTGGGGACCAAACGTGCTTGGGGGAGAGGGGTGTCCCCGCGAAAAACTCATTCCACGCTGGAATCTGGGGCTTTGCAGGATGCGAGCGACGGCCACTGCCAGCTGGCGCTGCGCCCAAGATGCTCTTGTAGCACAGACGGAGAACCACCACACGCTCAAGGCCCGAAACCCATTGAAACTAGCCTCGCAAGTCTCGGGCCTCTTGTGCGAACTAGCGCCGCTCAAAATGGTCGCCACGGGCCTGATAAGCGCATATTGCCGAAATCAGTAGCGCAAGGCTCATAACCTTGACTCGAGATTCCTGCACCCGTTCTTCCGCTCGCCCTGATGGCCGAATGCTCTCACGAACATCTTCATTGCCTTGGTCGGGGATATGGCTTCGCTCCGCCTGGTTTGGCCTTCTTGGGAGTGGACTTCGCGGTGGCGGAGCGGCCTCTGCACAGCCGGGCCGAACGCCGGGCGCCCCAGGACATCACCTCAGAGCAACGCCGAAGAACTCTATCCCCAGCGTCTCAGATACCCTCGCTGAGTCCTCTGCGATTGTCCAGCCACTCTCGTCTACGAAGGCACGGAGTTCTTCGGGGCGAGTGCTCCAGAGCCAGGGCTCGCCACTGGTCTTGAGGATCCACAGGGCCAGCCCTGTCCAAGGGCCGGCATCAGGCCGACCGTCCGCACGGGTGTCGATATAGGTGAAAGCCCCCCGACCACCGGTGCCGGTGATAGCGGCGCACTGATCGAACACCGCCCGGACCGCCTCGGGGGCAAGTACATCAGCAGGCCTTCGGCGACGATGACCGTTGGGGCTGCCGAGTCCCATACCTCGCTGGCGTGCACGACGTCCACCAGTTGCCGCTTGCCGAGATCCTCTGGGATCAGGTAAAGGTTGGCTCGCCGTCCCATGGCATCGATGCCTTTCGCCTTGAGACGGGCCGTGGCCGGATGGTCGATCTCTAAGAAGCGTACGCCGGAGTACTCCGGGGCCAGGCGCCACCCCATCGTGTCGTGCCCGGCACCCAGGACGAGGACCTGGCCAGCCCCGGCACGAATGCCCTCTCCTACCTGGCGTTCACAGAACGCCTTCCTGTTAGCAAAGGTCTCGAACTGCCCTGGCATCATCCAGTCAAACGCCCTGCAGACGGAGACCATCCTCTTGGATCGGGACCATCGAACCGCAGTGGCACCAACCGCGCCGGACTCCACGAGCAACGTCGCCGTCGCGTCGACGATCCCGGTCGGTAGGACTTCGTCCATTCCCGGTACCGCCCCAAGCGTGATAATGTTCAGAGCGACCTTGCGCGCGGTCGTGCCCGGCTTTGCTTCACGCATCCTGGTATCCTCGTCCTCCTGACCTGATCGATCCGTGCTCCTTCCGGCTCATGTAGAGAGGACAGCATGTGCTGGCGCGCCCATGCCCTGCCTCCCTCGCCTTGAGTTCCTTCATATCTTCCACTGGGATGTTCTGATGGCCTTCGCGCGCCTTGCCTGGTGCTCTGCCCACGCCAGCGGCGGTTGGCTCCTGCACCAATAGCGTCCGTGCGACGGCGCGTACAGGTTGCTGCCCGCCGGATGGTGAAGCACTGCTACGAACCGCCGACCGTTCGGCCGACGACCCGGGTGCCCAGGTCCATATGGGCAATCCCGGTTGAGCCCTGCCGAGCGCTTGCGTTGACGTGGACGGAAGGACCATCTGCGAGGTATGCGATGATCAGGGCGCTTGCTTTCGCGGCCGTTCTGTTGTTGGGCAGTTGGCTCTACGCTGCGCCTGCGCCACTGTCGTCACGGGTCGCCGCTGAGCGATGCGCCACGATGCCCGCCGGCGAGGTCGCCGTCGACGGCGCCGACGGTCACCTCCGCTTCGAACTCCGTACCGAGTCATCGACGAGCAGCGTTCGCGTGGCCTTCAGTGAGGGCATGCCAACTGGCGGAATGGATCGGCTGATCATCGAGGGGCGTGGCGCGGAATCCTCCGGGCTGGCCCTCTGTGTCTCGCGCGTGACGTTGCTCGATGGGGACGGCCGGCCCGGTCCCGTGTACGAGCCGGACCTGATCCTGCCCCCGGAATGGAACCGCCGTGCCGTGCTGCTGGCTGACTTCGACGCGGCGATGCCAGACGAGTTGGGTGGCGTCGAGTTCACCCTATGGGCGCCTCAGGACGCTGGCGGACGCTTCTCAATCCACCTCCGCCGTTGCGAGCTTCTCTCGGCAGCGGACGTGGCCTCGGAACTCCTTCCGCCGACGCGCGCACGGGAGGCACTGCCCAGGTCCGACGGTAAGCCGGCGCCCGAGGAAGACCGGCACTGGACCAGCTTTGGCCCCGGCGGCGGCGGTTGGTACCGCGTGGTCGCCATCTCGCCACACGACGGCTCCTGCTTCGTCGGATCCGACGTCGGCGGGGTCTATCGCAGCGGCGACAACTGCCGGACATGGGACATCGTCAACTCGGGAATTCCCAATCTCTACATCAACACGATCGCCTTCCACCCCAGCGACCCGCGCGTGGTGTTCGCCGGAAGCAATGGGGGAGTATTGAAGTCCACCGACGGGGGCACGACGTGGGCGATCAGGCGGGAGGGTTTCCCTCCGCTCGTCACCTTCGGCCTGAGCGCGCCCGTATCCGCCATCTGCGTCGACCCGACGGACCCCGACACCGTGTATGCAGGCATCGGCCACGAGCGTGACTACGGCAGACTCAGGACAACCACCGTCGGTGGTCGCATTCTCAGGAGCGTTGATGGCGGCGAGACGTGGCGGATGGCCGAGTTGCCGGGCGGCGAAGAGGCGCGGAGGCTCTCAGTCTTCTGCATTCGCGTCCACCCAACCGACCCCTCACGGATCTACGCGGCGACGCAGGAGGGGCTATTCACGAGCGGCGACGCGGGCGGATCCTGGACGCGTCTGGGCGAGGGTACGGACGGGTATGCGACGACATTCCTCGCCATCAACAGGGACGACCCCGCCGCCATGCTCCTCGTCTATCACCGAGGCCCCCACGCCCGAGGCGGCGTGCTGAAGACCGCCGACGGCGGAGAGCATTGGGTCGAGAGCAACGAGGGTCTTCCCGCGACCGAGGGGGCCTGGCGGATCGCCGCCCATCCGGAGGACGCGAACACCTACTACGTTGGCTGGCACCGCGGCTCGGGCCTGTTCGTGACCCATGACTGCGGGGCCACGTGGCACCCGGTGAATCTCGCGGGCAACATTCGGTCAGCCTGGTTCTTCGAGGGCGCCCAGATCACAGGGATCGACATCGATCCGCGGAACCCGAACCGCCTGGTCTACTGCAACGACATGGACCTCTACCAGACCCTTGACGCCGGGCAGACCTGGGATCAGGTCGCCACTGACCTCGTCTCTCCGGCGACGGCGGATTCGCCGGCCACGTGGCGAGGGCGAGGATGTGAGGTCCTCTGTGCTGTGGGCCCTCAGGCGTTGGCCGTCGACCCGACGGATCCACAGACGCTGTACTTCGGGTACTGGGACACGCATGCCTGGAAGAGCGACGACGGAGGACGGACGTGCCACCGCCTGACTGACGGGATTGGCAGCGGATACGGTCGGATGGGCTGCGTCGTGTTGGACCCGGCCAATGCCGCTGTCGTGTATCTCTCAAAGGGAAGGAACTACGACCAGCACCGGATCTACAAGAGCGTCAACGCAGGCGGAGACTTCCACCTGGTTGGGCACGAGGCCTCGGGCCTGCCGCCGGGCGGCATCTTCAGCCTGGTCATCGATCCAGACAGCCCTGTCGCGAGCCGCCGGCTCTACGCCGCGGTGACGGGGTACGGTGTCTACCGGAGCACTGACGGGGGCATGACGTGGGAGGAATGGTCAAACGGGCTGCCTGAGGACAGTCGCATGGCCCTCCAGATTGCCATTGACCCGACGGACTCCAATCGGCTCTTCTTGGCATCAGGCGCCCACTCCCACCCGGAGACCAAGCAGCGAGTTGCGGGCTACATCGCCCGGACCACCGATGGAGGCGCGAATTGGGAGATCGTGAAGGACCAGGTCGAAGCGCAGTGCGTGCTTGTCGACCCGTTCGACCCGCAAACGATCCTGGTGGGGAACCGAAACTTCTCTGGCGTGGACTACCCCAAAGCCCTCTACAAGTCCGTGGATGGCGGAGACACGTGGACGAGCGCCGACCAGGCGACATTCCTGGCCGGGCCTGGGTCGCGAGCCGGCGATCAGGGCCCGCGTGTCTTCGTGACGTGTCTTGTCGCCGACCCCGCGACTCCGGGGCGCATCTACGCGTCGTGCTACGATGAGGGCTACGATGTGAGCAACGGGCGGGGCGTGTTCGTCTCGAACGATCACGGCGATACGTGGGAGCCCTTCGCGCTCGATGGGCTCAGCAACTACCGCGTCGGGACGCTGGTGGTGGACCCGGTCGATCCGTCGAGGCTCTACGTGGGTACGGGTGGCAACGGCTTCTTCCGTTTCGGCCCGGGAGCCGAGTAGCCGACCCGAGGGACAGCGTCCGGGCACGATGGCGTTTTGGTCGGCCGTCGCATGCCTTACGTCCCCATCGACTTACGCGACGTTCAGGGCGGGGCGGCAGCGAGACGCCGACATCCTGCCATCCCGACCCAATGATACTCGCATGCATCAGGGCCCGAGGACGCGCGCTCGCACCGTCCTCTGGAGGCCCTGCAGAAGAGGAACCTGATCATGCCCACAGACCTGCAGCGTTTCGCGGCCTGCCTGGAGTACGGGCCGTGCGACTGCCGGCCCAACCATGAGTTGTGCGCGTGGCCCCAGACCACCGAGCGCTGGCGCCAGGAAGCCCCCGATGCCATCGCCGGCTACACTTGGAACTGGTTCGCCGAGGAACCCGACATGGGCCTCGACCGACGCGAGTATATCCCGGTCAACTACGATTTCATCCCCCCATTCGAGCACGAAGTTCTCGAGGAGACCGACGAATACGAGATCGCTCGAGACGGGCATGGGATTGTGACCCGCGCCCTCAAAGCCGGCAGCGCCGGTGGCGGACGCATGTGCATGGATCAGCACCTTGAGCATCCCGTGAAGACACCCGCGGACTGGCCCGACATCAGGCGCCGGCTCATCGCGGCCATCCCCGAACGCTACCCCGCCGATCTTGATGCGCGTGTCGAAGCATGGAAGCAGCGCGACTGCCCGCTGGTTCTCGGCGTCAACTGCGCCGCCAACGGATTCTATTGGCGGGCCCGAGAGTTCATGGGCACCGAGGCCCTGTCGGTGGCTTTCTTCGACTATCCGGACCTGATCCACGAGATCATGGAGTTCTTCTGCGACTTCATCATCGAGACCAGCCGGCCCGTGCTTGAGAAGATGGGGGGCATCGAGTACTTCACGCTCAACGAAGACTTGTCGATGAAGACAGGGCCATTGCTCAGCCCGCGACTCTTCGGCGAGTTCATCTTGCCGCACCTTAAGCGCATGGTCGCGTTCTTCAAGGGCCACGGCACGCGCTGGTTTGGGCTCGACACCGATGGCGACCCGACGGTGCTCATCCCCCAGTTCATGGAAGCCGGCGTCGATGTTCTCTGGCCCATCGAGCGGGCCTCCGAGGTCAGCCCGCTGGAATGGCGTCGAGAGTTCGGCCGAGACCTGCGGCTGATGGGCGGCGTCGACAAACGCCTGGTAGCCGCCGGGCCCGATGCCATCCGCCCACACCTCCTCGAACTGGCGCCACTCATCGAAGAGGGTGGATTCATCCCCCATCTTGACCACGCCGTGCCGCCGGACATCTCCTTCGACAACTGGCGCTACTACCTCGACGCCAAGATGGACCTGTTGTGCGGCGACTTCGGCAAGCTCGAGTAGTCCCGATGGGTAAAGGGCGCCTGCTTACCTGCGGAGCGTCACGTGGTTGTTCTTCACGGTTGCGTGGGCGAGATTGCTTCGCTGGATACCGTCGGACACGCCGTCGAAGATATTCCGCGTGACGATGATGTTCCGCGAGTCGGCGCACGCTATCCCAACTCCCGAATCGCGGCAGACATTGTCACTCAGCACTATGCCCCGGCAGTTGGCGATAGAGATCCCGCAGGCCCAGTTCGAGAGGGTGTTCGCGGTAGCGATGCCCGACGAGACGCGGGAGAAGTAGATTCCCGTGCCGGACTTGTCCCTGCCCAGGCCCCGCGAGGTGTTGCCCGTCACGATCACTTCCTCGGTGTCGCTGACCTCGATCCCCGCGCCGCCGGTCTCGGCAAGCAGATTCGTGTCGACCACAACTTGCTCGGCGTTCCGGACAGCGATAGCTGTTCCGCCAGCATGGTGTAGCGCTGACTCAAACGTGTTTCGGTTGCGAGTTATGGCAGCGCGCTTGACCCGGGAAGCGGGAGCATCTCCGTCGCGCGTCTCGGCGCCGATCGTGACGAGGTTGCTCCAGTTACGGAAGTAGTTTCCGCTGATATCGACATCGTGGATGCCGACATTGGCGTCAGCCCCCACGCCGCTTCCGTCCGGTCGTATGTAGACACAGCGGGCCTGAATCGCGCACGAGACGTCGTTCTCTGCGAAAGTAATCCCACGGCACATGCCTTCCGCGTAGAAGAAGGCCCCATTTGCCGGCGACCGGCCCGAGCACGAGTTGTTGGTGAAGCGGATGTCACGCGTGTAATGCACCGCGCCATCGGGCGTGCGTTTGGCCGGCAGGTTCAGGTAGACACCCGACCACCTGGCGTCGGGATCGGATCGTTGCTCTGTATTCTCATTGGCGACGACGTTGATGTAGTTGTGGTCGATGACCATATCGTAAGCGGGGGTTCCCGTGACGGTACTCCCCTCGGGCACGCGACCGTCCATCGATATGAATTGCGCGCCGATAAACGTGCAGTGGATGATCTCGACCTGCTCCATGAAATGCCGCTCGCTCTTGAAGAAGGTCGTCCAGATCTTCGAGCGACTTCGTTCGTAGGTCCGGTAGAAGTTGACATCGATGAACTTCGCCGGCCCGGCCATGACTGGGCCCTGTTCCACGTAGATCGCCGTGTACGCGTCGTTAATCCACACGGTGTGCGCGTAGACGTTGAGCCATGGGCCTCTTATCTCGATGGCGTTCCGGAAGGGGCGGCTGTAGCGCTCCAGCGTGATGGCATTGCCGTGGCCGTTCACATGGACATTCAGGATCTGAGGGTCGAGTTGCCAGGCGATGGGGCCTTCAGCGGGTATGGGGGCGTCGAGGAGGATCGCCGCATTGTGCGGGGCCGCCTCCCAGTCTTCGTGGAACGCGTCGTCCTCGTCCGCCGACCCCACGTACAGGTTCCGCACGGCACACGTGTCGTGGCTCAGTCGGATCGTCGCCTCCACGGACGTGCTCTTCTGCAGCAACCGTGTTGCGCTGGCATCGACGCCCATGAAGGTCTGGAAACGCCCCGTGGTCATGATGGTGGCCGACTCGCCATCGACGGGGCCATCGAAGTAGTAGGTTCCCGCGGGGAAGAAGATGATGGCGTTTTCCTGCAGCGCGGGGTGGTGCATGATGGCGTGGATACGTCGGGCGTTTTCCCGGGCGATGGCGACATCGAAGGCGCTCGCCGCAACCAGCGGCTCATCGACGATGACACCGTCCGCCTCGGCCACGTTAACGAGGTGGGGGCTGGCGGGGGGCTGGTCTGCCGCCGGGGCACCTCCCTGTGAATGGGCGGGGAAACACGGGGACGCCACGATCATCAACGGCACAAGCCATGTCGCGGGTCGTGGTCCGTCTGCGTTGCGGCTGTGGCTGCGTCCCGCTGCCTTCTTGCCCATCGTGCCGGCCTCCTGGTTGCAGCGCGCGGCTCATGGGGCAACCGCGTTGCCCGCGCGCCAGCTGCCTCCCGCTAAGGAGGATAACACGTGGCCGACCCGATGCCAACACTCGTGAGGTCTCACAAGCCATCTGATGTCGCTTGCGCCATCATCTCCATATCCTGCCGCATCCTCGGAGACACGCCCTACCGGTCAGGCGATGGCCGAGCGCCCATTTGGGCTGTCCTCTCCGACTTAAGCCACCCGCACTCATTCAGACCCATGCCAAGAGCGGATGGGATGCGCTCAGTGGCATCCGCAGGACTCCCGAGTCCGGGTGGTGAAGCGTTCCACTCGGTAGCTGGCTGTCCAGCGATCGCCGGGGGCGCCCAGCTCCATGTGCGCAATCCCAGCCAACACAGCACGCAGGTGTCAATCATGATCCGAGCTGCCTTGATCTGCCTCATCGCAGGGATGGTGACTCCCGCCATGGCGAAGACCGGTCGGACGTACCACTCGCCCGAGCGAATTGCCGCCGCGAAGGCCAACATCGAGCGCTACGAGTGGGCCAAGAAAGAACTCGCCGCCATCATGGAGACCGCGCCCCCCGGGGACACCATGGGCTCCGGCGAAACGCGCTACATCGGCGCGCGGCGCATGGTGAACAAGAGCGACGATCAGCTCTTCGCCATGATGCCCCCGATCACAATTCCGCGGAACTGGAGCGTTGATCCCACCTCGACCTGCCCCGCCCACGGGACGCAAATCAGGGCCCGTAGCGGTTACTACCCGTGGCTCGTCGACTTCGAGAACCACCCGTACAAGGTCATCTGCCCGGTGGGCCGGGAGATGTACCCCTCCAACGACTTCGCCGCCGGCGATCTGACCAGCGGCGACTACCCGGACGATGGCTCGGGCTGTGAGATCGACGGTAAGCGCTACGAGTTCGTCATGTACTACACCCATCGCAGCTACCTGCAGTGGGTGATCCCGACCGCGCGCAGCCTGTCGGAGGCGTATGTCCTGACCGGCGACCCGCGCTATGCCCAGAAGTGCGCCATCCTCCTGGCGGCCGTCGCCGCTCAGTTCCCCGGCCCCAAGTATCATTCCGACCTCTGTTATGACGGGCCATACGGGCGCCGCTCGGGCGCCGTCACCGACTACATCTGGGAGTGCGGAACCATCGTGCCCCTCGCGACGGCTTACGATTCCATCTTCCCGGCGCTCGATGACCCGGATCTGTTAGCATTCCTCCGCGCCAAGGGCTTGCCCGCCGACACCGCCACGGAGCTTGCCGAGTTCATCGAGGACCACCTCTTCCGCCAAGCCATGCAGGGCTTGCTGGACGGGGCGCTGGCCGGCAACCCCGGTCACCATCAGAAGGCCGCCGCAGTGATGGCCCTGGTCATGGACGATTACTCGGACAACCACCCCAACAGCCATGACATGATGCGCTTCGCCTGGTACGCGGGTTACGCGCCCACGGGCTGGGTCATGTCGAACTATCTGACGCGCGACGGCGGCGGCTACGAGGGGCCCGGCTACGACAAGATTAAGTTCGAGTACGTCCGCGTGGCGGAGATCATGGACCGCCTCCGCGCTCTGCACCCGGAGGTCTACACTGAGGAGGAGTTCCCGCGCGTCATGGACGAGCCCAAGGCTCGGGCCATGTACGATTATTTCATGGACGCTGTCGCCATCGGGTTCTTCACTCCCGAGATCGGCGACGCCGGCGGCGCCAGACTCCGCCCTGGGTTCATCCCCGCTCGGCAGTACACGCTCGTCGCCAAGGAGTATGCGGCCGCATTCAGACGCTACGGCGACCCGAGGTATGCGCGCGCCCTCCTAGGGCCGGAGCGCAAGATGCCCACCAGTGATCTCTTCGAACCCTCGGTCGAGGATGACGCTCGCCGGGCGGCGGAATTACCCGAGGCCCGGATCCAGCCTCGCACCCGTCTCATCGATCACTCCGGGCTTGCATTCCTTC
>CAZKUN010000064.1:0-2231 GCA_964555935.1 uncultured Armatimonadia bacterium | reverse complement strand
TATGCCGCCCTCCGCGGACACCATCAGTACGACTACCTCTCGCTCTTCCTGTTCGCGAACGAGATGTCCCACCTCCCCGACCTGGGTTACCCATTCTCGTGGGAGTATCGCTGGCAGTGGGATGCCAACCTCTACGCGCATAACACCGTCACGGTGGACGGCACCGCGCCGTTGCATCCCACGTTCGTCCCCAGGGGTTGGGTCTCGCTCATTGCGGACGGACCTTCGACGGACGGACTCCCGCACTTCAGCGCGGTGGCCGCCGCTCACGAGCCATACTGGCCCCACCCCGAACTCGAGCCCTATCAGCCCCCCGTCCGGCGCTACGAGCGCATCTGCGTCCTGGTCAACGAGAGCGCCGGTGATTCGTACCTCGTCGACCTGTTCGTGATTGCGGGCGGCCGGCGACACGACCAGAGCTGGCATGGTGTCCTCCGCGAACTGGAGTTGCCGGCTCTCGATTGGATCGATCAGCCCGCGGGGACGGCCGCCGGTCCCGACATCCCCTTCGACGGGAAGTACGTCAACGTCCGGGGTCAGGAGGTTCAGGACGGGCTGTGCTACATCACCGGCGTGAAGCGCGCCACCCTCGACGAGCCCGCCGCCTTCCATTGGGACCATGGCCTTGAGGAGCCCGCCGGTACGCGGCTGCATCTCGTCCCGCTCGACGGGCCGAAGGGCCTGATCTTCGGCGGGGGGAGGTCTCCCGTGCGGCCCGAGGAGTGGAACCTCCCATTTGTATTCGTCAGGCACGAGGACGCCTCCGAGGCGCCTGATGACCAGCTCGTCACGCGCTTCCTGAGCATCCTGGAGCCCTACCGGGGCATCGCCGCGTCCCGCATCACGGGCATCGAGGCCTCGGGCGAGTGGCCGCTCACCATCACCGTCACCCGCGGCGACGCCGTCGATACCATCAGCATCCACGCACCCTCCGCCGCCGACGGCATCAGCCGCGGGGGCCGGCGCGAGATCGGCGTGGAGGTCACAACCGCCTTGGGCGAGGCCACTCGCTCCGGCCGGATCGGCTCTCTTCCCGGCACCGAGGGTGGGGCCGTGAACGGGGTGATCGTCGCCCTGGACCGCGATGCCAACACTGTCACGGTCGACGCAGTCCTGCCGCCCCTGGCGGAGCAGACAGGCTGGGCGCGCATCTTCAGCGAGGGTCGATCCTCCATGTACTCCGTCGTCGCCTGCGAGCCGATGGACGATGGCCGGACATTGCTCCGGTTGGGGGAGACATCGCTGCTCGGACGGGGGATCCCGGTGGCCTACAGGGATGGCGTGATCGAGAATGACGCGCCGCTGCCCTTCGCCACGGGGCGTGTAGAGGACGGCGAGATGCTGGACTTCGCCCGCCGACACGCGGGGGCGCGAGTGGAGAACGCGGACCGGTCGGTCTCATACCGGCTCCGCGGTGTCGACGGTGCCCAGTGGATCAACGGCTCCAGCGACTACGACCTGTACCTGGAAGACGCCGTGTCAGCCGCCCATTTGGAGGCCGCACTCGGAGCCCCCGCCGAGGGCCGGCGGTTCGCGATCCACGACTACGGCGTCGGCGACAGTTTCGAGATCATGCTGCGCAGCAGATAGTTGGCGCGCGGCTCTCGAGGCGAAATGCGAAGGCGCGTCGCCGTGCCCCATGATATCGTCCCTCTCAGAACCTCCATATCATGCTGCGCGCCTGGGCACGGCGGGGGATCTGGGAGGTCCAGGCGGGGCGCCGTCCGTCGGGGCGGCATCAGCCCCGCCGCCCAACACTGTCGCACACGCGTGCTAAGACACGCGCAGCGAACCCGCCATGGCTTGCCTCGGCTTCGCGGGGGGCATGCCATTGCGGTTGGGGCAGATGGCAGACGCAACTCCGTCCAGGTGGCAGCAGAGGCAGGCTATGCCGGGGCTCCGCGACGTGCTTAGCGTGTTCCGCTTTCGTGGCCACGCTCGCCCATGAATCGTGCCAGCCGCCCCTCGCGTTGGAGACAACTCATCGGTGGGTACGTACCAATCTCGCGGTTGCGTGGAATTCGGATGCCACAGCATCCCGCCGCTGCCCGAGCGCCGCGTGGCAGTCACGGGGCATCGCCCCAACGTGCAGGTTGCCCGAGCTTGAATTGCGAAGTGCGGCCAAGAGCAGATGGTGGTGCGGCCAACGCCGAGGCGACCAGTCTTTCGCTTAGGAATCCCGCGCGCGCCGGACGGAGACAGACCCAGAGATGAAGCTTGAATGCCTGTCT
>CAZKUN010000063.1:18164-39890 GCA_964555935.1 uncultured Armatimonadia bacterium | reverse complement strand
TGTCATGATCGGATACGGCGGCTCCGGGCTGGGTGGCGGTGCCGATGAGCTGGTCTCCGGACGCGCCCACATAGCCCCAGTCACGGTCGGGCATCGGGACGGGAATCTCGGCCAAGGTCTCGCCCGTGGCGGCGTCGAGGACCCAGCAATCGTCTTGCACGGCAGCGTAGATCGTGCCCTCGTCGAGAATGATGTGACCGCAGTTCTTGCCCACGCCGACTCGCCTCAGCCCAGGAACGCTCCGCTCCCAGAGCGGCGCGCCGTTGTAGGCATCGGCGGCGATGAGAACGTCATTGCCGGGCACGATGAGCCGTCCATCGGCGATGAGCGATGACATCGCGCGGTGGTGGCGGTCGACCATGGGCTCAGGCCCGGGCTCGCCGAACCACCGCAGCGCCAGCTCGCCGCCGACCGTGTCGCTACTGGCGGCAGTATTGGCGAGGTCGCCGTAGGCGGATGTCCACGTGCCCGCTCCCGGCAGCTTCCCGCGCGTTACGACAGGCCCGAGCTTGCGGAGGTTGACGACCTCACACGCCGGCGCGTCGCCCCAGAGCGCACGCAGCGCGCGCGACGTCAGCCCGTTGCGCGAGGGCCGCCGCGAGCCGAGGCAGATGATGCCGCCCTCGGGGCGAAGGAGGCGCACCGGATCGCGGCTTGGGGGCGCGGTGGTGGTGACTGAGCTTCGCGAGACGATGAGATTGAACAGGTGGGACGCATGCGGGTACTTGCCGGGCGGCGCCACGTGAACGGTCACGCGCGCGCCGAGCATCCCCGCTCGATCGAGCTTCTCGCGCGCTTGGGCGGCTTCGCGCTCATAGGCGATCAGGGCCACCACTTGGAGGCGGCTGTTGCGGGCGATTTCATAGGCCATTTCGCCGTCGGTTTCGTCCAGCACCAGCGCGTATCCCTGGTCGATCTCGGTCTCGGCCAGGATCGTGCGGACGCGACGGACGAGCGTGGAATCGTCGTCGGCGTAGACCTCGGGATCCGCACGCGGGGCGACCACTTTCGTCTCGCCCGAGCCCGAGCCGAAGCAGTGGATGACGCCCTCGTCGGTGCTGACGTAGACCCGGCCGCCGGCGGCACTCAGGCCGAAGGCGTTCCCGGAAACGGGCGCGCGGGCGATCTCGGAGCCATCCTTCGCGTCGACGATGAGGATCTCTCCGTCGCCGCCGGCGATCAGGGCATCACCCGCGAGGATCAGCGAGGACGCGTGGGTGGTCTCCCGCGACCAGATCTCGGCTCCGGCCGCGTCTTCCCCGGAAGCGGAGAGGTCCGCCCGGCGGGCGCGGTCGATGGCGACGAGCCGGGCGTCTGACTGCAGGAAAGCGATTCCCCCGCTCACGATCATCCGGATACCGTTGAAGGCGGCAATCGAGGCTTTGGTGGTCGTGCTCGCCAGCTCGACGGATCCCGTGGTGCGCCCGGGCCCGGTGACGAGTTCGTCACCTGTGAGTAGGGCGAAGGCGCCGCCGGGCCCTGGCAGCGTCCCGCGGGCCTCACCCGTTGCTCTGGCAATCATGACAGGGGGCATCCGACCCGAGGGCACGAAGAGCGTCTCAGCCGATGCCAGGAGGTAGCCTTGAGGCGAGGCGCCATCCATCTTCTTCCGCCAGAGAAGCTCGCCGGTGTCCGCGTCAATCGCGCAGCCGTAGACGCCGTAGGCCGGGAAGATCCCCGCGAAACAGTATGCCACGCCCTCGTCGACGAGCACGCCGGAGCGGATGGGCTTGTCGCTGATGATCCTGCCGTTGCCTGGGATTCTGCGGTCTTTGGGGGGTACAAGAACCTGCCAGATCAGCTCCCCCGACCGGGCGTCGAGGCAGTATGCATGACCGTCATCCGCGCCGAAGTAGGCTCGGCCTTGATCGATCGACGGCGCCAGCCGAACGGGCCCGTCGGTCAGGTAGGTCCAGCGCTCCTCGCCGGTGCTCGCGTCGAGGCAGACCAACTTGTCTTCGGCCGATGAGCCGAAGTAGAGCAGACCGTCGGCGATGACCGTCTGGTGCGCTCGATCGAACTGGACGGCGCCCTTCAGGCCCTCGAGCTTGTGCCAGATGTTGTCTTTGGCCGGCGGCGGCCACGCGGGCTTGGGCGCGTGGCGGGCCTCGTAGCGCCAGATCTCGGCCAGCGGTGTCGGGAGGCTCTCGGTGGACACGCCGCTGCGGGCATTGTCGCCCATGTATGTCGGCCAATCGTCCGCGCCGGCGCATGCGGCTGATATGGATGCTAGCGTGACAATGGCAAGGCGCATAGGTCGCGTGGCTCCTCAGGCATTGGGCTAACGGCGAGACCGATAGCAGTTCGGCGACCGGGTCGAGGAAGCCTGCACGCGTGTCTGACCGGACGCGTGACGAGGCCCAATGGGCGTCCTTCGCACGGCTCGGGCGCAGGTCCGTGGCACCCGAATTAACTAGAAGAGGTTCCAAAACTCAAGCGTCGACGGAGAACAGGGGACAGTCCTGCGCGAACGACGCTTGGACAGTCCCAAACGGCTGGGATCGGGCACCCAGGCCCTAGCACTGCGGTATTGAAACCACTTATAGTGTCTGACACTAGTTAATGGGCCGTATTGGGTAGTGTAGCGCGGAATAGTGCCCCGGAGAAACTAGTCTCTGACACTAATTGATTACGCGATTGGAGGCGCAGGGGTATGCGTGGCGAGTGGTGAAATCTCGCCTGCGGGGAGCAATGATGACTGTGGTTAGACGAGCATCCAGCGCTGTGGCGGTTGGGGTGGCGGTTCTCGGGGGATTTGCGGGTGCTGCCGCGCAGACGGGACCCGTCCTGGAGTATCGCTTTGACGAGGGCGAGGGGGATGTGGCGCGCGACCTGGCGGGCGGGCGCGAAGGCGGCATCACATCGCCCGGCTGGGTCCGCAACGCGCGCCGAGCGGCGCTAGCGCTGGATGGGCGCGAGACGGTGGTGGTCGTCGAGGGCAGTGAGGAGTTGCGGTTTTCTGAGGGGCTCACGACCGCGCTGTGGTTCAATGCCGGCCGCGCGACGGGGGACATGCCATCGGGTCTCATCGTGAAGAGCCCCACGTTCCGCTTGCTGGCCTACCCAGGCAGTGGCGGCTTCCTCATCGAGGTGACTGGCGCGAACGGCGAGCGGATCTACGAGAAGATCGAGGCGCCGATTGAGATCGGCCGCTGGCACCATGTCGCCCTGACCTACGTCCCGTCCGAGGGCGCGACGCTGTACTTCGACGGCGTGGCCGCATTCCACACGGATACGGACATTGGCCCGCTCGCTGGCAGCGGCTCCGCGATCCGCATCGGCCTTGGCGCCAACCCCGAGCAACGCCGCTACTTCGATGGCATGATGGCGAACGTGAAGCTCTACGACCGCGCCATCTCAGCCCAGGAGGTCCGACGAATCATGACGACCGAGAAGGACGAGCTGTCCCGCACGTTTCGCGGGCCGAATGACCTCGTGCCCGACCTGGAGACCGACCGACTCTGGGACGTGGGCGGCCGGAAGCAGCTTTTCATCGACGAGCGCCTCATCGAGTCATCCCGCGGGGTGAGCCTGCGCATGAACCCGCCCGAGAAGCTGGGGCCCGTGATCCTCCCCGACAAGCCGTGGGAGGACCTGCGGGTCGGTTTCTGCGACGCGGTGATGGAGTATGAGGGGGAGTACAGACTCTACTACTCGTGCATGTCGCGCGATCACGGGAACTCGATCTGTCTCGCGACCTCCACTGACGGCGTGACCTGGGAGAAGCCAAACCTGGGCGCCGTGGAGTTCCAGGGCTCGACGGACAACAACATCGTGCTCCATGGCGAGGGCGAGACGGTTGTCTTCCTGGATCCGCACGGCAAGCCGGAGGAACGGTTCAAGAGCGTGGGCATCCGGCACTGGCCTGACCCCGAGAAATGCGGCCTGTACGTCCATTCCTCGGCGGACGGCATCCACTGGAACCTGGCGACGGAGCGGGTCTTCCCCTTGGGGCCTGATACCGCGAACATGGCGATGTGGGATGCGCAGCGAGCGAAGTACGTGGCCCATATCCGTGTTTGGGCCCCGATGCGCAAGGTGGGGCGGGTGGAGATGGATGACATCACGAAGCCCTGGCCGTTCACCGAACTTGAGAAGCCCTATTACATCTGGGGCGAGGACAAGATCCCCGTTCCGAGCCATGAGGTCCCGCTGGCTTTCGGCTATGACGAGCAGGACCCCCTCCCGTCCGACCACTACAACTCGGGCGCGGTGGAGTACCCGTGGGCGGAGGCCGCGTACTTCATGTTCCCGGCGGCGTACCTGCACTTCCCCGAGCCTCCAGTGGGCGAGTACGGGAACGACGGCTTGCTGGATATCCAACTTGCCACGAGCCGGGATGGGGTGGAGTATGAGCGTCTGACGCGGCAGCCGTACATCCCCCTGAGCCTGCCCGGGGAGAAGGACTCTCAGTGCCTGTACATGGCGACGGGGGTGATCCGTAACGGTGACGATCTTCTGCAGTATTATGCCGGCTACGAGATCTCGCATGGGCTCCCGCAGAAGGAGCAGGAAGCCCGCTTGGGTTCGATCTGCGCGGCGCGTCAGCGGCTGGATGGCTTCATCTCGGCTGACGCCGATCACGCGGGCGGGGAGCTGCTCACGCCGCCGCTGACGTTCGAGGGCGACCGACTCGAACTGAACATCGACTGCTCGGCCATGGGCGAGTGCCGGGTCGAGATCATGGACGAACGCGGCGAGCCGATTCCGGGGTTCGCGGCCGGGGCATGTGATGAGATCCACGGCAACCATATCCGCAAGACGGTCACGTGGCAGGGGGAGTCGGATGTATCGGCGCTGGCGGGCACGGTCGTGAGGCTGCGGCTCGAGATGCGGGCGTGCAAGCTGTATGCGCTTCAGTTCGGGGATGGCGAGTAGCCATGCCCTCAACGCTCGGAGGCGACGAATGAACGGCACTATCTACGCGCTACTCGCGGCGGGCATGTGCTTGGGCACGCGGTCGGTCGCGCAGGAGGGGACGCCCGTGAGGTTCATCTCGGACATGAGCCAGTGTCGGCCCGCCAAGGCGCTGTCGGAAGACGCGAGGCAAGGGAGATGGCGGCTTCTGCCATACGAGACGGATGAGGTGAGCGGGACGATGATCGGCGCGGCGTCCTTTATCGATGCGCCGGATGTCACGCTGCCCGTGGATGCTGACGGGTGGCATGCGGTGTACATCGGCTACTGGAATCCGTATTACGCCTACGACGGCGGCACGGTGGTGAAGGTGAGGCTGAGCGATGCGCCGTGCTTCCGACGGTTCCGGGAGGGCAACAGCAGCCGCTCGCAGACGGAGACGGCGATCCGCGAGGTCTACGTCGACGCGGCGGACCTGACGGGACAAGACATCGTGCTCGGGAAAGCCGGTGGCCCAATCGGGCAGAAGGCCTACATCGCGTACATCAAGCTGGTGCCGTTGTCGGACGAGGAGATCGCGGAGATTCAGGCCGACAGGGCTGACACCGCGACGAGGCGGTTGACGGCGACGATTGATGGGATGAGCTACTTCCACCACAGCGAGTGCGCGACGCCCGAGCACGTCATGGAGCTGGTGGAACCGTATCGCCACTCCGACGTGGGCAAGGTGCTGTGGGCCGTGAACTACGGCGATCGGACCAACTATCCTTCGGAAGTGGGGACCTTCGTGGGTGGCGACGACAGCAGGGCTTCGCTGCATGAGGGCGCTGGGACGAACCCGTACATCATCGGTGAGAAGGCGATGTGGAGCGGGCTGAGGTCGCTGGCGGCGAAGGGCGAGATTCCACAGAAAATCGCGGCCGATCATGCCCACGGTATGGGCCTGGAGTTTGACATCATGTTCCGGCTGGGCATCGGCGGCGGCATTCCGCCGAATCCCCACGCAGGGCCGGACGCGTTCACGACGCGCCACCCCGAGTTCAGGCAAGTCCAGCGGGACGGGACGGTCGTGGAGAAGGCGAGTTACGCGTTCCCGGAAGTGCGCGAGTTCATGTTGTCGCTCGTGCGGGAGGCGGCGGGACAGTTTGATGTGGATGGCATCAACCTGTGCTTCGCGCGCGGGCCGCATTTCATCTCGTATGAGGAACCTATCGCTGAGGAGTTCAGGCAGGAGTATGGCGAGGAGGCGACCGAGGTCGCGACAGATGATCCACGGTTGATGGCGATAAGGGCGCGGCACATGACCGAGTTCGTCGAGGGCGCGCGGCGGGTGCTGGATGAGGTGGGGGAGGCGAAGGGCAAGCGGCTGAACCTATCGATCTGGGCGTGGCCGAGCGAGTGGAAGGTGTGGTGTGGCGGGACGCCGATGGAGGATGGGCTGGACATCAAGACCTGGATCGCCGCGGGCCTGCTCGATAGCGTGGTCTGTCAGCAGGGGATTGACGAGGAGTACCTGGCGCTCGGCAAGGAGCATGACTGCGAGTTCGTGCTGTTCACCGGCTATCGTGGCGACTTGGCGATGAGTCCCGCCACGATCTCGGCCGCGTACGAGGCCGGCGTGGAGCAGGTCGCGTACTGGGACATGGACTGCGCGCAGGACGTGCCGGAGGTCTGGGAGTGGCTCAAGCGGTCAGGCCACGGTGACGAGATGGCAACGTGGGACGACCACGCGCCGACTCATCGGTACATACGACTGAACACAGTCGGTGGATATGACGTGCGCGGGGGGCTGCAGCAGAGCGTGTATTCGGGGGGGTAGAGGAGAAGGCAGTGTCGATCAGGGGAACTCCGACACCACAGCAACGACCGAGGCGACAACATGGGATGGAGGCCGCAACACGTGCTCGTCCTGCTCCACGCGCTCTGCCTGGCAGCGGGCGTGGCCCAGGCGCAGGCGAAGGAGATGGCGGCGAACGGCGATTTTGAGGATGAGCTGAGTCAGGGGTGGAAACCTGTCTGGAGCCGTGATCCGGGCGTTGTGACAGCGCAACGCGTCACGGATGCGCCTGAGGGGACGCACGCGCTGGAGGTGGTGTCTACCGCCACGCGTGACTGGTCCCTCGTCCAAGCCGACACGCTGCCCGTGAGGCCCGGCGACCTCTTCTCCCTCTCCCTGCGGATCCGGGCCGACGGCATCGGCGCCCACGCAGGTTGCCAGATTGCGACGCAGGATGCGGACGGCAAGATCCTTGACTGGCTCCACGCCGGGCACCGGACCACGCGGACACACGACTGGCGCGAGGTCACCACGCGGTTCGTCGTGCCCGAAGGCTGCGAGCGGATATGGCTGTATCTGGAGGGATGGGGAGCGGGGACCGCGAGGTTTGACGACATTTCCCTCGTGAAGACAGGCACGGTGGACGCCATGAGAGGGCCCGCTGAGGATCTGACGTTTGGCAACGAGAAGGTCCAGGCCGTGTTCCACACGGAGACCGGGACGCTCGACTTGCAGGACCTGCGCTGCGGCCAGACGTACCGCCAGATCGTGGCGCCGGGCATGCCGGTGGTCCGCGAGGCAACGGTCTCAGCGGACGGGCGCGCCCTCGCCGCCGATCTGTGGGAGCCTTCCTCGGATTCGGATATAGGGCTCTCGGTCAGTCTGCCGGCCGGCAAGGCCGAGGTGCGTTGCGAACTCAGCGGCGCCGAGTCGGAGATAGGCAAGTTCGTGTTCCCCGGCCCGTTTGCCACCGCGCCCGGCGAGTTCCTCGTGATCCCCATGAACGAGGGAATCCTCTACCCGGTGGATGACAGCGCAGTCGCCCCGCTCAGCATGGAGGCTTACTCCGGATCGATGATGTCCATGCCGTGGTTTGGCCAGATCCGCGGCGAGGCCGGCCCGGGCGTGATGACCATCCTGGAGACGAGGGCCGACGCCGGGATTCGCGTCGATCGGCCGCTGACAGGAGAGCAACCGTTGCTCTGCGCGTGGCCGTTTTGGGAGCCCTCTCGCGGGAGCCTCCGCTACAACCGCGTGGCGCGCCATGTCCTCTTTGGGGCGGGTGGCTACGTGGCGCAGGCCAAACGTTACCGGGATCACGCTCAAGCCCAAGGCCTGCTGACGACCCTGGCCGAGAAGCGCCGCCGGAACCCGCTAGTGGACGCGCTCGTCGGCACTCCCCACGTTTGGGCCCGGTATTCGGACGGCTGGAACGATGGCGAGCCGGAGCACGACCCCGTGAGGCTCATTGCCGAGATGAAGGGCCTGGGCATCTCGCGCCTGCTCTTCAACGGCGACGCGACACCGGCGGCCACGGTCGAGATGAACGACCGATGGCCCGACGTCATCAGCTCGCGCTACAACAACTTTCAGGACACGTGGGCTCCGGGGAAGCCGGCGATCGCTCCGTACCATGAGGGGTACCCGGAGGACGTGGCGCTTCGACCCGACGGATCGCACCAAGGCGGCTGGCCGTGGCCCGAGAACGGCGTGACCCACGTTGGCTCTTACATCTGCTCGTCGCGGATGACTGACCACGCGCGCCGCAGCATCGTGCCCGAACAGGCATACGCTCCCTTCAGAGGCAGGTTCCTCGACACCACTGGCGCCACGCCGTGGCTCGAGTGCCACAGCCCCGACCATCCGCAGTCTCGGAGCGACGACTGCGCTTCGCGAAACCGGATGCTCGAGTACGTATCCGGTGCGGAGCCCGGGCAGTTGCGATTGATCACCGGGACGGAGACGGGGATCGACGCGACCGTCCCGGGCGTCCATTACTACGAAGGCATGCTCTCTCTCCACGCGTACATGCTCCCGCCCAACGAGGACCTTGGCGACCTGGGAAGCCCCGTCACCCCGACGGCCGAGTACCTTCGCTACAACGCCAGCCCCTACTACCGCGTGCCGCTCTTTGAACTGGTATTCCACGACTGCGTGCAATCCACTTGGTGGTGGGGCGACTCCAATGGGCGCATCCCCGAGCTTTGGGACGGGAAGGACTTGGTCAACGCCCTCTACGGGACGAACCCGCTCTTCTACCTCATGGGCGATGGGCCAAACGTGTGGGAGAAGACGAAACAGCGGTATGCGCGCACCTACGAGACCGTCTGCACCTGGGTCCACCGAATCGGCTACGACGAGATGCTCAGCCACGAGTTTCTCACGCCGGACCACACGCTTCAGCGCACGACGTGGTCGTCCGGATGGACGTGCGTTGCCAATTGGAGTCGGGAGCCGCAGACGGTGGGCGAGAGGACCGTGCCGGGGCTCAGGTTCATCACGTATCAGTGACGCCCCCCCTGTCCCGATGGAAGATCAGGGGCTGATTCCAGAGCGACTTCGCGACAGGATGAAACACAACGTGCCCCAGAAACAGTAAACCCTATAGGCTGGCGGAGCGTCATCTACTACTGGTGCCCGTTGGATGGGGCTCCGCTTGACCAGGTCACCCCCCAGGGCGTATAATACCCGGTACTGGGGTGAATCTTTCGTCACACTCAGTGGGCCTTGACTTTCTGCGACCTTCTGTAGTACTAATTGTCGTAGTAGAATAGACGGCTGAAGCGGCCCGCTGGGCAGCTGAAGCTCCGGAACAACCGGCCCTACGCTGTGTTTGTAGGGTCCGGGAACCGACCGCCCAAGGTCGGAACGTGAGGAACAAGACATGGCTCCTCGAACGTTCGCTAAGGCAGCGGATGCTCGCTGGCAAACCCGAAGCGTAGCCAAGGACCGGTTCGATTCTGAAGACGCGCTGCACGTCTCTCGCGCCCAGGCCGGAGATGGGACAGCGTTCACAGCCCTCGTCAATAAGTACCAGACGAAGGTCTATGGGATCGTATACCGGATGTGTGGCGCGGGAGAAGACGTCGCTGACTTGGGTCAGGAAGTCTTCGTTCGGGCGTTGCAGGCACTCCGCAAGTTTCAGTACCAGGGCGAGGCGAGTTTCCGCACATGGCTGTACCGCATAGCGGTCAACGTGTGCATCAACGAGCTGCGGCGCCGGAAGCGCCGGCGTAAGGTCGAGGGAGCATCCCTCGACGAGATGGTTACCACGGAGACGGGTGAGGTCGAGCGGAACATTCCGGACTTCACCACCATGCCGCACGTGATCTGCGAGCAGCGGGAGACCCGGACGATCGTCCACGAGCTGCTTGAGACGATGTCACCTCAGCACAAGGCAGTCCTGACGCTGGTTGATATCCAGGGCATGCCGTACGAGGAAGCATCGCAGATCATCGAGTGCAACCTGGGTACGTTGAAGTCTCGTCTCTCACGGGCGCGCCGGGCGTTTGGCCAGAAGTATCGCCAATATCTGGCGCAGTGCCCTGCCGCGGAGGCGGATGCCGCGGGGTAACCGGACGCACTGGTCGCAGCCGTTTAGGAAGCGTGCGATGCGCTGCACCAAGGTAGAATCTAGACTGACAGACTACATCGATGGCCTCGCAAAGCCACGGCAGCGCGAGGCGATTGATAAGCACTTGCGCCAATGCCGCGCGTGCCGCGAGGCATTGGAAGACGTCCACGCCGCAGCGGGCGCGCTTGAGATGCTTGGCGGCGTGCGAGCGCCGACGAGTTTTGCCCCCCGAGTCAACAGCACCGTTCGTGAGATGGCACCGAAGGCGCTCGCGCCCGCTCTGTTCGGGCGCGAACTGCGCGTTGCGTTCAGCATGGGATCGCTCGTGCTGACGGTCGTGGTGCTTTGGGGCTGGCAGGCGGCCCGCACGAGCCCGTACGTGCCCCGCGCCGAGGCGCCGATAGTCGTCCCGACGGTGGTGGCCGAGGCGCCGGCAGTGACGGATGATGCGGAGATTCGCATTGCCGCAATCGAGTCGCCGCAGCCCGTGGCGCCGACCCCACGTCGCGCGTCGCGCCGCGTGGCGACCCGCTCGCCCAGAGCCGCGCGTGTCCGGACGGTAAGCCTGCCTGTGACGGAGGCTGTTGTCCCCGAGCCGGTCGACACGCAGCCCGTGGAGGTTGTGCCGGCTCCGGAGCCAGTGACGCCTGAGGTCGCGGAGACGATCGAGTTCGTAGACACCGACGCGGCGATCTACGACATGTGGGGCGAGACCGCGACGGTCTTCGCCGATGGGACGCTCGCGCCAGCCGCACCACCCGCGCTGGAGCGCGATATTGAGCCGATGCTGGTGAGCACGCAGCCGGTCGAGCCCGCCGATGCAGACACCGGACCAGACGATGATCCGGCCTACGTGAACGATTTCCTCTCGGATGCGCTGGAGCTTGAGGATCTGTTCGAGGTGTGAGGCGGGCCCAGGTGGCGGCCGGATGTCACGTAACCTGGCTGACGGAACAAGTCTTCGCTGAAGCCGGAGCGTGATGGTGACGCTCCGGTTGTGTATTTCCCAGAGCACTTGATGCCGCAAATCCAGGAGCCAATACATGCGTGCAGGCATTGTCTACGTGCTTTGCTGTCTCTCCCCCGGTTCGTTCGCCCAAGCCGACACGACGGCTGACGCGCCTACGGTGACCGTGCAGGCGACCGCCGAACTGGCGTCGTCTGTGCTGGCGCGCGTGAGCGAGGGGACGGGCATTGTGGTCGCGTGCGACCCGTTCGTCGCCAGGCGCCGGATCACGGTCGACATCAAGGACGCGGCGTTCATGGACGCGCTGGAGACGCTATCGATAGCCGCGGTGGCGACATGGGACAGCGCGTACCTATGCGTGCCCGCGGACGGCGAGTCTGGCCCGGATGTAACGCCTCCAGGCTGGGTCCGTCCGCCGCAGACCGTGCTCAGCTTGTCAGGAGGCACGGGGGCGTGCGCCAAGATACTAGAGACCCTCACGAGCAAATGCGCGGCGCCAATCGGCCATCTCCCGGGGGCCGGCAAGGTGCAGATAACGACGGCTAAGTGTGACGGAGCGACGCTGGAGGAAGTGCTGACTGGGATCACGGGTGACAACTTCACGTGGACGCGGGGTTTCTGGCTCGCGCCGATCGATCGGGCGGCGGTCTTCGGGAGGTATGCGAACCTGCCGATGGAGCAGCGCGAGGAGCGGGTACTGCGCCACACAGACCAGATGCTGATGCTCAACAAGGATGACGTCAGGCAAGCTCTTTCCGCCCGGCATCGGGAACTGAGCGCGCTTCCGGAGAGCGTAAGACTAGCGCACATCGACGTCTACGCGGAGCAGATCCGCGCGGGGATCACGGTGCTGAACACGTTGAGTAGCGACGTTCGAGACCGCGCTCGTGATGGCATGAAGATCTTTTTCGATATGGGGCTGGACGTGTATCGCGATCTGACCGAGGATGAGCAGATCGAGACGACCCCGATCATGGAAGCGATGGGCGAACTGGTCCGGTAAGACGGACCGCAGTTTGGGCTCGGACTGATACGCCTCCCGCCGCCAGCGACCTGCTGGATGAACGGCGGGGGGCTTCGCTGATTCACCGGTTGTCGTCAGGCGCCGCCACCCCCCGCGTCTCCTTGCAATTTGGGGGGCATAGTGCTATCATTCTCACGACGGGATGACGCCCTGCGGCTCGCGTGATGTCTAGTGGTGTTTTTGGCCCAACACTTCTCAAACGGGAGCCCGACCTTCGGCCCGCTTAGTGGCAGCCCTTCTGGGGAATCGCGACGCGGTCGAGAGGGCACCCACCTTGTACCTACGGGTTCAAAGGCCCGTGACGCACGGTTCTTGCGGGGCCCTCGTCATTCGCTCCCATTGGGGGCACTGGGACAACTGTGATGGATCTGTTCGCCCACGGCGCCCAGAAGGCGCCGCGCGTACCTTTAGCCGCCCGCATGCGCCCGCGGACGCTGGACGAGATGGTCGGGCAACAGCAGTTGCTCGCCCCCGGTTCTCCCCTGCGGACGGCTATCGACCAGGATCAGATCCCATCGTGCATCTTCCACGGACCGCCGGGGACGGGCAAGAGCACCCTCGCTGAAGCTGTCGCCCACGTTACGAGCAGCGTGTTCGTGAAGTTGTCGGCCGTCGAGAGCGGCGTGCGTGAGATTCGGCGTGAGGCGGAGGCCGGCCGAGACCGGCTGCACTTCCATGGTCAGCAGAGCATTGTCTTTGTCGATGAGATCCATCGACTGAACCGGACGCAGCAAGACGCCCTGCTGCCTCACGTTGAGAGCGGCGTGTTCGCGCTCATCGGGGCGACGACCGAGAGTCCGTGGCGTAGCATATCGACCCCGCTGCTGTCGCGGTGCAGCGTGTTTGAATTTGAGCCGCTGGACGAGGACGATCTCGTTTCGTTGATAGCGCGGGCGGTGGCCGACGAGGAGAGCGGGATCGCCGGTTTGGGTGTTGAGGTTACGGATGAGGCGATCTCGTTTCTGGCTGAGCGGGCCGACGGCGACGCGCGGTCGGCGCTGAATCGGCTTGAAATGTCGGCGGTGCTGACGGAGCCGGAGGATGACGGCATCCGGCGGATCGGGATCGAGCAAGCGCGGGCGGCCGACAGCGCGTCGCTGGAGTACGATCGCCAGGGCGACGCCCATTACGACCACGCGTCGGCGTTTATCAAGTCCATGCGCGGGTCGGATATCGACGCGACGCTGTATTACATGGCGCGGATGCTGGCCGGCGGCGAGGACGCGCGGTTCGTGGCGCGGAGAATTGTGATCCAAGCGGCGGAGGATGTGGGCCTGGCGGATCCGATGGCGCTTGTGGTGGCAACATCGGCCGCTCAAGCGGTCGAGTTGGTGGGGATGCCCGAGGGGCGGATCCCGTTGGCGCAGGCGGCGGTATACGTGGCCGCGGCGCCTAAGAGCAACTCGGCCTGCAAGGCAATCGACGCGGCGATGGAGGTCGCGAAGGGGCGGTCTCGGAGCCGCGTGCCGGGGCACCTGCGGAACACGGGCACGAAGGCCGAACCTGAGAAGTATAAGTACCCCCACGACTACCCCGGGGGATGGGTGGACCAGCAGTATCTGGCCGACGATCTGGCGGACATGGTGTTCTACGAGCCGACGGATCGAGGGCGGGAGAAGCGGATCAAAGAGTGGATCAGCGGGGTGCGGGAACACCGCGCCGCGCCGGATGAGCCGGACGAAGGTGACTCGCGCGATGATACCGGTAACTCACAGAGGGGAGATGGCGGTCTGTGAAGATTGAACGCCGGCAAGACGCAGGATGGATGACCGTAGTGGCTGCTAGTGGAGAGGTCGACGCCTACACGGGGCCGGAGCTCCAAGAAGCCCTGGGTGATTCGATCGAGAAGACCGAGGGTCCGGCCTGGCTCCTGGCTGACCTGATGGACGTGCCGTATCTCGACAGCATCGGGCTTGGCATCCTCGTGCAAGCGGCGAAGCAGGCCACGGCAACGGGCGGCGCGCTGTCGGTTGCTTGCGGCACGCCCGTGGTGCTGAAGGTGTTTGATATCTCGGGCACGCGCGCCATGTTGGGCGTGGGCGAGACCGTTCAGGAAGCCACGGCCGCGCTGGGTGCCCGGAGGGGGGAACGTAGCGATGACGACTCCTGAGCCCAAACCATCCCCTCCCGTTGAGTTGACCGTCCCGAACGACGCGAAATGGCTGACAGTCGTGCGGCTGGCGGTGTCTGGTGTCGCCGCTCGCCTGGGCGCGTCGTATGAGGATGTCGATGACATCAAGGTGGCGGTCTCGGAGGCATGCACGAACGTGATCGACCATGCCTTCGAGGAAGAGGAGTGCGACGCCGCGGTGATTCGGATCTCGTGCGAGCCGAGCGACGGCGAGATTTCGATTACCGTTCAGGATGAGGGCTGCGGCTTCGACCCGGCCTCGACGCGGACGGTGGACGAGGCTGATCCCGAGCAAGAAGGCGGGCTCGGGCTGTTTCTCATCCGCAAGCTGATGGACGACGTGGACGTAGTGTCCCGGCCTGGTGGCGGCACCAAGGTCGTAATGGTGAAGCGCTTCGCGAGGTAGCCGGGCATGCCCCATTCTTGGGATGATATGGCGCCCGAGGGGCTCTTTCGGGAGCTACGGGCGACTGACAATCAGGAACTCAGAGAATACCTGATCCAAAAGCACGCGGGTCTGGTTCGCCATGTCGCGAAGAGCTATCGCCAGTCGGGGGAGTCCTTCGACGACCTCGTCGGCGTCGGCATGGTTGGGCTGATCAATGCCGTCGACCGCTTCGACCCCGGGTTCGGCACGCGGTTCGCGACGTTTGCGGTGCCGACAATCAGGGGCGAAATTCGGCGCCACTTCCGCGATCGCGGCTGGGGGATGCGCGTCCCGCGTCGCATCCAAGAATTGGTCCACAAGATCAAGCAGACCGCCGAACGCCTCAGCCAGGAACATGGCCGATCCCCAACGTATGCCGAACTCGCCTCCACGCTGAACGTCACCGAGGAGCAGGTCGTCGAGGCCGTCGAGGCCAGCACTCAGTATGACCTGCTTTCTACCGACGCGCTTTCGGCCAACATCGATGGCGCGGACACCGAACTGAGTAGCCAGGAGCGCGAAGGCGCTCTCGACCCCGCGATGGAGTCAATCGGGGATCGGGAAGCGATCAAGAACGCGCTCTCCCGGCTGCCCGCGCGCGAGCGCGTCATCATCGTGATGCGGTACTACCGGGATCTCTCGCAGACCGAGATCGCGCGACGTCTCGGCATCTCGCAGATGCACGTGTCGAGATTGCAGCACCGCGCGCTTGGGCGGCTCAAGGAAATACTCGGCAAGGAGGCGTAGGTGGAGACTCCAACGGAGGAGCTGGAGGTCGAGGAGACGCGTCCATGGTTATGGTGGGTTGCGGCGATCTGTATTGGCACCGCGCTGGCGGTCGCGCTGTGCGTGGTCGCCTACAAGATCCGCCTCATTGTCGTGCTGTTCGCGGCGGGGTTTGTGGTCGCGTATATCTTCGACCCGTGGCTCGACAAGTTGGAGGCGCGGGGCTGGAGTCGCTCCCGGGCCGTGTGGACGGTGATGGGCTCGATGTGCGGCGCGGCTGGGTTGCTGGCGCTGCTCTTGGTGCCGCGGGTCGTCGGCGAGGTCAGCGATGCGGCGGAGAATTGGACGCATTACTCCACAACCGCCACGCGCATGTTTGACACGGCGCGGGAGAGCGTCACTGGCTGGGTCCGTGGATACTTGCCCGATGAGCCGCAACTGGACCAACCGGATGAGCCGCAACCGGGCCAACCCAATGAGCCGCAACCGGGCCAACCCGATGAGCCGCAACCGGGCCAACCCGATGAGCCGCAACCGGACCGACCCGATGAGCCGCAACTCGACCAACTCTCGCAGCTGAACGAGTATATCGACAGGCAGATCGTCGTGGTGCGAGCGTGGGCGGACGCCCACAAAGCCGACGCCCTGAAGTGGTTGGGAAGCGTGACGCTGCAGGTGGCGGGCGCGGCGGTCTTCCTAGTCCTGGTCGCGATCGTCTCGTTCCACTTCATGCTGATCATCGACCCGATGCGCGACACCATCCACGGGCTATACCTCTCGGAGACGCAGTCCCAAGAAGTCGATGAGACTGTCGTTCGTGTAAACAAAATGCTGGGCGCGTACGTACGAGGTATGGCGGCGGTCTCGCTCCTCGTCGGCGCGGCGACAGCCGTTGCGCTATCGTGCGTGGCTCTAGGGTTTGGGACGCGTTACTCGCTGGCGCTTGGGTTGCTCGCGGGGGTTACGTACGGCGTTCCTTACCTTGGGCAGACGGTATCGGCCGGGGCCGCGTGCTTCTTCGCGCTGGTGACGGCCGACGAGCACTCCGTCATCGCCGCAGTCGTGGCGGGAGTCGTCGTTGTAGCAGTCAACCAGATCGCCGACAACGTGGCCATGCCCAGGATTGTGGGCGAGAAGGTGGGGCTGCATCCGCTGGTGGTTCTGTTCGCCTGCCTTGCGGGATATTCGCTCGGGGGGATCATTGGAGTGCTCATCGCGGTGCCCGTTGCCGCCAGCATCCGCATCGCCTTGCGCCGCTGGCTACCCGTGCAGCCGGACGAAGTTGAGGATGGCAAGGATCACCTTCCGAAGCTGGATGCCAAGCGCGCCATCGCGTCGGTTCGGGACAGCGTGCGTCAGCTTCTGAGCAGCAAGAGGATTCACCCCGCCGGCGTGACGCGGGGAACACCGGCCGAAGCAGAAACAGATGTTGGGAGAGAGACGAAGGATGACAGTCAACGACCTTAGGCAAGAATTCCTCGGCTACTTCGAGGGCAAACAGCATCAGATCCGTCCCAGCGCTCCGCTGATTACGGATGACCCGACGACGCTATTTACCGCGGCGGGCGTGCAGCCGTACGTGCGCGCGTTCCGCGGCGAGGAGACGCCGCCGGCGCCGCGCGTGGTGAGTTGCCAGAAGTGCGCGCGGATGGGCGACCTCGACGCCGTGGGCGCTAAGCCGCGATACCACACGTTCTTTGAGATGCTCGGCAACTTCAGCTTTGGCGATTACTTCAAGGAACTGGGCGTCGAATACGCTTGGGAGTTCCTGACGGTCAACATGAAGATGGATCCGGCCGACATGTGGATCACGATCTTCGAGACCGACGACGAAGCGGAGCAGATCTGGCACAAGAATATCGGCGTGCCGATGGACCGCATCGTGCGACTGGGGCGCGAGGACAACTGGTGGCCGAAGGACCGGTGGGAAGGGCCGTGCGGTCCGTGCACCGAGGTCCACATTGACCTGGGGCCGGAGCTGACTTGTGATAAGCCCGACTGCGCGGTGGGCTGTGACTGCAATCGGTACCTCGAGCTGTGGAACGTTGTTTTCCAGCAGTTCACCGAGGCCGAGGATGGCACGTTGACGCCGCTGCCGGCGCCGGGCGTTGATACGGGTCTCGGTCTCGAGCGGCTGGCGATGGTGATGCAGAACAAGGTGTGGTCGGGCGAGACGAACGAGCTTGCCCACATCATGGCGCGCGCCGAGGAGGCGCTGGCCGAGGTCGGCGGCGGGCCGTCCATCGGTTACGGAACGGACCCGCAGGCAGACATCGCGCTTCGCGTCATCGCCGACCACACGCGGGCGATTTCGTTCCTGATGGCTGACGGCGCGACGCCGTCGAACGAGGGAGCGGGCTACATATTGCGCCGACTCATCCGCCGAGCGCATCGCTTTGGGCGAAGCCAGGGCGCGACGCAGCCGTTCCTGCACGCGGTGCTGCCGGCGGTGGTCGAGGCGTGTGGCGGTCCGTATGCGGAGCTGCTGCCGAAGGCGGACTTTACGGCGAGGGTCGTGCAGTCCGAGGAGGAGCGCTTCGGGAAGGCTCTCGGCCGCGGGTTGCACGAGTTCGATGAGATCCGCGAATCGCTTGAGGGGAAGGGCGAGACGGTCATTCCGGGCGATGTGGTCTTCGATCTGCAGGCGACGTTCGGACTGCCGGTCGAGGTGACCGAGGAGATCGCGTCGGATGTCGGCCTGACCGTCGATCGCGAGGGCTTTGAGGCGGCGATGGCCGCGCACGGGAAGGTATCGAGCGCGGGCGTGAAGGGCCTGGCCGGTCACAGCGCCGGGACGGATCTGCCGGCGACCGAGTTCGTGGGCGATGAGACGCTGTCGACCGAGACGGAGGTGCTCGCGGTCGAGACAGACGGCGACGCGGTCCGGATCATCGTGCGGGCGACGCCGCTTTACGCCGAGCGCGGCGGCCAAGTTGGCGACGCGGGCGTCATCGAGACGGCGTCCGGCGCGCGGGCCGATATTACAAACACGACAGTCGGGCCGGCTGAGACCTTCGTCCACGAAGGGACGGTATCGGCGGGCACCATCAACGTGGGCGACACGGTTACCGCGAGGGTGGAGGGCAGCCGTCGTCGGGAGATCATGCGCCATCACACCGCGACTCATCTGTTGCAGTCGGCGTTGCGCCAGATTCTCGGCGAACACGTCACGCAGCAGGGCTCGCTCGTCGCCCCGGATCGGCTGCGCTTCGACTTCACGCACCATGAGGCCGTGTCGGCGGGGGACCTGGCCAAGGCCGAGGATCTGGTGAACGAATGGATCCTGGCGGATCTGCCGGTGACCACGGAGACGAAGGCCCGGGAAGACGCCATCGCCGACGGCGCGATCGCACTCTTTGGCGAAAAGTATGAGGACCAAGTTCGCGTGGTGAAGATCGGCAGCGAGAGCACTGAGCTTTGTGGCGGGACGCACTGCCCGAGTACTGGCACGATCGGCGCGATGCGGATCGTGAGTGAGGGCAGCGCGGCCGCGAACGTGCGCCGCGTCGAGGCGGTGACGGGCATGCGCGCCGTGCATCGCGCTCGCGCGCAGGATCAGCTTCTGCAACAGGCCGCGCACGGCGTTGGATGCCGCCCCGATGAACTGCCGGAACGCATCGATGGACTGCGCGCGCAGCTTGCCGATGCCAAGAAGGCAGCCTCGCAGGCGAGCGCCGCGCCGGCGGCGGACGTGGCGGGCCTGCTATCGTCGGCGGCGGAAGTTGGCGCCGCGAAACTCGTCGCGCACCGACTGCCTGATGATGCGCCCGCCGATGCGTTGAAGGCGCTGGCGGATGATGTCACCGCGCGCGCGGACAACGCGGTGGTTGTCATCGCGGCTGTGGGCGACAAGGGCAAGGTGCGGATCGTCGCCAAGGTGAGTGACCCGATGGTCGAGCAGGGCGCGCACGCCGGCAATCTCGTCCGCGAGGTCGCGAAGGCGTGCGGTGGCGGAGGCGGCGGCAAGCCGCAATTCGCCGAGGCCGGCGGTCGCGATGCGAGCAAGATTGACGAGGCTCTCGCGCTGGCGGCGACGACTCTGGCCGACCAGTTGGGGGCCTAGCGTGCGGGTTCTCGGGATCGATGTGGGCTCGATTCGGATAGGCGTCGCGCTCAGCGACGCGCTCGGCATCGTCGCCTCGCCCCACGGGGCGATCGCGGCTGAGGGCTGGGGGCCCGACGCAAGACGCGTCGCGGAACTGGTCGAAACCACCGGCGCTGAACTGATCGTCGTAGGCATGCCGCGCAACCTGAAGGGCGAGCATGGCCCGGCGGCAGAGAGCGCCGAGGGCTTCATCAAAGTGCTGACCGAACACGTGGACGTGCCGGTGAAGACATGGGACGAGAGAATGACGACGGTGGTCGCGGAGAGGTCTCTCCTGGAGGCGGGGAAGAAGCGGAACGCCCGCAAGGATCTCCGCGACAAGGTGGCGGCAGCGGTGATGTTGCAGGGGTACCTGGACGCGCAGATCTGATCGCGCGCAGGCGAGCGCGGCGGAAACGTCGGGGCGCGTGTCTGGGCGTCGTGGGCATCGCCCTCATCGCGCTTGGCGCGGCTGGGCACCATGCCATATCACAGTGGCTGGAGCAGAACTACGCGCCAGTCGGGACTGGGACGACGGGCATCGTTGAGGTCCCGCCCGGCACGGGCACGGGCGGCATCGCCAGCATCCTCAAGGACGAGCAGCGCATCCCCGACGAGACTGCGTTCAAGGTTGGAGTGTGGTGGTGGAAGCTGTCAGGGAAACTGAAGGCCGGGCACTACCGAATCTCCCCCGAGATGACGCCGAAAGAGATTGCTGAGCTGATTGCCTCCGGCAAGGAGGCGACGGTCAAGCTCACCATCCCTGAGGGCTTCACCGCCGTGCAGATTGCGGAGAGGGTCGCGGCGGCGGGACTGTGCTCGGTCGAGGAGTTTCTCGCGGCGGCCGTGCCGGCGACGGTTGCAGAGCTTGAGCTTGGCAGCGACGAATACGACTCGCTCGAGGGGTATCTGTTCCCAGCGACCTATGTCATCACGTTCGGAGCCACGCCGGATGACGTCGTGTTGCAGATGACGGATGCGTTCATGAAGCGGATCGCCGCGCCGATGGCGGAGGGGTTTGAGGCCGGAGGGCGCACGCGGCACGAGATGATCACCATCGCCTCGCTGATCGAGCGCGAGGCGCGGGTTGAGAAGGACCGGGCGCTGATCTCGGCGGTGATTCACAACCGGGTGAAGAAGGGCATGCGGCTGGACATCGACGCGACCGTGCTCTACGCCCTGGGCGAGCACAAGGATGTGATCACGCGGGAGGATCTACGCATCGACTCGCCCTTCAACACGCGGCGATACAAAGGCATTCCTCCCCACCCGATTGCGAGCCCTGGGGAGGCCTCCGTCCGCGCGGCGCTGAATCCCGCCAGCGTGGACTATCTGTTCTACGTGGCGAAGCCGGATGGGTCGCATGTTTTCACACGAACCAACGCGGAGCATGAGCGCGCCAAGCGTGCCATCCGAGAAGGACGGATTTAGTGCTTGAGAAGCTCGTCCCAAACCAGGCCGTACACCGGCTGACCGAGGTCGATGTCGACGCGCTGGTGGAGCGCGGGATCACGACGATCCTGCTCGACTTAGACAACACGATCACCTCCTGGCGTTCGCTCGATGTCCCCGACGACCTGGCCGCGTGGGTCGAGGAGGCGAAGGGCAAGTGCCGCGTGTGCATCGTCTCGAACACGTCGAAGATGCAGCGTCTCGATAAGCTGAAGGAGCGCATGGACCTCGAGGCGGTCGGCTTTGCATCGAAGCCGTGGGGCTTCAAGAAGGCGATGGCGAAGCTCGACGTTAAGGCCGATGAGGCGATCGCGATCGGCGATCAGCTCATGACGGACGTGTATGGCGGGAACCTGGCGGGGTGCGAGACCGTGCTCGTGAAGCCCGTCAGCAATGACGAGTTTTTCGGCACGTACTTCATCCGGTTGATCGAGCGGTGCTGCCTGGGGATGCTCAGGCGGCGCGGCATGTTCACCAGGCCCTGGGAGTGAGCGCTATGGCGACGAAGCCGGCCGGCGTTCAGCTCCGCGGGACCACGCAACTTGTCGGGGTCATCGGCTGCCCGATCGAGCACAGCCTCTCGCCGCCGATGCACAACGCGGCGTTCAGAGAGCTGGGGATGGACTGGGCGTACGTGGCGCTCAAGGTCGATCCTGGGAATGTAGCGGACGCGTTTCGGGGCGTGGTTGGCCTGGGGCTGGTGGGGA
>CAZKUN010000063.1:0-18154 GCA_964555935.1 uncultured Armatimonadia bacterium | reverse complement strand
TCCGCACAAGCAGGCCGCCGCGAATGCGGTCGATGAGATCGACGATGCGGCGAAGGCGCTGGACTCGGTGAACACGATCCACAACGTCGACGGCGTGCTGAGAGGATACAGCACGGACGGCCCTGGCTTCGTGCGTTCGGTCGAGGAGGCGGGCACGTCGCTGGCGGGCAAGGCCGTCACGATGATCGGCTCGGGCGGCTCGTGCCGGGCGGTGGCGTACTCGCTCGTGAAGGCCGGCGTGGCGTCGCTCACCCTCGCCGCGCGGCGACCGTTCAAGGCGCAGGAAGTCGCAGACATGGTGACGGAACACGCCGGCGTCAGGCCAGGCGTGGTGGATTTGAACACGGACGATGCGCGCGAAGCGGTGGGCGCATCTGACATCATCATCGACACGACCAGCGTCGGCATGTACCCGAATGTCGATGTCCCCCCGGTGGTCCCGCCCGAGTGGCTGCGCTCGGGGCAGCTCGTCTGTGACCTCACGTACAACCCCCAAGAGACGTGCTTGCTGAAAGCCGCGAAGTCGGTCGGCGCGGAGACGCTCGATGGCACGGGCATGCTCGTGCACCAAGGCGCGATCGCGTTTGAGATTTGGACCGGCGTGGACGCGCCGGTTGAGGTAATGCGGGAGGCGTTGGTCGCTTCGCTCGCGTGACCTCGGCAATTTCGTTGCGACGGTAGGCGTGGAGGGTGCGCAATGGGACCGTCGACCGATGGGTTTCCCGAGCTTGAGGTGACGTACAGCCGACGCGTTGCCCGCGTGATGCGGGCGATCGCGGTGGGGTTGAGCGCGTGTTTTTTGGTGGGACTGGCGCTGCTGATCGTTCTGTGGGGATCGGCGCACGCTCCGGACGCTGAAAACGCCACATGGGCCAAGTGTGTGCGGGGCGCGCCATTCGGCATCGTGATCTGCGGGACCTTGGGAGGCATGCTGTTCTTTGAGGGGCGAGGGAAGTGGCGCAGGGCGTTTCAGTGGCACGGTTCCACCGTGACCATGGGGCCCTCGGGACTGACCATCCGGCGTCCAGACGGCTGCGCAGAGATCGCCTGGAAGGACGTCGCCCGTGTGGCCGTTCGATACGCCCATGGCGTTGTGGCCTTGCGCGAGCCGTATGCGGCTTACGGCGAGGAGGCCGGGGGATCCCCAGCACGTCGACTTGTCGTGGAGGTGGATGGGCGCCCCGCGACGCCAATCGCCTCGCACCCGATCGCCGTGTCGGGCGTTCGGTTTGGGCGGAAGCGGATGCGGTACAGCGCGTCATGGGCGCTCCCGGTAGTTGCCCGGGCCTATTGGCACGCGTCGCGCGTTGGGCTGGAGTTGGCACTTGAAGAGCCGCCGCGGGTGCTGACTGGCTACTTGCGCCCGAGCCGCGAGCAGCTCAGGCGCGAGGTCTGGCAAGAGGGCGTGCCGTGGGCGCTGTTCCTTGCTATACCGGGTTCCATGACATACATGTGCTTCAAGGAGCAGGGGCTAGCGGACGGGCTTTCGGCGGTTGGGATGGGTGCAGCATTGCTGGCTCTGATGGTCTGGGTGGGGGTGGGGAAGCTCCGCATGCGGCTATGGAACCGCGTGCGGATGGATCGGCGCGGGATAGCGGTGCGGACGGTGAAAGGGCAGCGTCTCATCCCCTGGCACGAGGTCCAGGACCTATCCGTGGAGGGCAGATCGCTTCGAGGAGTGGTCACGACCGGTGGGGAGACCGTCCTGCTTCGCTTCCCGGGCCCGTTGCTGGAGGCAAACCTCAGCGCGCTTGCCAGAGGCACGGCGTCGCCCGAGAGTGATATTCTGGTCGAGACGGCTCGGCACTACCTTCCCCCAGTGCGCGCCTGACACGGCAAGATCCTCGCGGCGTGGACGCGCCGGTTGAGGTGATGCGCGAGGCGTTGATCGCTTCGCTCGCGTGACTTCGGCAACTTCGTTGCGATGGTAGGCGTGGAGGTGGGCCATGGAACCGGGGAAACTGCCGGTCGTTGAGCTAACGTGCCCACGTTCCTACGCCTGGTTGGGGCGGGCGCTCGTGCTGGTGGCTGCCGTGGCAGTCTGCATCTGGCTGGCGCCGGCGGCTGGCGCGATATGGCTCATCGTGAAGGAAGTTCACTCGCCTCGAGCTGACCGCGAGCTGCCGATTGAGATCGTCAACGCCGTGCATGCCGGGCCATGGCTGTTCGCGAGCTTGGCCTTCATTCTGGCCGGCCGTCATGTCAAGATGCGTTCGGTCGCAAGTCGCTACGGCCTTGCGCGGTTCCGGGGGACGAAGCTCGCCATTGGGGCCGACGGCTTGACCGTCTCGGGGCCGGAGGATGAGCGCGTGATCCCCTGGCATGAGGTAGCGCGCGTTCCGTTGACGCGGAGTTCGACTGTCGTGATCACCCGGCTCGGGGATGAGCACGCGTTCCCGCTGGGAGCCTTCCATCGGCGCGAGACCGAATGGCACGGCAGGTCCGCCTACCGCGTCGATCCCTCTTTGGTCAGATCCGTTGTCTACGAGTATTGGCAGGCGGCCGTTCGCGGGCAATCGGCTGCAGTCGACGAGGAGCCGAGGGCGATCTTCAGTTGGGCGAACACGGACCCGCCACGGCCGACGCAGTCGGCCGCGTACATCAGGCTGGGGTGTGTCGCAGCCGGTCTCGTTCTGTTCCTGGGCATGATCGTCGACATCGGCAGGCGCAGCATGGGCGTGGGGGGAGCGCTCCTGATGGCCGGCATCATGTGCGGCGGGCTCGTTGCCGTGGTCGCGATTAGGTACTGGGGAGAGATGCGCCGCCCGGCGGAGTTCACGCGAGTGCAGGCCGACGCTCAGGGCATCTCTTACACCGCACGCGGGAAGAAACACACCTACGGATGGGCCGAAGTGGAGCGCGTCTCGGGGACGCCGGGCACGACGACGCACGCTGCTCTCAGAGTTGCTGGAAGCCGCAGTACGTTGGTGCTGCCCCCCGTGGCGCACGCGAACCTGGAGGCGCTGCAGAGGGCGAAGTCGCCCTTGCGGGCATCGCTACTCGCTGCCGTGGCCGAGCACTACATGCAAGACGGGCGCGAGACATCACTCTGACAGGTCGTAGAGGGCCATTCCGCTGGGGCTTGGTTGAATCGCTGGAGTAGACCGAGGAGAAGGTGGGCAACGTGTTGCAGCCACCAAGGGTTGAGGCGAAGTCGACCGGCTGCGCGCAGTTACAGGGCACGGGTCTCGCGTTGGCGATGGCGGGTACGGCGTTCGTCTTCTGGATTCTGTTTGACGACCACGTGCGCGCGACTTGGGCGCGCATTGCCAGCACCCCCCCTGGTCAGCTCCATCACGACGACGCGCTCTTCGTTGCTGTCTACCCCTGGTTTCTCGTCTTCGCGGCGGTGTTCGGCCTGAGCATGGTGGCGCGGCTCGCGGGCGACTGGGTGACAATCATCCGCTGGCGGGGGACGCGCGTAAGCGTGTCCGTGGACGGGCTGTTCGTCGGCAGGCCAGGGCGTGAGTCTGTTTACGCCTGGGTCGACATTGAGCGGGTGTCGCTAGCGCGTGGAGCCTTCACCGCCTTCGCGGCCTCGGGAGAGGTGATCCGCGTGCCGTTGCGCGTTCTGGACCGCGTGCGGCTGGGCGACGGTCCATGGCAGACGATGGAGACACCGCGCATTGTCTCGGCCGCCGCACACGCGTACCTGACCGTTGGCCCGGATGGGGTTCATGAGGCGCTCGTTGAACCGCCTCGCATTCTGACGGGGACGCCTCGGACGGTCGACGGGCCGGCGCGCTGGTTGATCTGGTTGCGGCTGATTCTCGCCCTGGCCATCATCGGCACGCCTTTCCTGGGCGGGCTGGTCTATGTGGCGCAGCGAGACGGGTGGCGATACGTTGTGGTGACGGCAACGCTTGCGACAGCGTGTATGGTGGGGTGGACGGCGGGCGTGTGGCGGCTTAACCGGCGATCCATGTCGAGGTCTCGAGTCGTGGCAGGGCCAACTGGGCTGACATTGGGCAAGGGCGGGAACGCGGATGAAGTGGTCTGGGGTGAGGTGGCAGCGCTACGGAAGACGGTGAGACGAACGGTGATTGCAGAGATCGCGGGAGGCCCACGGCAGATGCAGCCAAGCGGCGTCATCCACCTGAACCTGAACGCCCTGGCACGGGCTGACGGACCACTGGCGCACGACGTGTTAGCCGCGACGTGCGGGCACTATGCGGATGTGAGTCGTTCAGTCTGACAGGTCGTAGAGGACCATTCCGCTGGGGGGTTTGGGGAAGAAGTGAGTGCCCTTCTGCGGGACCTTTTCGCCCGCCAGCGCGGCGGCGATGACGTCTTCGGTGCGGGCGGGATTCACGAACCAGGCCATCGCCGCGCCGGCATCCACCGCCTGCCACGCCCGGACCGGATTCTCCTCGAAAGTCACGTTGGATTCCCTCGGCCCGAACTCACCCGTCAACCCGAACCGCGGCTTGAAGATCAGTCGGTGAAGCAGCGCGACGTCGAAGGCCTTGGTGGTCTCGGTCATCTCAAGCTCGGCTGAGGCGAGCAGGCCGTCGAGATCGGTGATCGTCACGATCGCCGCTCCGCCCGTCCAGCGACATCCGAAGGTCGGGGCATCCACGCCCTGGCGCGCGATGGTATCGACGATGTCTGTCGCGATCTCCGCGTCCGACAGTCCGTCGGTGGGAACCGGCGACAGAGACACGGTCGGGCCAAGCTGCGCCCCGAGTTGCGCGAGGTCGATCTCCTCCGGAAGCCGATGCACGACGCGGTGGAAAGGTCCGCAGAGCAGGCGGCTTGTGCGAGCCTCAGCCAGCAGCATCATGGTGTAGTTGCACGGCGAATCTGCGGTCACGAGGCCCTCCGCGCGCATGGCTTCGCGATATGCCCGAGCGCCGGCGGAGCGGTGGTGCCCATCAGCGATGACGACTGGGCCGGAGGCGAGGATCGCCTGCACCGCAGCCTGCTGCTCGGGATCGGTCATCCGCCAGAGACGGTGGGAAGCGTCGGCGACGAGGGTGGTTGAGAAGATCGGCTCGCCCGCCGTGACGGTCTCGAGGATCGCTTCGATACGCGCGGACACATCGACGTAAGTCGCGAGGACGGGCTCCAACCGGCACTTGGTCTGGCGCGTGAGCTTTACGCGATCGGCCACCGGACCGGGGAAGATGTTCTCGTGTCCGTAGACGTCGGTGGCTTCGTCATTATCGAGAGCGACCGCGCCGATGAATCCGAGCAGCTTGACCTGCGCGCCATCGACGTCGCGCGTCTGCTCGTAGACATAGAACGCCTGGTCCGCGTCCGGCCGGACGGTCTCGTCCTCTCGCCACGCCCGGAACCGCGCACCCGCGGCCGCGTAATCAGGATCCGTGTCCTTCGGCGGCAACGTGACGTGGGCGATGTTATGCGCGTCCGTGGCGAAGAGAGCGGCTTGCTCGGCCGGGCCGATCATGTCAAATGGTGGCGCGAGCACGCGACTCATCGCATCGGGATCGGGGTTGGCGTACAGAAGTCCGCGGAAGGGGATGACGTGAGGCATGGAATTCTGAGGCTCTTTCTGTCGGGTGGATGGCATGCCAGTGAGGACCGGCGCACTGCAGCGCGCCGGAAGCACTGGGGCGTAACCTGGCGGGCCGCCGCCGTGGGCGACGGTCCGCCGGCTTCATCTAGGGTGTTTACCGCATTGGGATACGCGGCTCGACGAACAGCTTGATCGCCGTGCGCTCGGTGCCCTCAATTTCAACATCGACGAACGCCGGGTAGCACCAGATATCGACGCCAGCCGGCGCGAGGTAGCCTCGCGCGATGGCGACGGCCTTGACGGCCTGGTTCAGGGCGCCTGCCCCGATGGTCTGCATCTCTGCTCTCCCCGATTCGCGGATGGTACCTGCCAGCGCTCCTGCGACCTTGTTGGGATCGGACCTAGATCCTACCTTCAGCACGTTCAATGTATAGTGCCCCCCTAGCTGCAGCGCCTTGTGTGAGTAGCTTCCTGTATCTGCCCGATCGGGTGGTCTTTTTGCGGCGTCCCCTGCCACCTGATCCGGGTCTGGGCCGAGTTTATCTGTTGTCCGGCGTGGTCCGTCGGCCGGCGTTAGCGTGTTTTATTGTTAGTCGAGTCTCTCCCGCAGCCGTTCAATGCCGCGGGCGCGTCCGGTTGCCTCGTCTATCTCGATGATCGCTCCGCACACTTCGACGACGCCCTTGGCGATCTTGAATCGCGTGGGCAGTTGGGTGCGGAAGCGACGCAGTATCGGTTCGATTTCCGTGCCGATGATGGACTCGATCGGTCCAGTCATCCCTGCGTCGGCCATGAAAGCCGTGCCGCCCGGCAGGATGCGCTCGTCGGCGGTCTGCACGTGCGTGTGGGTCCCGATTACGGCGCTTGCCTGGCCGTCGCAACTGCGGGCGAAGGCCTGTTTCTCGCTCGTAGCCTCGGCGTGGAAGTCGATCACCACGACGTCGGCCCGCTCGCGGAGTCTCGGCAGCACCTCGTCGACCCAGGCGAAGGGACACTCAAGCGGCGCCATGAAGACGCGACCCAGCAAGTTGGCGACCGCTACGGATATGCCCGTGGCCGTCTCGTAGACGCCCGTGCCACATCCCGGCACTCCCGAAGGATAGTTGTCGGGACGAAGTAATCTTACCTCATTATCGATAAGAGATTCAACCTCCTTCTGCGCCCACACGTGGTTGCCCGTTGTGACGCAGTCCGCGCCGGCCGCGTAGAGGTCGATAAGAACGCTCTTGGTGACGCCAAACCCGGCGGCCGCGTTTTCTCCGTTGACCACCGTAAAGTCGATTTCGTTTAGCTGTTGGATTTCGGGGAGCTTGCGGGCCAAAGCCTGCCTTCCAGTGCGGCAGACAACGTCGCCGATGAAGAGCAGTTACATCTTCTACATCCTGCCCAGGCGTCTAGGCACCACCTGTGCAAATAGGGCCCAGCCGCGCGTGCGGCTGGGCCCTATCCGGATTCGCAATCGTCGTGTAGTTAGCTTGCGTATTCGGTCGCCCTGGTTTCGCGGATCACCGTCACCCGGATCTGGCCAGGATACTCCAACTCGTCCTGGATCCGCTCCGCCATGGATTTGGCCAGACGATGGGCCGCGAGATCGTCGATCTTGTCGGGCTTGACGATGACGCGGATTTCGCGACCGGCCTGAATGGCGAAGCATTTCTCGACGCCGTCGAATGAGGTGCCGATGCGCTCCAACCCCTCCAGGCGCTTGATGTAGTGCTCGAGGGGATCGCGACGCGCGCCGGGCCTTGACGCCGAGATGGCATCGGCGGCCATGACGAGAACCGCCTCGACGCTCTTGGGATCTTCGTCGCCGTGGTGGGCCGCGATCGCGTGGATGACCTCAGCCGACTCGCCCTTCTGCTGAGCAGTCTCCGCGCCCAGTTGGGCGTGAGTGCCCTCAACGCGAAAGTCGCGAGCTTTGCCAAGGTCGTGGAGCAGACCCGCGCGTTTGGCCGTGACGCGGCTGGTGCCAAGTTCGCTCGCCATCGTCGCGCACAAGTGCGCAACCTCGAGCGAGTGCTTGAGCACGTTCTGCCCGTAACTCGTGCGGTAGGTCAGAGTGCCGAGCAGCTTGACGACATCGGGATGAACGCCGCTGACGCCGGCTTCCAACACGGACGCCTCGCCAGCCTCGCGAACGCTCTGCTCGACCTTCTTTGTGGCCTTGTCGATGACTTCTTCGATTCGGCCGGGGTGGATTCGTCCGTCGCTGACGAGCGCCTCAAGCGCGAGCCTGGCTATTTCGCGCCGGATCGGGTCGAAGCCAGACAGCACGACGGCCTCGGGCGTGTCGTCAACAATGAGATCGATGCCGGTCATCTGCTCGAAGGCACGGATGTTGCGGCCTTCGCGACCGATGATGCGGCCCTTCATGTCCTCGCTGGGCAACGGCACGACGGACACAGTTGTCTCGGTCGTCTGCTCGACAGCGCACTGCTGAATCGCCTGAGCCACGATTGACGCAGCTCGTTGGTCGGCTTCTTCGTTGCAGCGCTCTTCGAGCCGGCGAGTCATGACGGCAGCGTCGTGACGGATCTCTTTTTCGACCTCGCTCATCAGGTGGTCGCGGGCCTCGTCGGTCGTCATGTTCGAGATCCGCTGGAGTTCGGCCAACGCCTTGTCGTATGCGGCTTGCAGCTCTTCCTGGGTCTCGGCCAGTTGCTTCTGTTTGTTGCGGACGTCGGCTTCCTGGCGGTTAACATCGTCTCCGCGCTTCTCTAGCTGCTCTTCCTTCTTGTCGACGCGCTGCTTCAGCGCCTCGACTTCCTTCTTGCGTCCCTGCAGTTCCTTCTCTGCTTCGGCCCGGGCTTTGATCGCTAGTTCCCGGGCTTCCAGCTCTGCCTCTTTCTGCACCGCGTCGAGTTTGGCTCCGGCCTCTTCAACGGCCTTGTCAGCCTTGTCGGCTTGGCTCGTCGCCGCCTTGGTGGCAGCGATTTGGCGCATGAGGCAGACGAGGAGGACGATGCAGATGGCAGCGGTAGCTGCGATTGCGTACAGTCCGTAATTGCCGAGAAGTTCTTTCACCGCTGCGACTCACCTCCGTTTGGGACTAATCACCTCCGCCTGGCTGGTTCTGAGTATCGCGCGGACAGCAAGGTCTCACTCGTCGTCCAGAAGCTCGCTGATCACTTGTGTCGCAGTGTCGTAGTCGAAGCCCCGCCTGATGATGAATGAGTAGAGACGGGACCTGGCTTCTTCGCCCTCAAACCTACGTAAGCGTGGTAGTCGTCTTCGAGCTACCCGCATGGCAACTTCAAGCTGCGCGTCTCCTGGCAGCTCCGCCTTCAGCGCGTCGTCGATAGCTGATGAGGCGACGCCGAGTCTTGCTAGTTTAGCGCGTAATGCGGCGGGGCCGCTGCCCCTGCGCTCGCTTATCGTCCGCACGTACTGCCTGGCGTAACGGTGATCGTCTATCAGTCCTTTGTTTCGCAGCCGGTCGAGGACTGTAGCGATAATCGGCTGCGGGAACTTGCGTCGGGCCAACCGCCGGGCAAGTTCCGTTTGCGTTCGGTCGCGGCCCGCCAGGACTTCGATCGCCTGGCGATATGCATCGTCTTCCTGGGCCGCTGTTATTGTTGACTCTAGCTCATCCGAGCTAAACGTGGCTCCGGGGCGTAGCCCCGCAACCTCAACGCAGCGGTAGTGAGCCTGCAGGACCAGATCGCCGTCGACGTAGACGGCTCGGTAACCGCGAGGGCTCTTGAGCTTTTCTACCGCCGTCACAGTGTAGAGCGTAGCATTAACTCCGGCTTGCGCATTGCGGCGCGAGGTCGGTTACTCCGCCGCTTCGTCGTCTTCGGTCTCGTCGGGCGCATCAGCCGCCGCGTTGAGCGACGGGTCCGGCACGCCGGCGCTTTCTCTGATCTTCTGCTCGATCGCCGCCGCGATGTCCGGGTGCTCCGCCAGGAACTCGTTTGCGTTTTCACGTCCCTGGCCCAGTCTCTCGCCCTCGTAGCTGAACCACGTGCCCGTCCGCTCGACAACATCCATATCGACGCCCAGGTCGAGCAAGCATCCGCCCTGGGAGATTCCCTCGCCGAAGATGATGTCGAACTCGGCCACTTTGAATGGTGGGGCGACTTTGTTCTTGGCTACTTTGACTTTGACCCGGCTCCCGATGACATCCGTTCCTTTCTTGAGGGTTTCTCTGCGACGTACTTCGAGTCGTACGGATGACCAGAACTTCAGCGCCCGGCCGCCCGGAGTGGTCTCCGGATTGCCGTACATGACGCCGATCTTCTCCCGGATCTGGTTGATGAAGATACATACCGTCTTGGCTTCGGAGACAGTGCCCGAGAGCCGTCGCAATGCTTGGCTCATCATTCGGGCCTGCAGGCCGACATGGGTGTCCCCAATGTCGCCGTCCAGCTCTGCCTGGGGTACGAGCGCCGCCACAGAGTCGATCGCGACGGCATCGACGGCGCCGCTACGGATGAGAACTTCGCAGATGTCGAGGGCCTGCTCGCCCGTGTCGGGCTGCGATACCAACAACTCATCCAGATTGAGGCCGATATTGGCAGCATAGTCCAACGGGAAGGCGTGCTCCGCGTCGATGAACGCGGCCGTGCCTCCCATCTTCTGCGCTTCGGCAAGCATGTGCAGCGCGATGGTTGTCTTGCCCGAGCCCTCCTGGCCGTAGACCTCGGCAACTCGGCCGCGGGGCATGCCGCCTACTCCGAGCGCGATGTCGAGGGCGAGAGAGCCCGTGGGGATTGCTTCAACGACGAAGCGGTCGGATTGGTCGCCGCCGAGCCTCATGACGGCGCCTTCACCGAACTGCTTCTGAATGTGGCTCATCGCTTGGTTCAGCGACTTCTCTTTGTTGTCGGTATCACCAAGAGGTGGTCTTCCGCTTCCTCGGCTGCGGGCCATAGCACTCCCATCCACGTGCGCGAGATCGACGCCCTACGCCGGATCTTGGGCGGCGTACTTCCGGATTACGCTGTATACGGGACCGTGGCGAGTCAGGGTGCTCTCGTAGAGGACGAAACTACTAGCGAGGAAAGCGCCGACATTTACGTCGGCAAGCTCCTTGATCGCCCGCGTCAGACCATCGCCTGTCGGCGGCGTCTTCACGCGACCGATGGTTAAATGGGGCGTGAATTTGCGGCGCTCACGCTCCATGTGTAGTTTCGCCTCGAGCCTGTCGTTGAGAGCCTCGTGGAGCCGATCCAGCAGCTCGCCGCCCTCGCTCAGGCCCACCCAGATAACGCGTGGCTGTCGAGGATTTGGGAATACCCCCACGCCTTGCAGGGCAACCGTATCCGGGACAGCCTCTCGCCAACAACCCTCTGCTGCCTCCGCCACTCGCGTGACGTCCTCGTCTGGGACGTCGCCGATGTAGCGGAGTGTTAGATGCAAATTCGCCGGTTCGACCCAGTTGACCTTCCCGGCGATGTCGCGCAACCGCTCCTGGACGTTCGGGGCGCGCCGGCGCGTATCGTCATCAACAGGAATGCCAAAGAACAGACGCACGGCCTATCCTCATATTCGTATTGGTGGCTTCGGTTTGTCTTCCTCCGGCGCAGCCCCCAGAACGCGCTTGCGGGCCATATTCAGGGCTGTTTGGGAGACTCTCTGCTTGAACTGGTAGCGCGTGCCGGGCCAGGTGTACTCCTCAACGACGGCGCCCGATTCATCGCCGACGGCGATATAGACGAGCCCTACGGGTTTCTCGTCGGTGCCGCCGGTCGGCCCCGCGATGCCTGTGACGGCAATCGCGAAATCGGCCCCCGCAACTTCGCGCGCGCCTTCGACCATCGCCCGAGCGACGGGTCCCGAGACGGCTCCGTGCTCGGCCAGCAGCTCGGCAGGTACGCCAAGCAGGCGCATCTTGGCGTCGTTTGAGTATGACACGATGCCCTGGAGGAAATACTCCGAAGCGCCCGAGACATCGGTGATGCGGCTGGCGATCAGGCCGCCCGTGCAGCTCTCAGCAGTAGTGATCGTCTTGCCTTGCTCACGCAGCGCCAGGCCGAGGGCCGCTTCCATGCCATCGTCGCCCGTGGCGTAGACGTTCCCGGGCAGGCGCTCGCGGATCTCCGCATCCCTGGCGGCCAGCATCGCCTCCGCCTCGGCCTCTGTCTCGGCTCGAGCGGTGATTTCAAGCACAACCTCGCCTGGGGACGCATACGAGCAAACGAGCGGGTTGGCGTCGGGGCGCATCACGTCCTCGAGAATCTGGGCACATGACGATTCGCCGACATCGCACAGCCGCAGGCGCTTGAGGAGACGGTGGCCCGTGGGCTCTCCCAAGAATCCGAGGATGCGTGGCAACGCGTGCCGCTCCATCATCTCGTGCATCTCGGTGGGCGGACCGGGTACGGCGATGTAGACGACGCCCTCGTGCTCGAGGTAGACGCCGGGCGCGGTCCCGCAGACGTTCTCCAGCAGCTCCGCGCCACGAGGCCGGGTGGCCTGCTTGACGTTGTTGCCTGTGAAATTGTAGCCGCGCCGCGCGAAGAAGGCCTTGAGATGGGCGACGGCCTCGGGATCTTCCTCGAGCGGCCGGTCGGTGAGTTCAGCGAGCGATTCCCGCGCCAGATCGTCCTGGGTGGGGCCGAGCCCGCCGGTGACGATGACGACCTTTGACACCGCGCCAGCGCGCTGGAGGACGTCAACGATCTCGTCGAGATGGTCGCCGACGGTTGCCTGGTACACGACATCGATGCCCAGCTCGGTCAGTCTCTGGGAGATCCACGCGGCGTTCGTGTTGACGATACGGCCCCTGAGTAGCTCGGTACCGATGGTGAGGACGGCTGCTGTCAAGACGGTCTCCACGCGCTGCGACGCCGGGGCCGAGGCCCTACCAGCGGAGCGCGATTGGCGTGCGGTTAGGAAGGCAATTAGGGAATTATACAGGGCGAGAGGCAGGGGGTCAATGAGTGGGTCAGGGCTTGGGCAGGTACTCTACGCCGGGCAGGCCCTCGAAGTGAGCATCGCTGGTGATGAGCGTCGCGTCGTGAACTTGGGTTGTGGCGTAGATTACGGCGTCGGCAAGAGAGAGACCATGTTGCAGAGCCAGGTCCGCTGAGAAGAGAGCGATGCTCTGGGTGAGCGGGACGACCTGCGCCGCGTCCGTCATGGCCGCAACGGCCTCCATCGCATCGTCAACGTTTCTCTCCCGCCTCATGACCTTGTAGACTTCATGCAGGACGATCGTCGGGACGATGCGGGTGGCCGCTATCGCATGCGTGGCGAATCCGTCCGCGTGGGGCTCCTCCGCGAAGTAGGCCAGCCAAGCCGAGGAGTCAAGCACGGTCAAAACCGGTCCTCCTCATCGCGATAGTCGTCCGTGTTGATGCCTTTCGCGAAGCCCCTCAGCTCCTCTATTGATCGGTGGGGGACAAACGCAAGGTGTCTTCCCCGGACTATGACCGACAGTTTCTGCCCCTTTCGGATGTCGAGGGCTTCCCGGGCATCCTTTGGGATGACCACCTGGAACTTGCTGGATACAGTCACGTGGTCCATGATCGACCGCCTCCCGTCTTACGTTTTACCTATCGATATCTATTATGCTTTACGCATTGGGTATCGTCAAGGTTCCCGGGTGCCCTCCTTCGCTAGCATGGCCTTCTTCATCCCCAAACCCTCGGTTCCGCCGGCGAAGCCGGTCAGGTTGCCATCTGAGCCGACGACGCGGTGGCATGGGATGAGGATGGGAATGGGGTTGTTGGCCATTGCTTGACCGGCGGCGCGAGCGGCCTTGGGGCTGCCGGCGGCGGCGGCGAGGTCGCCGTACGTGCGGGTCTCGCCGTAGGGGATCGCGTGACACGCCTCCAGGGCCTTGCGCGTGAAGGGAGGGATGCCGGTGAGGTCGAGCTTGATGTCGGCCTTGATGCGCTTGCCCGAGGCGTGGTCTCGGACGAGTTTCGCCGCCTTCTTGAGGAGAGGGTCGGCGCCTTCGGCCACCGTTTCCCAGCCCTCGCCGAGATCGGCGAGCGCGCCGCGTTTGGTTGACTTGTAGAGCGTGCAGCGGCGGAGTCCGAGTTCAGCGCGTGCGAGCCCGACCCATCCGGCGGATGTCTTGACGGCGGTTGCGAGTCTCTTTTGGGGTGTCATGGTGATGGACGATGCTCCGTCTGGGGCGGGCATCCCTTCCTCGATAGGAGAACCGAACAGGCCCGGCGATCGAGGGATCACCGGGCCTGTGAGTTGCGGGACCTGGGTGCCGTTTACGGGTTGAGGTCGATCGTGATGAGCTGGCGCTCGCCGTCGGGCGTCATGCGGGCGATGCGCAGGATTACGAACCTGTCGCTCGCGGCGCGCGCTGCATCGAACACGGTCGTGACGTCCTCGACGGACTTGACCTCGGTGGTGTTGATCTTGACGATGACATCGCCGGGCCGGACGCCCCGTTCGAACGCCTCGCTCTCGGGGTCGACCATCTTGACGTAGACGCCGGCTTTCTCGGCGAGGTTTTTCTCTTCAGCGATCTCGGCAGTGATGTCGCCCAGATCCATACCGAGCGCCGCGCCGGTCTCCTCAGGGGCTTCCGGCTCCTCGGGCTTCTCTTCGCCGGTGTACTCCGCGGGCGTTGCGCCGAGGACGAGTCTGACCTCGATCTTCTTACCGTCGCGGACGACGTCGAGGATGACCTCTTCGTTGGGCTTGTGCATCGCGACGGCCTTCTGCAGGGACCAGGTGTCGCGGACCTTCGCGCCGTCAACGGCGACGATGATGTCCTCAGCCTGGAGATCGCTGTCTTGCGCCGGGCCATCGTCGCGGATCTGCTCGACGAGGACTCCGCCTTCGGGGACCTTGAAGTGCTCGCGCATGTTCTCGTTTGAGAGTTCGTTGATGGCGATCCCGAGCCAGCCACGGGAGACCACGCCGTCGTCGCGGAGTTGGGGCACGATGCGCTTGACGGTATCGGCCGCGATAGCGAAGCCGATGCCGACGTTACCCGGACGGCCGGGGGCCACGATGGCTACGTTGACACCGACGACCTCGCCCCTGAGGTTGATCAGGGGGCCGCCGCTGTTGCCGGGGTTGATCGATGCGTCGGTCTGCACGATGTCGCCCAGCCGGAAGACCTGGTCGGGCGGGTTGATCTGTCGGCCGATAGCGCTCACGACGCCGACCGTGACCGTCTGCTCGAGTTCGAATGGCGAGCCGACCGCCATCACCCACTGGCCGACTTTCGTCTCGTCAGAGCTGCCGATTTTGAGCGTGGGAAGCTTGCGGTCGACATCGATCTTGAGCACCGCGAGTTCGGTGCGCGGATCGTTGCCGACTACCGTGGCCTTGTACTGCTTGTCGTCGCCGTCCTGGTCGTAGAGGGCGACACGGATCTCGGTCGCGCCCTTGACGACGTGGGAGTTGGTGACAATGTAACCGTCTTCGTCGTAGATCCATCCAGAGCCCATGCTCCGAGCGGGCATGCGGAACGGTCGGTGTGGGGCGGCGCCCGGGCCGCCTTCCTCGTCGCCGCCCTCCTCGGCGCCTTCCTCGGCGCCCTCTTCTCCTTCGCCGCCTTCACCGTCGCGCCGGAACGGGCGGAAGAACGGGTCCTCGAAGAACTCGCGCCACTCCTCGGGCACTTGCGGGTGCCCTCCTCCGGGCCCGCGCATGTCCTGGATACTCTTGGCGGTGATGTTGACGACAGCGGGCCGCGCTAGCGCCGCGATGTCGACGAACGAACGCTCCAACTGGGCAGCATCGGCCTGCGCGTTGGCTGGGGTGACTGTGGCGACGACGTTGTGCCCGTAGAGAACAACAAGGATCACGGCGGCGCCTACGAGCGCGCTCAATAGGATCAGAGCTATGTGGGCATGCCTGTGTGAGTCTGACTCTCGGTGGGTCATATCGGCCTTCCCTCGCATTCATCCGCGCCGACGGAATGCATCGGCGCTCGGGTATTTGGTGATGTGTTGTTAGACGCGTCTACAGGGCAGAAGGTTCTGGCGCCCAAGCACGGGCGGCCGCCAGCGTGGCAGCTACACGTGTGACCAACGCTGCGTTCAGCTCGACTGACTCCTCGTTCTGCGTACCAGCGCCAAAATGTTGGTGGGCCTTGGGTGAGAGCGCAACCGGCGGCCCCTGAGAGATAGGAGTAACCTGTGAACGGATTTGGGCCACATACGAGGCGGCTGAGAGTAGTCGTCGATCCGTGTTGTGCCTTACTTCGCCACAACACCCACTGCACTCCTCCCGGCCTCGGCTGGGTCCGCGTTCTTACTCACCTTACGCGTAGCGAGGGGTGGAAGGTTGCGCCCAATAGCAGCGCTAAGGTAACATGGCTGTGCGCGGGCGCGAGGCTGAACCTCGCCCCGCCAGGCGGCGTCAAGCATAGTGGCGCGGGAGCTTGGCCGCGCATCTCGTGAATTCGTTCCGAAAGAGGCGCTCGATGAAGACCGCTAGCGGGCTGGCCATGGCGGTGGTGGTGGTCGCACTATTGGTGGCTGGTGGCACAGCCCTGAAGCTGTACATGGACCAACAATCCATGCTGGTGATGATCGACGGCTACGGCCGGGCGGTGTCAGGCCTGTCCACGACGACGCCGGGAACTGCGTCGGCAGTTGCCACGGCTAATCAGCACGCCGGCGTGGGGGACTATGAAGCAGCGGGCCAGGCGCTGGATCAGGTGTTGACGCTCGTGAATCAGACGCCTGCGACGCCTCAGGGCCCGGCGGGACCCGGCGGGCCTGGACCTGGTGGCATGATGCCGAACTACGGCTTTGGGAATAACCCGGGCGCCCCTCCTGCGCCGACCGACGAGCAGATCGATGACGCGCTCAACGAGGTCCCCGAGGAGACGCGCGCGTTTTTTGCCGAACACCGCAAGCTTCTGGGCCGCCTGATGGTGCAGAATCAGACCACGATGGGGGCAATCGATCCCGACGAGTGGAACCAGTACACGGCTGTTGTCTTGGGAGCAGCCGCAGACGGTGATGCGGACACCGTAAAGGGAGCGATGGATAGGTTTGACCAGGCGCTTCAGGGCGCGCGCCAGGGCGGACGAGGCGGACGAGGCGGACCAGGCGGACCAGGCGGACCAGGTGGGCGTGGCGGGCGCATGCCGGGGCAGGGCCCGATGCCCGAGGGTGGGCTCGAGCAGTTCGTCAGGGCGCAACTGCAGCAGGGACGACAGATCGCTGCTGAGGCCAAGAAGCGCGGCCGCAACACGAAGAAGGTCGAGGAACTACTCGCGCGGGCAGAGACGCTGGCCGGCCAGGGCAAGTTCGAGGAGGCGGCGGCCCGTCTGCGAGAGGGCGTCGACGTCATGCGGAGCTGGGGCGGGCCACAGCAGGGCCGGCGACCTGGAGGACAGAGAGGCGCAGGGGGGCGGATGGGGCCTGGCGGTCGCGGGATGGGGCCGGGCGGCAGACGGCCCGGACAGGGCCAGCGGATGCAGGGCGGCCCGCAGCAGGGCAATCCGATGATGATGGCTCAGATGCTGTTTGGCGCGCTGATGGGGCAGATGGAGGCCGAAGAACCGCTGATTTTCAGCGCGATTGAGGATATTGAGAACGCTGTGGTGGCATTGCTGCCCTACAACCCGGAGCAGATCAAAGAGATCCTCAGCAAGGCCAAGAAGAAGCTGACCGCGATCCCAGAGAGCCGCGTGGCACTCGACAAGAAGCTGACCGAGGACATGCAGCAGCGACAGGGCCCCCCTCGCGAGGGCGATGGACCGCGTGGTGGTGGTCGGGGCGGCCGCGGACCCGGACCCAATCAGGGCCGAGGGCCGGGCGGAAGAGGGCCCGGCGGGATGGGGCCTGGTGGCAGAGGACCTGGCCCTGGGAACATGGGTCCTGGGATGGGCGGCCCGCCGCTCGATCCGCAGCAAGTGCAGAATCTGTTGGGGCGCATGATCGACAACGCGCGGAACATGCCGGCTGAGCAGTATGAGGCGGAGCGCGAGGGGCTGATCGGACGCTTCATGGCGAGGCTCATGGGCCGACCGGCGCCCGAGGGCCCGCCCATGCCGCAGGGCGGCGACGCGCCGCCGGAGGTGCGCATTGGCGCGCCGGTGGTCGAGATCCCCGAGGAGGATCCGGCAGACCCGGTTGCGCGCGAGGAACTCGAGACCCAGGTTCGAGACCTCATGCGGCTGATGCAGGTCCCGTACCTGGAACTGAAGCGGCTTGATATCGATACCGAATTGGAACTCGTGGATGAGTTGATCAAGAACTCGCGCGACGAGGTGAACGCCGACAAGCTGCTGGATGCCGCCGGCAACGCCAACCACGCGTCGGAACTGATCTTCCAGTTGCTGGAGATCTATCGCGCCGACCTCGAGGCGCTTCCGGTCGAGCCGGAGTTGGTGGAAGTGACGCCAGAGGCCGCTGGATAGGCCAGCCGCGAACGCGAACACGTTGACGGGGCGCCTGGACTCGGCGCCCTGTTTTCGTGTCCGGAGGCTGGGCAGCGCAAGGAGCGGGCGGCTTGGTCGGCGAATTCACCCGCGTCGCACGTCACCAGAATTGGTGGCGACCGCTCCGCGCGAGGGGAACCCGCGATGGCATTGGCAACAGCGCTGACCCTCCTATGCGCCGCCGCACCTGGGGAGACTGCTGACGTGACGAGGACAATCCACACGCGCGACCTCAACATGCACTATGGTTTCGTCGGTTACTCCACGCTGGACGAGTGGGAGGCCTGGGCGACGTATCTGCGCCGGCACATCCTCGTCAGCACGGGTCTGTGGCCCGAGCCGGAGAAATGCGACCT
>CAZKUN010000062.1:0-40306 GCA_964555935.1 uncultured Armatimonadia bacterium | reverse complement strand
TCAGTTCTGGCGCGTACCGTTCCTGGGCTGGCGACCACCCGACAGCCCTTGCCCCTTGGTATCGGCTTTCGTAGGCATCGATCTTCTCCTCGAGAGCCACCAGTGATGGGTTGACGTACCCGATGCTGGTACTCTCCTCCGCACCGTCCACCAGAGCCAATGGGATGGACGTTTCGTTCGCACGGTCGAGGAACGCTTTCAGTAGATGACCCGGCGCGCCGTTGATCCAGCCGCTCGGGCCACACAGTCGCGTGAACAGAGTCCACACAACCGCTCCCGGATACTCCTCTCCCACAATGTCCGCCATGCGTGCGCCAACTGCGCGGAGCTTCGCCAGCGTCTCACTATCCCTTTCTCCTCGACGCTGAGCCAAGCGCGCGATGTTCTCAAGCGCGTGGTCGTTGTAGAACTCCGGATCCAGGCAGACACCCGGCGCGCCTAGTTCCCGGGCGATCTGCAGCGAGAGCCGCCAACTGAGCAGGAACGCGCTGAGTGCCCCGGCCTCATCGTCAAGGTCGAGGCCGCGGATCTTAGCGAACTCGGGATCGGGGTCCGCTTGGCCAGGCGGCGTGGTCTCCGGGGTCTGTTCGATGATCCGGTTGAGGAAGGCCACCGGCCAGACGTGTTTGGTTGTGTTGTTCCGCAGATGCTCAAGACGGGGGCCCAACTCGGCCAGCGCTGGCGGCGTCTCGGTCGACCGGCAGTCCAGACACCAGACCGCCATGCCATCGAAGGGCGATGCCTCCAGAATGCGCAGCTGGTCATCAGTGATCGTGCCCAGCTCGGCGCGCTGGAAGGTGAATAGCGCGAGGTACGGTTCAGGCAGGTCCGTCGGTGCGGCGGAAGCGCGTAACGCGCACGACCATGCCACGAATAGGAACATGCAAGGCCTCCTGGGTCGGGGCTGCCCAACTTGCCCAACGCCGTGCGAGGAAAGCAGTTCCGTGCCGGCGTAGTTGCAGGGCCCCGAGACGGTAGTCCCAGGAGGAACCGCTTCTGCACTGCCAGCTTGGGCTGTGTCGTAAGTCGGGTTCGCGGAGGCCCAGTCGCGGGGGGGGACGAGCCGGAACGACGAGCTGCACGGATAGGGGACGGATTGCCCAAAGCCCCGTCGGGTCGCGTTACTGATCCGCGGTACCGAGAAAGCCCCAGATGTAGGGCCGGACGGGATTCCTGCGAGCGGCAACCGCTCAAAATGGCCGCTACGGGCCTGATAAGCGCACCTTGCCGGAATCAGTAGCGCAAGGTGTCAGCCAGACCTGTCTGTCCATAGCGCATAGAGCAGCCGGCATGCCTCGTCCACGACCCGGTAGCCTGTCTCCGGCGCAAAGCGACGCCACTCGATCGGCTCGCCTGAATAGCCGCCCCCGATGATGCCGTACATGGTCGGGCAGTAGCCTCCATGTCCATCGGCAACGGAGCAGACGCCGGTCACGTCGAACGGACTGCGACGCTTGATATCCAGCCCGAACTGGCAGAACAGCTCGAAAGGCTGGGTGGCCAGAGCGACGTCCCCGATGCGCAGCGCGTGGATCGAGACGGTGTCGGTTGGGTCGTCGGCGAAGCTCTCCTGCAGGGAGACGGCTCCCCAGGCGAGGATGCCCTCCATGCCCCGGATGTCCTCGCCCCTGTCCATCCGCTCCAGAACGCTGTCTGCCCACTCAAGGCGCTGTCGATCCGGCAACTGCACCGGAAGCGTGAGGTCTTCATGGCAGTGCCCAAGCGAGACACCCTCGTGCAGTTCTGTCTCGTGGAACAGACGCATCGTCTCACCCGCGGCAACGTGCCCGTAGTGTAGAACCGACTGTTCGGCACTGAGCCGTTGGCCCTTGCCAGGCATGGAGAGGAGCCGGGAAACATCGCCCATGGCCCCGTTGAGGAACAGGACCGGTACCTCGCCCAGGGCCTCTCGCAGATGGCCCCGGGTCTCACCCGGGAAGTCGGCCGAGAACACGTCCTGCCCGTAGAACGCCGTGGGGTGGACTGTGTTGTTGTACAGAACCGCGATGGGCGTGCCCTCGGCACCGCAGGCGAACAGGGCAAGGTGCAAGGGGTCATCCGGGCCCTCAAGGCCGGTGAAGTCGTCGCGCCCCTCGGGGTTGTACATCGAGTGGGAGCCATCGGCCCAGCAGCAGCGGCGGCTGTAGCCGAGACGGGCCTCACCGAGGCCCCATCCGATGACAGCCGGACGCGCCGTCTCCGTCGCGGCCACCGTCAGACCGGTCAGATGGCCGCGGAGATCGTCTAGGAACCCATGCTCGACCGGCTTCAGGTAGTTTGTCCTGTAGACCGAGGGAGCCGAGTGAGTGTGCGTACACGTGATGATGATGTTCCGCTCGGGGAGCCCACCTGCCTCGGCCATCTCGGCACGCACAGTCGCGACGTATGGCGACTGCAGCGTTCCCAGGTCACAGCTTACCAGCAGGATCGGCGTCCGTCCGTCGGTGAGAAACAGAGCATTGGCCTCTAGTTCGTCCCGCACCCTTCGGGCGGGCTGATCCGGAAGCCCCGCGCCCTGTATCTGCGTGCCGAGTTCGGGAGTGATGACGATCGAGGCGGCCCCGACCTTCAGCATGGCTCTCAGGTCCCCTCACGTGTCAGTAGTGTGCCGTGGCTGTCCACGCCACCAGATGCAGGCCAATTGCGGTCTGGCATCGGCATTTGCCGACCTTCAGTCGCCGCTGGCAACCGGCTCGACTGCAACCAGCCAGACCGGCTTCCAGATTCCGCCGGCGCCCTTCACGTAGTCCACGCGCACGGCCAGCGTGTTGGGCTGGCCTGGGCGTAGCGCATCGGTAACGTCTACCTCAAATGGCTCCTGCCAGGCATTGCCGCTGAAGGAGCGTGCAGCGGCGTTTTTGCCGTTGAGCCAGATTTCCGCGGCGGAATCGATGGCGCCGAAGAAGAGGTGTATCCGCCGGCCCTCTGCGTCCAGTCCGTCCGGCATCGAGAAACGCAGTCGGTACCAGCCGATGCCCTGGAAGTCTTTGCCGTCGTGTGCCGCGCGCCAGTCAGCGCCCCAGGGCTGGTCCTTCCAGTGCGAGTCCACGCCGATGGCCGCCCACTCCGTGTCGTCGGAATCCCCGGCCTGCCAGTTCTCCTTCGTGCCCCGCTTGTCAGGGTCGGGACGGAAGCGCCAGCCATTTGAGAGTCTGTAAGCACCCGTTGCCTGCTCAAACTGGCTGTACTCGCGGGGCTGCCCATAGGCACGCCCAGCGAAATAGGTGCGCCACCGGGAAGCGAGGTCGGCCTCGCCTCCGCCGGTGAGGGAGTGGTCCCACGACAGTTCCTTGCGGCGTTCGTTGTAGCCAAGGTACCCGGTGTCAGCGATCATCTCCGGTTCCACCACCTCGCGGCGGAACGCCATCAACTCGTCCATGGCGTCGGCATACGCCTTGTGCGCGGCAGGGCTCTCCAGGTTGGCTGTCTGAGCCTGGTGCGCCCGGGCCACGGCCAATGTCAGCTCAGCGTGTTTCAAGCCCTTCTTGAGGAACGCCACGCGTCGCTCCGCAAGGGCGTCCCCGGCCGCTTCTGCCATCGCATGCTCGATGAGACGGCGTCCCTTGGCCATGACCTCCGGGGTGAAGATGAGGGTGCCGTTCGTGATCGCCGTTGTGCGTCCACTCAACCAACCCCCGCCCTCCGCCTCGCCCTGAAGAGATGACCGCACGCCATCCGGAGGGGCCTTCGTCACCGCCTCCGAGACCTGTTCCCAGTACTCGAAGTAGCCTTCAACTGCTGCCTTGGCCTTGCCGAATCCTGCGTAGTACTCGTCGAGCACCTTCCCCACCGGCCAGTCGGGGTGAACGTGCATTCGCGTCAGCACGTAGTAGTCCGGACCTTTGCTGCCCCACTGGCCTGTGAGGCTGTCGAACGCGGTGGCGACGGCCGACCGTTGGACATGGTGTGCGAACATCTCACCCATCTTCCGCGCCAGGAAGACCGGGAAGTTGTGACCGGTGTGCAACGTGTTCGGGCGCAGCTTCAGCCGGGCGCCGGTGGCGTGCCAACCCTCCCATTTGGTCTTCATTGTCTCGATGTCGTGCTGCGTCCACGGGAAGTACGGCCACGGCACCATCGAGATCACGATCCGGTCATTCAGGTCTACTTCCTTGGGCGGCTGGGTGTAGTTCGAGTAGGCATACCCAATGACCACGACGCCGGGGTCGATGTCCTCAGCCTTCTTCTGAAGCGTTAGATAGAACCGTGCGTACCGGTCGGACAACTCGGGAGGCGGATCGCCATCGTCGTCTGATCGTGCGGCCTGGTAGCGGGTGTCGAGTCCCGGGTCGGTGATGAAACGGCTCCCGTTCCAGTAGTCGTGCTTCTCGAAGCGCGGATCGGGTGCGTCCCAGGCGCGGCAGCGGTCGCAGGTGCAGGCTGCGCACGTATCGTTCTCGCAGGCATTCAGCATCCAGCCGAGGCCGCCCATGACCTTGCCGCCTCGAGGGACCAGTTCGTGTGTCTTGCGGTAGCCCTGCCAATCACTGATCATCTGCGTGTGCAGCGCCGGATTCGAGACGCACATGGTGATCATGTGCCCACGGCAACCGGGAATGTAGTCGCGCGTGCCGTTGGGCAGCAACTGGAAGAAGCCCGGACGTCTCTCCAGGAACCGCTCTGTGTACTTGGCGTTGTGGTGGAAGTAGTGCCCGTAGGAGTACGTCACCTCGTTGCAGATGTTCATCCGGTGACGCAGCAACCACTTCCCCACGGCTGCCCTGTAGGCCGCGAAGTGCTCCTGGGATTGCCAGCAGTCCTCTCCGTAGCCAAGGACCCCCGTCCCCATCTCACACTCAGCGAACCGTTCGCGGCCCGACACATCGAGCGCACGCACCGTCAGGTCCGTGCGTCGCGGGATGACCTCCCCGAGTTCCCCCGGCCAGAGCCAGCGGACGCCCATCTGGTTCTCAAGGAAGTCGTAGACGGCGAACAGCGTTCCGTTGCGCGTCATCTGGAAGCGCGACCCGACGGGCTTACCGTTGTCGTGGCCGACCATGAACAGGTCGGTGCCGACGGTGCGAATGACGTGTTGGACGCGCCATTTGGTCGCGTAGAGTTCGGCGGGCGGCGGCTCCGGCTCCAGCTCGATGCCTGCCGCGCGCGTCGCGCGGCAGTCGCCGAGGTAGACCCTATGGGGAACGAGTGTGTCCGCCTCGGCCTCCGCGGCGATCGCCAATTCAACGCCGGTCGCCTTGCGGACGTGATACTGCAGTTCCTCGGCCGCGTACCGCACCACCGGGAACGCCTCGTCCGGCACCACGAACTGGGCCCGGGCCTTGCCGTCGCGGACCAATCCTAGCGGCGCCGCTGCAACGTGGACTGACACTACGGCGAATCCAGCGACGACAGTCAATGCTCGGATGGGCATTCTCTGTCTCCCTCACCGAATGAACGGCATCGCTCACGATGTTAGACCCGGCGGATGGCGAGGTCAAGCAAGTTAGGTGGTCAATAGGAGCAGTAGGACCAACCACCAGACCATGCCAGGGGGACCGACCGACATGCACCTAGCGATGGAGGTCTCACAGTCAGCAGATCGATGGCTGGGTGCCGCGGCTCTCGGGCTGGCGCTTGATTGCCTGACGACCCGCATCGCAGGCGAGACGTGGCCCGTCGCCCGACCACCCGCGCCCAGATCGGGCTGGTGCGGCTCGGACGGAGTAAGTCGAAGGGACACCCCACCCGTTCTCCTCGTACCCCTCGTCACCCCTGCTGGCACCCGCACCTCAGCGCGCCCACCCGAACCGTCCCTTAGCTCGGGCCTGGTTCGTCCCACGAACGCTGACGACGTACACGCCTCACGCATCGGCCTGCTCTTCGCTGCCAAGAAGCACGTGCATGAACTCGCACGTGCCGCAGGTCGATTTCTTGCCACGCCACGATCGCACGTGCTTGCCCTGGCATGCGTTGCCCGCCATCGGCAGAAACAGAGGCGCGTCGACCGCGAAGGGCACACAGGATGCCGGCTCGTCCAAGGCGTCAGCGGATAGGTTGGCCAACCGGCATCAGGTCCGCTGTCTTCTTCATATCAAGCCTTCCTTCACCGCCACAACCCACTCGATGGAGATGGCGTCCTCTTCGGTCTCTGCCTCGCGCCCTCTGAAGGCCGGGCCATCGAATCTGGCCCTTACCCAGATGTCATACTCACCCGTCGGGTTGAGGGGATCGCGGGCGTCGCCTACCTCAATGGCGATGCCCACGCCGTACATCCAGATGAAGTTGGTCTCGCCGATCGGGTACGTGCCGAGCTTGTACCAGTGGTAGCCCGTGCCGGGCACAATCTCGGCCACCTCAAGATGCCTGATCGTCGGCTCGTCGCCTGTGGCCTTCGTAGCGTGGTCGTGCATGTCCCACCTGAGCGCGTTGCCGTCAAGGCCGGCCAGCGCCTTCTCATCCAGTTCGGTCCGACACGCTATGCCGTTTTGCGTGTGCTCATCCTCTACGACCTCTGTCGCTTCACCGTACACACCGAATGCGTCCGCCGCATACGCGGTGTAGTCCTCCCACGGCAGACGCGCGAACTTGGCCGGGGGATGGATGGCGACAGGACTCCGCCTGAGGTACTCCTCGACCTTCGCGAGGAACCTGGCTTTGCGCGCCAGGCTCTTCTCTCTCTGGTATGGGCTCATGGATTCCGGATCAACCCGGAGGTTCCACTGCGCCTCAACCGTATCCCTAAGCCGTACCGCAACATCCTCCCGGTCCAGCGGCAAGTCCTCACGCTTCCTCCCATCCGCCTCCCACGTGGCCCATATTCTGGGGAAGAGGGCCAATGTGGCTTTGTCGATGGCCATCCTGGCGTGGCGCGTCCTGCGAAGGAGTATCTCGGAGTCGCCGGCCGCCCGTTCCGCGTCGTCGAAGATCTCTTGCGCCTTGAGGATGAATGAGGGAGTCAGGTATGTGCAGCCCGCCGTCTTTCCCGCCGTGCCGATGTGCCCCGGGCTGGCTTCGGCCGCCTTTCCCAGTTCCGCGATGTACTGGCGAATGTGAGAGCCGGCCGGTCCGTAGAACCCATCGGTGAAGGTCTCGATCAATGCTGCTTGGTCCTGATGCGGGTCTTCGAGGAGTTTGGCCAGCAACCACAGCCGCAAGTCCCGCAGCTCCTCGAAGATCGGATAGTGGTACTCCGTCATGACGCCGATGACGTTGTACTTCCGGAAGAGCTGTAGGTCGGGCTGGAAAGTGCTCTCGAACGGCATGGGCAGCGCCAGATCCCTGCCGTTGGTGTGGTAGTCCCAGACGAAGATGCTGCTGGTAACGCCCGACCAGGCTGCGAGGCGCTGCGCGAAATACTCGTCACGCGGTATGGGCTTGGTGTAGGTGCTTCGAGTGTCACAGAGCGTGACGATCACATTGGCGCGCGGGACGATGCCCTGGGGGACCTTCTCGGTGTTGAGGTATGCCAGAGTTTCGATCATGACACCCGGATACTCGTCTCTTACTCCGTCCGCCATGTAGTTGACGAAGTCCAAGAGCAAGCCGGTGTCCTCGCCGCCGTGTTTCCTGACAACCGCCTGGCAGGGCGCGCACTCACATAGTGACGGAACGTCGTTAAGGGACACATCGAAGATCATGGGAGGGCACGGCTGATCGCGGGTGTCGCTGATGTTCTCTTTGAGCTTCCCCAGGAAGGCCTCGCGCAGGTCCGGGTTGCTCAGGCAAAGCTGGTTCTTGGAAGACCAGCCGACTTGGTTGTTGAATACCCACCTCTCTCCGTTCTTGAGAGCAAACCACTCCGGGTTGCGCTGGAAGCTGATCGCGTCCTTATACCTGTAGATGTACTGCCCTTCTGTGTGAACGAAGCGCGGCGGACCGAAATGGGCGGAGCCACCATACTTGAACGGCATTGGTGCATACGGTCGATTGACCCTGTTTCGCGGCGCGAACGGGAAGGGCGTCTGGTCCACAAGGTAGCTTGCCACGTTGAGAGAGCGATTCTGGAAGACCGGCTCGCCGTGCCGGTCGAGACCGGTGATACTCAGAGTCGGTTGTGACGGCGCATGCTCCTCCCACGGGCTCCACCAATGGACGCCGACCACATCTTCCAGGAAATGATAGACCGCATAGAGCGTGCCGCGGGGCCTGCCGCCGGCGAGGATGAGGTTGCCGTCGACCGTTCGCATGACCCAGCGCTCCGGGCCGAGCACTTCGCAGTCAACGCCGCTCTCCTTGGCGTGCTCGGTGGGACCGATGTAGATCCTCGCGCCCTCCCCTGGTTCTTGCGCTTCCTTCACGATCGTGAATTCGGCGGCGGTGACCTTCTTGAGGTAATCCGCCAGTTCTGCGGCTGCCGTCTCCTCCGGCTCGATCGCGTCGTGCGCTAGAACAATGGTGCATTGGGCGGCACTGTCCTTCGCGAGCACGATCTGTTGAGTCGAGGGCCCGGCCAATGCAGAAACGACGGGCATTGAGGCCACTCCCAGTGCGGCCAGAGCGTTCGTCAACGCGTTCTTCATCGGTTTATCCTCCGAACCGGGGGCAGGGCTGAGCCTTGCTTCCACTCGCTGTCCGGCACCGGGATCGACACGGGGAAGCGAGGACGAGGTAAGGCCTATTTGTGCCTCACTGCGCTCCGTTTCCCATGAGAACAGCTACTTGCCGACGTAGCGTACCCGGAAAGCGCCATCGTCGGTATCGTATCGCACCTTCCAGTTCTCCGGGCCGCCGACGGCGGAGAAGTCAAGCTTCGAGAACGTGCCGGTGAGCGCGCCCGGCCTGTCGGGACCGGTCTGGACGATGTCCCACCACGTCCCGCTCGCCGGCGTGTAGCCCTCGGCCAGCCGCACCTTGAAGCATCCGGCGAGCGCAGCATTCCCATTGACCTGGATCACAGCGTGGTCCTTGCCGGCGAGTTCGGCCACCAAGATTGACCCCCCAACCTGGATGAGGTCTTTCTCGATGCTAACCGTGCCGCCCGCGCCGATGACCTCCAGGACCCCCTCGACTTGGGAGGTGTCGAGGCCCGAGCCGTAGCCGTTGTGGAGATCGCCGCCAATGCTGACGTTTCCGCCCGACACGACCAGGTGTCCGCGATGTCTCTCGCCTGGGGGGAGAGCTGCTGCCCACATGTGGTGGCTGTTGAAGAAGTCGCCCGCCACACGGAGGCTTCCCGCCGTCACTCTGATTGCGCCGTGGCCGCGGCCAAGCCCCTCGATGGTTCCCGAGCCGCTGTAGACGGACTCGACTGACACGGCAGCGCCGTCAACGTGAAGCTCGCCATTGCCGCTGTTGGAGGCGGCAATGTAGCCCGCCCCGACACTCAAGGTGTCGCTCACCGTCAACGTTCCGCCCGTCGCGTGATAGGTCCCGTGGCCGTCCACGCCAGCCCCATGACCGATAGACATGCGCCCCGTGACGGTCACGGTTCCGTTGCTCTGCATCAGGGCCCCCTTGCCGTATCCACCGTAGCCGCCGAGACAGATACCCGAGGCGGCGAGCGAGCTTCCCGCGCCCTGGATGGACAGGGATCCATGCTCGCCGCAGCCGATCTTCAGCGACCCGACAGAAGCGGCCCTCCCACCGGAGACATTGCACTCAGACGGCGCGACTACGTTCACGGCGTCGTCGGCGCCGGGAACCGAGCCAGTGCTCCAGTTGCCCGCGGCATGCCAGTCCTCGGGGTTGGTCTCCGCGCCGCCCTGCCAATCGGCAGTCGGGGCGGGCGCCGTCGCGATAAGGGTCACGGCTGCCGCGAAGCCACACGGGTGCATTTCCGCGTCTCCTGGCTGAGGCCGGATCGGCCCTGTTGGGCTGACGGCTAGTTCCGGTCTGCATCGTCTACATCCTCCCAACAGCGGGAGTGCCTCGGGTTGCTGCAACGCGAACACGATCTGCTGCTCCTTGTGCCGCTTCCGCTTCACGAACCCCGCCACCATCGAGTCGCTGCCTGAAGGTCCACGCAACGGCCTGTAGACCCAGCTACGCGGAGCACCGCGCCGGCGGTTCGCGCCGACGAGGCATCACCGGCTGTGTCGACGAACCATGGGGCGTCGCCGCCGGGTCTCACGCGCCCTGATCGAACTGGCGGTGGCTCGGATGGAATAAGTCGAAGGGACTAGGCATGTGTACGTGTTGGTTCCCCGACAGAAGCAGGCGATTGAGGTGCTGAGGGTGGCGGTGGAGGGTCTCTGAGGTCCGCATCAGAGCACTCGCGCGACACTTCAGGCCACGTCGATGAGCTTCCGCAAGTTCGCCTGGCCGAGGGAGATCCCCGTCAGTACGTCCTCCATCCCCTCGAACTCGATAGCCAACACGCCCTGGTAGCCCGATTGCTTCAGGATCCGGATGCATGACAGCAAAGGGACATCGCCATGACCGACGATGGCCCCGCGCCAGAAGTTGCCGCCGCGAGAGACGTGCCACCCCGCACCGGGGAACGGGTCGGTGCCCGGCTTGAGGTGGAAGTCCTTAACGTGGCAATGGAGCGCGTAGGGCCCCAGCCTGCCCACTGCAACTGAGTTGTCCTCGTCAACGCAGACGAAGTTGCCGATGTCGATGAGGACGCCGAAGTTGGGGTGGTGAACCGCGACAACCAGCTTCTCGACCCGCTGGCTGTCCTGACAGAAGCGGCCGTGGTTTTCCACCATCGTCTTCACGCCAGCCTCGGCGGCGTGCTCAGTGATCTCAAGGCACGCGTCCCGCAGACGTGGCAGCGCAATGTCGAAGCTCTTGAGCCCCGTGTGATCGGCGGGGAACCCGTAGCTCGCGTCGTGCCGCATGATCGGCACACCCAGGATCGCCGCCAGATCCACCGCGCCTTTGATCCGCTCGATCTCGCGGGCCAGGTCACCGCCAGAGCCCTGCAGGAAGTCGGCGGCCACAGTGTAGGCGCAGAGTTCTATCCCCACCCGCTCAGCTTCCTCGCGCAACTCCTCGGCAAGCCTGTGTGGGGTCTCACACGCCGGTGCCTGTCGCCAGATGTCCAGCAGCTCAATGTAGTCGAAGCCCTGGTCGCTGGCCCTGGAGATGGTGTCCTTCATGGACATTTCATTGGCCTTGGTCAGACGCTCATATGAGAATGAACTCACGCCGATCTTCATGCTGTGCTCCTCGCTGGTCAGTCTTCTCGGCTCAGAAACAGATATTGTCGGGCCAGACGATCGCGGAATGGACCGTGCCGGTGAGAGCACCTGCATTGCGCCTGTACCACCCAGCAGCGTTATGACACATGCCGCCGCCATGGATCCCGCCGATACCCCCGGGATCGTTGCCGGTAGTGTAGAGCCAAATGGAGGTCAGCGTTGTCCTTGCCCAACTACAGACCCATTCGGCCCGAGGGATGTGGAGCCCTGCCCAACTGGATGGGGGAAGAGACGACACGAGAGCGGGCTAGGCCGGGGACGCCGCAAGCCGCCCAGAGTTCGGATTTCAGAACTGCTGGCTCCCCAGGCTGGACAGTCTTCGCAACTGGCTGGCCAGCGAGGAGTGCAAGGAATTGGCAGCTTCCGTCTGACCGCCCCAGACCCATAAGTGCTCGGCGAGCGTACACCAGTGCGTCTCCGCCCGGCGGGTCAGTTCTGGGACCCCACGGGATCGTCGCAGCGCTGACGCGGTCAAGTCACCGGCCTACTTCACACCCGTCACTTCTCGCGCCACGTCGTGAAGGTGTGCTTTGTGCCTCCGACCGTAACATGCAGCTTGACCTGGCCTCCCTCACGCTGCTCGATCTGCTCGAACCGGGCAGCCGGCGCCGACCGCCCGGCAAACGGCACCAGCAGAGCGGCAAAGCCCTGCGAGGCCAGCTCGCCATCAGCCTGGTAGTGAAGCGTCATGGTGGGCGTGGTCTCCCCGCTGTAGGGGTGGGTGTCCCACGAACGGGTCTGTTCCTTTGCCAGCGTCCAGCCTGGAACCCCGACCGCCATCAGCAGGTTGGCTCCGCTCTCGAACATGGTCTTCACCACCCGGCCGCCTTTATCCATCTCAAGTGTTCGCGTGGGAAAATGGAAGTTCTCCCAGACAACCCGGCCGCCCGGCACCCCGGCAAACTCGTCCCAGACCACCCACCAGGCATGATCCCCGAAAAACACATGACGCCGGAACCGGGCCGGGGGCTGGCCGTCTCCAAGCGGCACCGTGATCTGCCCGACCGCATAATCAAGGGTGTCGCCGGCTTCCCAGTGGAGCACCTCCGGGTTGTCGCCACGGATGGGGAGCAGGCTCTTGCCCAGGGTGGGCGTGCTGTGCCACCAGCTCTGGTTGTACACCTTCCGTTCAAGCGTGTAGTAGCCGAGGTCCGGCTCGATCAGCAGCCTGCGGCCCCGCGACCAGATCTGGATGCCCAGCGTGTCGCGATGGTGATGGCCGGCTTCGGGACTGACCTTGAAGAACAACCAGTTCGCCTCTCGCGACCAGTCTGAACGCATGGTGACAAGCTGCGAATCCGGCAGCAGGGCGGAGCGAAACGGCGGCCTTGTGCCTTCACCGCCTTCGGTCGCCACATACCGCCAGTCATCACGGCCGAACAGGTCGGCTCCCAGCTCTAGGAAGTGGGTCAGGTCAATGGTGACGAAAGGGTCGTCGTTGACGCCGGGCGTGGACCGGATTGGCGTGCATGTCCGCAGGAATGCTTCGACGCCGCCTTCGACCATGGGCAGGAATGCATCAGGAACCCGTTCCTCCACGCCCAGCCAGCGGGCCATGGCAAGGATGGCCAACCCCCGAGACACAAAGGCCATATGATAGTTGTAGGCGCGGTGATGCTGCAGGCCATCCTCAAGCAATTCCCGCTTTGAAGAGGCAAGAAAGAGAGGCCACATCCGCTCGCGCCATGCCTGGCTGCCTCTGAACTCGGGGAACAGGGTGAAGCTCCACCACATGGCATCGCCGGTGACGCACTGGAAGTTGGTCTCGTAGCCGGTCGCCCCCACGCTGTGGGTCTGTCTGGCATGCGCCCACAGCCAGCGACCGATCAGCGCATGGAACTGATCCGACATCGCCGGCGAGTCCTTCATGAGAAGATAGGTGCGGATGGCAAAGCGCAGTCTGGTCGCGACGGCGGTGTAGCCGTTTGGCTGGTAGTTGTGTCCCAACACCATCGCGATGATTTCGTTCTGGAACTCGCGTACCCACTTCGGATCCCGGTCATGGTAATAAGCAAGGCCGAGGTATCTCAGGTGCCAACCGGCGGGGTTACAGGTCTGAATCCAGCCATAATCTCCCTCGCCTTCTTCCGGAACCTGGTGAAGTCCGGTCACCTTTCCCTCCAGAAGCGCTTCGGCGCGCTCCGGCGAAAAAGACCCGTCCGGAGGATAGACCTTCGGATCAGATGCCTCGAACAGGATGATCCGCGTGGCCCGGTCGTTGAGGAGAGGGCGCAGGTTGGGCTTCTCCTCGCGGACATGCTCCGCCCACGCCTGGCGCGCCGTGGCGCCGCCGGCGGCAAGCTGCGCCTTCCTGCCGGCAAGCGCCGGATGATCAAGATCAAGCCACCTGGCCCAGTCGACCGGCTCGTCACCCAGGAACATGAACCGCCAGTGGGCAATGCGGCGTTCCCACCACCCCTGGCGGCCGACCCAGTCCCGCTCGGCTGCGATGCGCGCCCGGGCCCAGCGCAGCGGATCCTTGATCCCGAAACCCTTGAGCGCGGGCTCGTATCGTTTGAGCTCCGCCTCCACCGTCTCGGCGGTCCACTTCAGGCTTCTGTCGACCGGCGCGAACGCCGCCGCGACAGGCGCATCCAACGCCACGAGCGATGCGTCATCGAAGAGGATGCCGTCCACGGTCGGGCGCAGATACAGGGACATGCTGCGGGTGCGCGGGTCGGTCACGAAATCGTAGGTTAGCTCCGCCCATCTGCTGACGGTCGTCTGGCGGGGCGAACTGAGATACTGTAGCTGCGTGCCGTCGTACGCATTCGTGACCACCGATGCGTAGACCGAGCCAGGCGCCAGCAGCTTGTACCAGACGGTGAGACGAAGCTTCTGCTTGCCAACCGGCATTCGCGCAAGCGTTGGGGCGACCACCACGTTCTCCGCGTTTGTGAACCGCGCTCTGGCCGCAGTCGCCCCGCTCCGCGCCTCGGCCGCGTGCCGCTGGAGTGACACCGTACCCTTGTCAACGGCCCAGTCCCTGATCGACCAGCCGGCCATGTCTGGCGCCTCAAAGCCGGGGTTGACGACCTGGTTGCCGGTCCGCGTCTGATCCGCCGCCGCGCCAGTCCTCATCGTCAGCGCCAGCAGGGCCAACGTCAGTCCATACAGGGCTCTTCTCATCGCATCTCTCCTTCGGTGCGTGGTCTGCCTGGCGGGCGCCCCAGGAGTGTTGGCGGCGGGGTAATTGGGAGGCAGTCGGCGGTGTAAACGGGGCGCTTCTCCCTGAGATAACCCTACCAATGGGGCGGGTGGCAAACGGCTTGTGTGGCGCTGAAGCAGCACTGGGGCCTACCTGGACTGAGCTTCCTCACGCCACAAAACTCCCCTCACTCGGCGCTCAGCCGAAGTAGCCGGTAACCCAGCCGAGGCACGGCGAGGTGGACCCGGCCGTTCGTCTCCGCAAGCTCTTCCTTGTCGGGCCAACTGACAACCGGCGCCGGACCGATCCCGAGCCGCCCCCAGTCGATCTTCACGTCGGCCTCGCGGTCCTCGCGGCTGAGGTTTGCCACGACGAGCAGCGTGGCGCCATCATCTCGTTGGTACGCGCTCACGACTACGTCCGCTGCGTCCGTGGTGGCCGGGGGCTCCGGATCGAAGTAAGGGATGAAGTGCGAGTCCACGTAGCCGAAGGCGTCCAGGGCGTCCCATGCTTCCCACACGACCGCGGCATTGCACCAGATCGGCCACACCGCGACGTCGTGGACCATGAGGAGAGCCATGAGGCCGCGCGTGGGCTCCACCTCATCTCGGTGCTCGGGAGAGAACTCTGGGATGAAGAACGGCATGACACCCCATTGCCGCCCATTGAATTCCGCGCGGAAGGTGTCGAGGCTGATGACGTCCATGTAGCTGTCCTGCACCTTCCCCCGGAAGTTCTCGCCGTCAAGGTACGAGTCTTCGTAGCCAGGATGGGGATCGTCACCTTGCCGGACATGTGCGCCATGGTGAAGGTCTCGCGCGGCAAGTCCTTGATGACGGTGTAGATCCGACGGTACAGATCCCGATACGCGAGGATGGGGAACGTCCTCCGTGGGGTGCCGTCACGCACGTACCCGACGCCCGCCTCGAGATTCGCCGAGGGGTACGGATGGGTGTTGTCGTGATACACGCCGTCGATGGCGTACCGATCGATGAACTGCTTGCACTTCCACACAATGAAATCGCTGTACCCCTTGCCAGAGGGCGACGCCATGGCGAAGCCCGCCCCATAGGCGGCGACATCCGCTGAGCCGCTGTCCACCGGGCCCATCGACCAGTGCCGTTTGAAGAGGGGCCACTCCTCACAGGCCGCCGACAGGAATGAGAGGCAGAGGTACGGGACCACCTTGGCGCCGCGCTCCTGTAGCCGGGCGGCCCGCTGTGAAAACAGCTCAGGATCCGTCGCCTCCGGGTAGCCGTAGTAGCGCAGGGAGTCTTGTTCGGGGGTCGGCCAGATGATGTCTGCGTTCCCGCGCGAACCATCCCCAGGCTGCCCAAGCACCGTCAGCTGCCACTTCCGCCAGTCCTTGGGCAGGGGCTTCACCGGGGTCGCCTGCAGGCCGAAGACCAGTCGCCAGTCCGGAGGCAACGTCTGGCCGGGCGCCATGATGTTCAGCCGAAGCACCACTTCCTCTTCCGACCGGACGACCTCCACGGCATTGGCCGCCTCACCGTTCGGCCACATCTCGTCTGACTCACAGAACCAGAACAGCCCCCTGTCATTGTCCCCCAGCCAGTAGTAGGGAATGAAGGCGCTTTGGTCCACCGGCCCATCCCCTTGCGGCAGGTCACCTGTGACTCCGGCCCAGCTCGGCGCCCATCGATGGCGGTAGATCACGCGGCGCCCCTCGAGGGGGATCTCGATGCTCACTTCATCAGCTCCGAGATCCACGTTCTCCGGCACCCACAGCTCTACGAGCATCAAGCCGTCGTACTCCACGGTTCGGCGCACGCCCAGCCGCACGTCCCGTTCCGCGAGGCGACCGGCAAACTCTCCGGTGGAGGTCAGCCGGGTCTTGGCCTCGGACACCTCACGGGTGTGCTCACCTGACACCCAGCGCACGGCATCTCCCCCGGCCGCAACTCGGACGTTGACGGGCCGGGCGAGCAAGGGTGCATCGCTGGACCTCACTTGCTCGAGGAGCGAAGTGTCGGCCAATGTGTATTCCCGTCCCCAGCAGCTCACGCCCTGCCCGTCGACCTCCACGGGCGTCCATGGCGGCAGGACCTTGTCCTCGAGGCCGATCTGGTTGCCAAGCCATGGGGTCTCCGGCACGATGAGTGCCGACCGGGTCTCGGTGAACTGGCGCCCATCGAGGCGGATGCCGGCGACCGCCTCGTAGTTGGCGCCCGGGTCGGCCGGCAGGTCCACGGAGCACTCACTCTGTCCGTCCGCGAACGGGTGGTTCGGGGCGTTGGCCGGGAGAGGGTCGCCGGTTGGCACCACAGCGACCTGCGCGCTGATGCGGGCATCCTCGACGTCGGCTCCGCCCGTGCTGACGGCGACCCCGACCCGGCCATCCAGTGGCGCGGGTTCGCACTGTATGAGGATGCCCTCGGGGGTGAGCGGTGCCACGAAGTCGTAGTCGCCGCTGCTGTGTGCCGCCACGTGAGCGGGGCTCAGGGCGCGGTCGTAGATGCGCACCTCGTCGATGAGAGAGGAGGACGTCCGAGGGAGATGCCAAGGGTGATCGCCAATGCGTAACGTGGCGCCCAGCCCCTTCGGGCGAGACGCAGGAAGCGGTGCCTCGCCTGCAGGCTGCCCGTCGACGTAGGCCATGACTCCGTGCCGCGACCAGGTCCCGGCCAGATGGTGCCATTCGCCAGGCTGCCAGTCCAGGTCCCGGTCGCTGACGAAGTACGGGCCGGTGAGCTGCGCGCAGGCCAACATCATGAGGCGCACTCCCTCGTGGAACTTGTAGAGGTACAGCGCGCCTTCGCCGCGGACATCGAGGAACACGTGGAACTCGTTGTCTTCCGGGCGCCAGTCGATGGGACACACCCACATCTCGACGGTGCCCGACTCGGGGCTCAAAACGCCCTCAGTGGGGTAGTCTAGATAGCCTGTTGACGGACCCGACTTGAGTGCCCGGCCGAACTTGCCCTCCTCCAACGACGGCTCGTCGATCGGCGTGCCATGCACCTTCTCCTCCCCAGTGGTCCCATCCAGATCCGCGTCGAAGGCGATCGTCAGGACGGGCCGGACTTGGGCCTCCGCCACAATGGCAACCAACAGAGCAGCCACGCACACGAGCCCGCGCCCAACTGCCCATGCGCCCGGGCCCCGACGAGCGTCAATCGCGAATTGCCTGTTCGTCATCTCAGGTCCCCTTGCACTCGACTTCATCCATGTCGTCCGGCCTCAGCGCCAAAACTGGGCCCAACCTACTAAGCGGCACCCCTTGGCCAGGATTACCCATGTCGGGCTCTGCACATCGATCGTTGGTTTCGCAGTCAGCCATTCGCTGGACCCTTCGCCGCCAGACTTCCGGGAACCTACGCGGGCAACCGTGGAAGCCGGGACCGGCACGCGCTTCCGCCAATCGATGCGGCCCGTGGCCCTTCCTTCCGCCGACAAGAGACATCGGCGGCCTTCGGGCGGGTGGGCTGTGCGACCGTCCGGAGGAGGTGTCCCTCCGGAAGAGCCCATGCGCGTCGACATCTGGGGCTTTGCTATGCTGCGTCCGTTGGCGTGAGATCTGGCGGCGGTCGAGGCCGTGTGGCCGTGGCGGCGGCCTCAACTGCACTGCTCAGGTGGAACCCGACATGCGTCGTTGGCCTGCTTCGGGTTGATAGGAGGGGAAGAGATGTGTTCTACGTGCTCGTAGGACGTGCTGGTTTGCCAGGACGAGCCTTGTGCTGACAGATTGCCCTTGGCTCCGAGGTCTAGTGGAGCCGCGAAGAGGTCACGCCAACGGCACATCCGAGTCGCTGCTTGACGGCCCACGCGACTGTCGGTCGACCCAACCGCTCAGAGCATCACGCCGCCGACCCGTCCCGGCGAGGCATCGCTATGTGCGCCGACGAACCGTCCGCTACCACCACCCGGCCATCCCGCGCCGAGATCGGGCTTATCGCGGCTCGGATGGAGTGGGTCAAAGGGACGGGTGACCACAGGGCATGGAACAACGCATCAGGTACTTCGGACTTGTCATGGCGCTGGCGTCTGTGAGCAGTGCGTTATTGGCGGCGGCTGGGCACGGGGCCGTGATAAGGTCGGTCCGACAGAAGAGCGACCGCGTCGGACGATGGGCGATGCAGGAGCTTGTGCTGGACGTGCGTGGGGAATGGACCAACCCGTACGACCCTGATGAGATCGACGTTGTGGCCCACTTCACGGCGCCGAGCGGACGGCGAGCCTGTGTCACCGGGTTCTGGTACCAGCCCCATCGGGCCATGGTCGTGGCCCCGCCGGACCGGCGCCGGCATGTCGACCGCATCACGTTGGGGCTGCGGCCTTCAGTGTGGGCGCCCGGCACGGAACTGGATCTGTTCATCGACGATGTGTCTCTCATCGGCGGGCGCGAGGGCGTCGGGATGGTGCTCGAGGACTTCGAAGCAGCGGATCTTGAGAAATGGCCTGTGTGGAGTGCCGGCACCCGGGCTATGTCGGAGGAGATCGCACACGGAGGGCGAGGGGCGCTTCGGTTCACTCCCGAGATGGAGCCGGACGGCGCGTGGGTCTCTCAGGTGGGCCTGATTGATGAGGCGGATTGGTCCAGCTTCGAGGGTCTTTCGCTATGGGTCTATCCGCGTACACGTGGGCCGCTCAACTGGATCGACCTGAGCTTCCACGAGCAGGGAAGTGACGCCTACGTCCATCGGCTGTGGTTAGGATCGGACCTTCGCGCCAACGAGTGGAACCACCTGGTGTGGGACTGGGGCGACCTCCAGCCGACTGTCCGCATGACGCCCAAGGGGAGACCTGGTTGGCGGGTGCGGTTCACTCCAGAAGAGATCGGCCTGTATCGGTACACGGTTACGGCCAGAGCCAGAAGGGGCATGGCGCGGAGCCGCGTCGGCGAGTTCTCCGTCGGCCCGTCGAGGCGTCAGGGGCTCGTGCGTGTCTCCGAGGACGACGCGCGCTACTTCGCCCTCGATTCCGGCAGGCCGTACTTCCCGATCGGCCACGACGTCCATGGGTACGAAGACGCCCTTGCGGACGCACTGGAGTACTTCCCGAAGATGCAGGCCCACGGCGAGGACGCTACCTATGTCATCATGTTCCCGGGCAACAAGAGCCTCGGGGTTGAGTGGGATGAGCTGGGCCAGTACGACCAGATGGCCTCGGCGCGCATGGATTGGTACGTCAAGCTCGCCGAGCGTCACGGGATCCGCTTCAAGCTGGCCTTTGACGCCCATACCTCATTGCGACCGAGTGCCGACTGGCCTCAGAATCCCTACAACGCAGTGCTCGGCGGCCCGTGCGAAACGGTCAACGACTTCTACACGGACCCCGAGGCGCTACGGTTCTACACCCGACGCCTGCGGTACATCGTCGCCCGGTGGGGGTACAGCCCCAACGTGATGGCGTGGGAGTTCCTGGCGGAGATCGATGGAGCGGCCCAACTCCCCGACGGCCGTGAGGCATGGGCGTATACGGGGACGCCAAGCCATCCGCGGCAGCCGGGTGCCGCTTCGCTGTCGGCGATGCTGACGGCGTGGCTTGCCAAGACGTGCGCCTACGTGAGAGTGCAAGACCCACATGACCGCCCGATCACGGAATCGTTCGGCGGCGACACGAGCGATCCGAGGGTCTGGGAGATGGACGGGATCGACTACACGCAGATCCATCACTACAACTCTCCCGACATCGTCCCCCCGTTGAGTGATTGGTGTCGTCGCCTGCCCGAAGAGCATGGCAAGCCGATGATGGTGACCGAGTTCGGGTGGGGCAATGAACTCGATGTCGGCCCCGATCCGGATGGCATTAACCTGCACAACGGCATCTGGGCCAGCGCGTTGAGCGGCGCGGCCGGATCGGCGATGTGCTGGTGGTGTGACCGGGTCGACCAGATGGACTTATACAACCACTATCGTGCGCTGGCTCGCTTCGCACGTGGGGTCCAGTGGCCTACGGAGGGCTTTGTCCCTGCGCGCGCGACCGTCCAATCATCGGCGTCCGATAGGCGCTTCGTACCGCTCAAGCTGCCGGCAGTGCCGCGGTACACGGATAGCACGGTGGGCGAGTTCGTCGTCGCGGCCAATGGCGTACAGAGCGACGCAGACCAGGTCCCGGGAGTTCTCTTCGCGCCGGACCGGCGCGGCGAGCATGGCGCGCCGGCGTTCCATGTTGACTACCCGGTTGCGGGCAGCTTCACCGTGCGTGTTGTCGCTGTGGCGCCCGACGCAAGGCTCGAGATCACGCTCGATGGGGAGCCAGCGCTTGTGGGCGATCTCCCCGTTGAGAACGTGCCCGGCAAGGCGTCGATCTACCTGGACGAATATGAGATGTGGCAGTGTACGTACGACGAGGACTTCACGATTCCTGTGCCAGCCGGGAAGCATGTGATCCGGGTGTCCAACAGCCTGCCAGGGCAGAGCTGGATCCGTGTATTGCACTACGAGTTGGGCGGATACGTGCCGGCACGTCCTCGTGCGCTCGGGCTGGCGGGCAAGACGCAGGCGCTGCTGTGGATCCAGAATCCACAGAGCACATGGGGCAACGAGATACGTGGCCTGGCACCCGAGCCGGTAGTGGGCGCGACGCTGATCCTGCAAGACGCCCGGCCCGGCAAGTGCCGCGTTGAGTGGTGGGACACGTACACGGGCCAGCCTATCGGGCGGCAGACGCAGCGTGTCGCGGACGCGTCGGTGACGCTGGCCGTCCCGACGTTCGAGCGTGACATCGCCTGCAGGATCAGGTGGCGGTAGACCCACGCCGGAGGGCTCGCCCGGGTGGATTGGCTGACGCCGTGGAACGGCGCTCTCGTCCAGCCCTTGCCGGGATGTTGACTCAGTCGTCCGACCCAGAGCATCCGAGGCCACCCGTGAGCGCCCGCGAGCGCACGGGCCGAAGTGGGCCGCTGTGGGCCCAACCCAGCCACTAACTACGCCACATGTCCGGGCTCGAGGAGGACGCATGGTGATCGTGTACGCCGCCCGGTATGCCTCCGCGAAGCTCCCCCCACGCTGGAATCTGGGGCCTTGCGGGCACGAGCGCTCGCCCGGAAGGTCGCCGTAGAAGACGGCGCGAACTACCAGTCAGAACAACCCTTGCGACCCCAGTGAGATGTCGCCGTTAGGTTCGCAAGGGTGAACGGCAATTCGTACCATAGCAACGCCCAGGAGCCCCTCTACAGGCCTGGGAAGCGGTTTCGCGGTTTGAGACTGTCGCAAGGCTCATAACCTTGAATTAGGTATCCCAATTCTCCTTTAGCCCCTGATCGGCACCTCGGAAAGCCCTGAGTTTCGGGCTTTCCGCTGGTTCGCGACCCTACGCAGCTGGCGCGAATACACAGTATCAGCGGCCAGAACCACATCACCTACCTCGTTAGCTTCGCAAGGTTTGGCGTTTCTCGTGCTGCCGCACAGCCCGCCCACACCAGGGCCTGGGCGGCGAGACACCGATCCCGACGGAGAGCCCACCTCACACCGAGGGCCCCACGAAGCTCGTAGCCCTTCCCATCCTCGGAGGACTCCACCACCGCTACATTCGAGTCGCTGCCTGACGACGATCGACGGCCAGTCGATCCACGCCCGACGGCTCGGCCAGTTTCGGCGAGGCCTTGTTCTGTGCGCCAACGAACTGGGGGGCATCAAGTCTGGGTCACGCCCGCACAGACCGGGCTGGTGGCGGCTCGGATGGAATCAGTCGAAGGGACAGGTGCGGAGAGGCGCGGATCTGCGGGACGGAATACCGGGGAACAACACCCGACCGTACACCACCACGTCACCCTCACCAACTGTGGGCTCTTACTACGCGCGTGTAGGAAGGGAAGAGAGTATGAGCACAAGGAACGGCGTTCAGTGCCTCTGGATTGCCACGGGGATTCTGGCCGGCGCTCCTGAGGGGCATGCAGCGGAGCCCCCGGAGCCGGAAGGAACGGTCTACGTCAGTGATGTCCTGGAAGAGGTTCTTCTGGGATCGCACCAGGACTGGGGCACGCTCGGGATCGACACGGCCGCCTACGACGCGGAAGCCCCGCTGAAGCTCCAGATCGGCGAACAGCCCTATGCAAAGGGCTTGGGGCACCATGCAACCGGAGAGATCATCTTGGCGCTGGGCGGAGGGTATGAGCGTTTCACGGCCACTCTGGGCGTGCAATGGCAGGGGGGAAACAAGGGTTCCGTGGTCTTCGAGGTCCACGTTGACGGAACGCAAGTCTACGTGGGCAGTACCATGTCGGACAGCAGCGCACCCGAAGCAATCGACGTGTCGCTCAAGGGTGCCAACCTGCTGCGCCTGGTCGCCAAGGAAGGGGGAGACGGTTGGGGTTGTGACATGGCCAACTGGGCGGAGGCAAAGCTGGTGAGGGGGCCGGAGGAGCCCGCACCGGTCAATGCCGACTTCTTCGACGCCGGCGAGTTCGCGCGGGTGGTCACATTCAACCCGGACCACCAAGGCGAGGTCACCTCAAGCCGGTATGAGACGTTCCGCGAGGATGAGCTCTTCCTCGAGGCGGACATCGCTGCCGACCATGACGGGAACTACCAGGTGCACCGCCAGCAGGACAGCCGAGGCTGCATTGGCCTGCAATGGGTGTTGGCCAAGAGAATCAAGCGCCTGGAGCTTCAGCGAGTGTCTGGCGCCCCCATGCCATCAGCTGACCAGATCCGAGTTCAATACTGGGCCGGGCAGTCGTATTGGCAGGGCGCGTGGCACGACGTGGCTTCTCCCGTGGAGGTCGATGGGAACGTGGCGGCTGTTCAATGCACTCCCTTGGTCGCCACAACGCGGATACGCTGGATACTACCGGCCGTTGATTCCCCGTTCGTCGCAGCTCGTCCCCGAGCGATCACGATGGCAATGAAACAAACCGCCAAGCTCCGCCTGGACACGGGGAAGGCGCGCCGGGGGCTGGCTTCCGTGGCGGTGCACAACGGCTGCTTTCTCGAAGGGGGTGGAAGGTCTCAGACCGTGGAGTGGGACACGTCCGGGCCCAAGGAGGTCACGGTCGAATACAACCAGATGGGGGGACTGGTGGGAGCCCAGACCGTGTTGTCCCTTTGGATAGAGGACATGAGCGGGCATGGGCCGGAGAAGCACGCGATCGGCCTCGCTGTAGATGATGTGTTGGATAAGGGCTACTCGTACGTCAGCGGCTACGACATCTGCGTTCTGAAGGAGGGCTACGATCGCGCAGCCGCTCAGATAGGCGCCGAGATCGCTGGGGCTTTCGATGTCTTGAGGGAAGTCAGGAGGATGCCGGATCAGACGCTTGAGAAAGCGTTGACGGCGCGAGTCGTAAAGGAGAGCCTGGCACCGATCATGGTAAGCTTGGCGTGTGACAACCGGAAATTCGTTGTCTACCGCGACGGTGCGGTGTTCTTCACTGCCGAGCCGGAACAGGGGGGCGTCACGCTCATCGGCGACAGCCTTCCCAGGTCCGTCTACCCCTTTGGACTCCGCTTCTCGGTCAACGGCCGGACATCGAACGGCCTGAACCGGGAGTTGTACGGCGGCTGGATGCCGATCCCGCAGATCACGGCGAACTACGACGGCATCGACTACTTGCAGCGCACGTTTGTAGCGCCCTACGGCTCGGAGGACAAGCAGGCTCATTCATACATGAGCCGGAGACCGCTGTGCACGACCCAGATTGAGCTGGCGAACACGACAGATCGGAAGCGGCAAGTATCCCTTGCGGTCACATTGGAGGAGGACGGCGATGCTCGAGCCAGTGTGGCACTCGAGAATGCGAAGGGCTATCTCGGTCTTGGTGGCCGGAGGCTCGCCGTCTGCGACATCGCCGATTCAAGCGGACTGTCATTCAGACCCGGCGACGGGCAGTTGCTCATCGAAGGCGAACTCGATGCCGGGGAGAATGCGGAATGTATGGTGTCGGTCTTTCATCATCTCGACGATGGGGATCTCGAACACATTGATTCACTGAGCTGCGACCAAAGCGAGGCGCTTCTGCACGCAACGGTGGATTACTGGCAGGGCATCATGGACAGCGCCACGCAGCTCGACCTGCCGGACAGGCGATTGAGGGACATCATCTACGCCTCGGTCGTCCACTGCCTCGTCGCATCGCGGAACGAGGAACAGGGCGACCGTTTCGTGGCGTGGGGCGCTTCCTCTGACTACGGCTACATGGAAGGCGAGGCCAACCCGATCATTAGGGGTCTGGACATGCTCGGCCACCATGACTACGCCGGGCGGGCTCTTGACTTCGCCATGCACCACTACACGCCCGACGGCGTGGTGCGTCTGCCGGGGTTCTCCTACACGCCGCTTGTCGGAACGGCCTGGCATCTATGGGCTGTGGGCACGCACTACGAGCTGACCAGGGACAAAGAGTGGCTGCGCCAGGCGGCCGGGAGGCTGTCATGGTCGAGCCGCTGGATCGTCCGGCAGACGGAGAAGACCAAACGCCTGTCGCCGACCATGGAGAAACTCCCGGAATACGGGTTGGTGCCCCCGGGAGTAACGGCGGACTGGGGTCTCTATTGCTACCGCTACATGATGATCGGCCTGTACCACGCCGGCCTGAGAGACGCGGCGGAGGCGTTGAGCGGGATCGGCTTTCCCGGCGCTGATCAGTTGGCGCAGAGCGCAAAGGAGCTTGGCGAGAACACGCTGAGAGCCTATCAATGGTCGCAGTCCCGGACCGCTGCGTGGCCGATGCCGAACGGAGCTGTGTCACAGGCCTATCCCACCTCGCTGCTGAACCACGACACCGCCGCCGGAGTCCACGGCGGGGCGGACATGAACCGGGCGTTGGCATACGACGTGGAACTGGGTCCAAACCACCTGGGAGTCATGGGCGTCCTTGACCCGATGAGCCACGAGATCGGGACAATGCTGCAGCACCTTGAGAATGTGCACTTCATCACCGGCCACGGATGGGCGGCTGCCGGGCGCACCGATTACACGAAGGAACTGAACCAGTCAGAGTGGTTCAGGCGCGGGGGATTCGGCAAGATACAGCCCTACTATGGACGGTTCACGCATCTCTACGCATTGCGCGACGACATCAAGCCGTTCCTGCGCTCCTACTACAACGCCCTCGTCTACCTGCTCGACCTCGAAGTGCTGAGCATCTGGGAGCATACGATCAACCAGACCTGGGCCTGGAACAAGACGCATGAGACCGGGTATTTCCTTCAGCAGTCGCGTATGATGCTGGTTCAGGAACGAGGGGACGAACTGTGGCTTGCGCCGTTTGTGTCCTCGAGCTGGATGCAGGATGGTATGCGCGTAGCCGTGCGGCGCGCGCCGACAGCGTTCGGGCCCGTTGGCTACGAGATGGTCTCGCATGTATCGGAAGGTTACATAGAAGCTGTGGTTGAGCAGCCCCTACGCACCAAGCCCGGGAAGCTCGTCCTTCGGTTCCGGCATCCTGACGAAGTCCCCATCCGTTCGGTTGAGGTGAACGGAAAACGGCACAAGGACTTCGATCCTGGAAAGGGCTGCGTCTTCATCAAACCGGGGCGGAAGAGTGTTCGGGTTCGGGCCCGTTTCGGCCGATAGCCCAGCGCAATCGAGCCAGCTCGAGGGAGCTTCAGCTCCCGCCTCTCGCGGCGCACCGGAAAGCCCGAGGGCTCTTGCCGGTCACCTTCTTAAAGACCCGGGAGAGATGGAAGGCGTCCGCGAAACCGGTCCGGGCAGCAACCTGGTCGAGGGTCATGTCGCTCCTCAGGAGCAGAACCCGGGCCGCCTCCACCCGCATTGCCCTGAGCCCTGCCATCGGGGACTTGCCGGTCGCTCGGCGGTAGGCGTGATGCAGCCCGGACGCGCTCAGACCGACGTGCGCACAGATGTCCTGGATGCGCAGCTTCACGTGCAGGTGTCCCCGCATGAACAGATTGGCCTTGAGTACGGGCTCAGGCAGAACGGACGGCCACTGACGGATCGTGGTCCATCCATCCTTCCGCGGGGACGCGAGCAGCATCCAGACCAGGAGGCAGAGGCAGCCATGCCCTCCGTAGCCGTCGATGTCGCCGATGTCGTGGATATACCGCAGTTGCACGATCTGACGGATAGCCCTGCCTTCGGCGTCCACCAGCAGCCGGCTTCCCTGGCCACCGGTGAGGCGCTGGGCTAACGCGTCGGAGTGCACATCGAAGTAGACGCCGACACTGGAGCATTCGCCTTTCGGGACCCGTTCATCGTGGAAGACGCCAGGCGGGTAAAGAACGCCGTGGCCCTCCTCCAATGTGACCCATGGGCTTTCGGGAGTGCGCACCTGCAGTGAACCCGAGACGATGAACTCCAGCAGCCAGTGCGCCACCGGATCGGTCCGGGTCGTCGTCCTGTTCTCCATGGTCCAGGAACCAGGCAGAACAACACCTACTTCCCGTGCAGTCATGTTCATGTTTTTCGCAGTTTCAACCATGGACCGCCGCCGACCTTTCTCATATCATGGACGGTATGATCGGGGATGCCCAGCAACAACCGGGAGCGCGGTCCGGAGGCACTGATTCTGCACGTAGCTAACACAGCGCCCTGACGCCATTCGGGCATTCCGGGAAGCAGCAATCGCCTTTCCCGCATTCCGGCCGGACGACTCTGTGGCACAGGAAAGGACTCGCTATGGCCAACGATCCCCCCATTGAGAAGACGTTCAAAGGCCATACCGGACACGCCGAGCCGAAGATCGGCATCGAGGAATTCCTCTCCATCGCTCAGCGCTTTGGTTTCGACGCCGACACCATGGCCAAGCTCCGGGAACTTCTGAGCGTCGAGCAGCTTCCTGAGGGCGGCCCCAACCTTGCCCGCTACATGTCGGCCCATCCGGCCCCGCCGTTCGGCGAAGCCTTCGATGAGCTGGCGAAGGGAACATTCGACGTCCGCTTCGCACGTGGCGTGAGCTCGGGAACGGGCGCCCTGCACGCGGCCCTGATCGGCATCGGCGCGCGCCCCGGCAGAGAGATTATCTGCCCGGCCATCGGATTCCTGGCCACGTCCGCCGCGGTCGCGTTGACCGGCGCGACACCGGTGTTCTGCGACATTGACGAATCTCTGCAGATGGACCCTTCCGCGATCGAGCCGTTGATCAATGAACGGACGCTGGCGCTCGTGCCGACTCATCATTGGGGTGGAGTCGTGGACATGGACGGCGTCATGGATGTGGCACGGCGGCATGGGCTGAAGGTGGTGGAGGATTGCGCCCAGTCGCCCGGCGCCAGCTTCCATGGTCGGCCGGTTGGGTCGATCGGCGATGCCGGGTGCTTTTCCATCGCCTGCTACAAGATCATTGGGGGCGGCGAGGGCGGGTTGTTGACGACCAATGACGAGGCCATCTTCAGCCGGGCGATGCAGTTGGCCGAGTGCGGCGGGTTCTGGCGTCCGGACCGTTTCGCTCCGCAACGCTACGAGGGCGAGTTGTTCGTCGGGACAAACTACCGCATGTCGGAACTCGAAGCGGCTGTCGACATCGTGCAACTCCGGAAACTCCCGGGGATTGTCAGCCGTTACCGTTCTGTGTTCCGGCGAGTCACGGAGCGACTGCAGCGTCGGCGCGGCATCGTGCCGCAGAAACTGAACGATCCGGAAGGGACCATCGGCTACATGCTTCGTTTCTTCCCGGAAACGCACGAACTGGCGGCCAAGATCGCGGCAGAGCTGAACGCCGCCGGCATCACGGCCGAACACCGCGGCAGAGACGCACATCCCGACTGGCATCTGTACCGGGACATGTTCCCCGTGGCTTCGTGTGACGGCAGTCCCACTACCCCCGGCCGCTGCCCGGTTGCCGAAGACCTATTCGACCGCGGGATCATCGTCCACCTGGACCAGTGGTGGAGCCCAGAGGACGCCAACGCGGCAGGGGACGTCATCGACCACGTCCTCGGCAGGCATTGTGACGCCAGCGCTGACGCCCCGGCGTGGATGTGAGCCGGCCGGCTCAAGCGGCGCAGTAGCGGCAAGGCAATCTCGCAGTGCGCCGCCGACGTCGCCCCGGGGGAGGCCAGGGACGCCCGGGCGATGAATGGAATCGGATGTTGATTCGGCAGCAAGGAATCGCCCGGCCGGCCGTGGCCCAAGCCCACGGCATGCCGCACGAAGAACTGCTACCCCAGAAGGAAGGTTGAAACGATGGACCAACTGGGCGCTCTCGACATTGTGATTTTCGTCGGCTACTTCGCCATCATTCTCGGCATCGGCTTCTTTGCCGGCCGCGGGGAGAAGAAAGACGCCAAAGAGTACTTCCTGGCAGGTGGCAAACTGCCCTGGTACATCATCGGCACCTCGCTTGTGGCGGGCAGCGTGAACAGCGAACAGATGGTTGGAACCGTGGGCATCGCCTGGAAGGAGGGCATGAAGATCGTCAACTGGGAAACGTGGGGGCTCCCCATCATTCCCATCATGGTGTTCCTGTTCCTGCCCATCTTCCTGCGCAACCGGATCTCGACCGTCCCCGAGTTCATGGAGAAGCGCTTCGGTGCGCCCTGTCGGAACTACGTGACGATCGTGACCATCTTCTACTACGTCTTTGCCAGCATGACGGTGGCGGTCTACGGCGGCGCGATCACCATCAGCACTTATTTCGGCTTCCCGCTCCACTATGCGATCTGGGGGATCATCGCCTTTACGACTATCTACACGGTCTACGGCGGGCTGTCAGCGGTGGTGTGGACGGATCTGGTGCAGACACTGCTCATCACTGTTGGCGGGGTCATGCTGTTTTGCTTCGCCTACTCCAAGACCGGCGGCCTTGCCGCGATGGAGCAGGCCAACCCGGAGCGGTGGCACCTGATTCAGCCGGCCAACGACCTCATCGTCCCATGGCCGGGGCTGATCATCCACACCATGACCACCTTGTTCTTCTATTACGTCTGCAACCAGGTTCTGATGCAGAAGGTCCTGGCCGCCCGTTCTGAGCGTGACGCCCGCGTCGGTACGATCTTCTGCACGGTCCTAAACGCGCCACGTCCGCTGATCACGGCCATGGCCGGACTGCTGGCGTTCTACATTGTCAAGGAGTCTCAAGTGCAGACGCCGGACCAGATCTTCTCGATCCTGCTGAAGACCTGTGTTCCCATGGCGTTCCGCAGCGTCATTCTGGTCGCCATCATTGCGGCCATGGTCTCCACGACCGCAGCGCTGGCGAACTCGTCCTCGGCCCTCCTGACGCTTGACTGCTACCACAAGTACATAAACAGAAACGCCAGCAACAAACAACTGGTCCGGTTCGGCAGGCTAACGATGGCGACAATACTGGTCCTGGTGGGGCTGTGGTGTCCGATGGTGGAGAGGTTTCAAGGCATTTTCATGTACTTCCAGCAGGTCATGATCTATATAGGCACGCCCATCGCCTGTGTCTTCTTGATCGCGATTCTGTGGAGGAGAGCGAACGGGATCGGGGCTTTCACCGGACTGGTCGCCGTTACCCCGGTGCTGATGATCTGCGGGTTCATGTTCTCCGACAGGATCGCATTCCAGTACATCGCGGGGATTGGTTGGTTGGCAACCCTGGCGGTCGTGGTGGCTGTCAGCCTTGCCACGAAGCCCCAGGAACTCCAATCGATCAAGAGCCTGATATGGAAGAAGGAGATGGTGCACGTTGCCGGGGAGACCAGCAAGCCGCCTCTCCATATGACGCAGTGGTTCTGGCTGCTCATTGGCGTCATCATCTTTGGCTTCTGGTACATCAGGTTCTGGTAGGCCGCACGGGCCGCATGGGCACGTTGTAGACTTCCTCCGCGGAGAGGCAGGCCATGGGAACGACTCTCACAACATGGTTCTTGCTCCTGGCCGCCGCTGCCCGCTCAGGATCCGCGGTACACGGGGGCCCGCTGAATGCATTGGGCGCGGGGGCGAAGCGGTCGGCAGCCGTGGTAAATCCCGTGCTGCGCAGCGAACTCTCAAGTTGGCTCAGTCTGGACGGCTCCTGGGAGTTCCGGACTGATCCTGAGTTGATCGGCTACGAAGATCGTTGGTACGAGGCCGAACGCTGGCCGGGCGCGGGCCGGGCGATTGCGGTTCCGGGCTGTTGGGAAGCACAGGGCGTGGGCGAGCCGGGGTACAGCCAGCCGCCCGCAATCCGAGTCGTCTTCGAAGTGGCGAGCCGCCCGATCTTCGCCAACTACCACGGCTCGGCATGGTATCGCAAAACAATCGAAGTACCGGCCAAGTGGCAAGGCAAGAGGATCTGGCTAAAGTTCGGCGGCATCAACTCCGTGGGCTGGATATGGGTCAACGGAAAGGTCGTGGCCAGGCAATACGAGTATGCCGGCACATACAAGTATGACATCACAGATCTAGTAGCCGCCGGAAAGCCAGCAACGGTAACGGCGCTGGTCCGCAATGACATTCCCAGCCTTCAGGGGGAGTCTCAATGCATCCGGGTCTACGGGGGGCTGTACCGGTCTGTCGAACTCGAGGCCACACCCTCTGTGTTCGTCGACTATGCCTACGTCCAGGGCGATCTCGATACGAAGTCGGCACAGGTACATGCGACGATCCGTTCGAAGGCATCCACGAGCAGCGAGGTTGAAGTCGAAGTTCAGCTGAGAACCCTCAAGGGGAAGAAGGCAGGCAAGGCAAGTAGGTTCCTGACTGTCGAACCTGGCAAGACCGCCGAGGTCGTTCTCGGCATTCCCGTAAGGCCGTTTATGCCATGGGCCCCCGAGCATCCCGATCTGTACCGAGCCGACATCGTGCTCAAGGAGAGCAACAGGGCCGTCCACGGCTGGGTCGAGCGATTTGGAATCAAGAAGTTCGAGGCACGCAACAAGCAGTTCTGGCTGAACAACAAGCCGTATTTCCTCCGAGGCTATGGCGACGATCACACGTATCCCCTAACCGTCTGTTCGCCGGCCGACCGCAAGACCCACCTCGAGAACCTCTCCAGGGCCAAGGCCTTCGGGTTTGCTTTCGTACGTCATCATACGCATGTTGAGCTTCCTGAGTACTTCGAAGCCGCCGACGAGTTGGGCGTGATGGTACAGCCAGAGCTTCCCTATCTGGCAAAGCCAAGCCCTGTGCCCAACGAGTACGGCATTATGTCCATGTCGGGTGGGCGCCTTGATCCGCTAGGGGATTTGCGGACCCTCGTCACGCATTTCGGACGCCACGTATCTCTTGCCGTCTACAGCGGAGGGAATGAGGGGCACTACGAGGATGCCTTGGGGCGCCAGCTTCATGATCTTGCCAAGGAACTGGATTCCTCCCGCCCCTGGCTTGCCCAGGATGGCAACTACAAGATCAATACTGGCAACGGACTCAATACACAGCTGACTGGGGATTACTCGGACTTTCAGACCATGAACCGCATCGGTAGCGGCGATCCCTTCCAGGTGCCTATCATGGAAGAGGAAGACGAGTGGCCGCTGGTGCAGCATGAGTTCCAGAGCTTCAGCGGCGGTCCGGACGCGCGACTGGAATCGAAATACCGCAACGGCTATGCGCCGGATCAGAGGCTGGCCGATGCACAGGCTCTTGTCCAGTCGGTGGGATTGGACTGGGAGTGGGGGGCGGCGTGCATCGATGCGGGCCATCGGCTGCAATCGATATTCCACAAGATCGGCCTTGAAAGCGCGCGGCTTGATCCGCGTCTGGACGGCTACACGCTCTGGTTGCTGGTCGACTTCCCGCCGTTCGCGTACAACGGCGTGATGGACGTCTTCTACGGCGGCAAGCAGAGCACGCCTGACTACTTCAGGACGTTCAACCAGCCGGTCGTGCTGCTGGCCCGGGATCCCGACCCGAAACCGGGGCTTTTCCTGACAAGCGACGCGTGGCCGTGCCTGTCGCCGCCGGTGTACGAGTTTGACGAAGCCGCCATCGCAAAGAGAATGGCGGAGCTGCCGGTCAGGATGCGACCGATACCGAACGCGTTCTACGACTGGCCCGTCTATGCTTCCGGACAGGTAGTCCCGGTGGAGTGGGTCATCTCGAACTTCGGGGACGCTGATGTCGAGAAGGGAACACTGACCTGGCGCTTGCTCGATGGAGAGAAGGTGCTCTTGGAGGAGGCCGTCTCCGGTGTGGCAGCGGCCGTCGGTGACGTCACAACTGTCGCGCGGGCTGAGATAGCTCTGCCGCGGGTTGCGAAGCCGCTCAAGGCCAGGGTGGAGGTGACGGTCGATCCCGGCGGTTGGCTCAACGGCTGGGACATCTGGGTCTTCCCTGAGTTGCAGGAGAAGGCCGACCTGGGCCGGACACTGGCGGTCAGTGAAGGGCTCTACGATCTGCTCTCCGGACGGTATGCCCGCGTTGTCCGCATCACCGATCCTGCGGCGCAGGATGCTGACGTGCTGATCGTCGACGGGGATGGCGATGTTGCTGTCGAGGCCTTGAAGCAGGGCAAGAAGCTGCTGTGCCTGGACATCCCTCGGCAGGGCAGGATAGACGTTGGGGCGCGGCAGGTGGGCAGCTGGTTCTGGCGCGAGCAGGCCGGTACCGCCATCGAAGCCGGGCACGCGGCGTTCGGCGACTTCCCCAACGAGGGCTTCATGAATCAGCCCTGGTTCAGGCTGATGGACCGGGCAACGAAACTCCCCCCCGACAGTCCTATCAAGCAGACCGACATGTTGATGGTCGGCTGGGGAAACGTGGCCAAGTTCTCCTATGCCTTCGACACCGAGGTCGGGTACTTCACCTACGCGTTCGAGGCAAAGTCGGGCGCTGGCAGCGTTCTCGCCACCGGCCTAGACCTGGCACGGCAGACACGCGACCTGCCGGAGGCCGCGTATCTTCTTGACCAGATGCTGCGCTACGTGGTCTCGGACGAGTTCTCGCCGACCGGCAGGATCGATCCATCATTCCTCCGGAGCCCAGGCGAACCCAAAGCTCTTCTCAACAGTCTCAACGGCTTCCAGGAGATCACTCAGGCACCCGCTTCGCAAGACTACGACAGCGGCTCGTTCGGTTTACTTCCGGCCCACTATGTCCGTCAGACCGACGGGGAGGGGACGCTTGCGTGGCGCACGAAACCGTTGGCCGAGGGCGATATCAACGCCGATGGTGAGGCCGTCTTCCGATGGGCAGCAAGCACGGGGTTCTTCTCCCAGCCGGAAGGGGGCCACTTCGTGCTGCTCGTGAACGGAGAAGAGCTCCTCGAGTTCGACGTTTCGCTGACGACGACATCGTGGCGGGGACGGGACGAGGCTGGAAGGCTGGAATACGAGGTGCTCGGCTTCACCCGGCCGGACAGAGAAGACACCGTTGGATTCATGCGGCTGACGTTGCCGCCTGAGAGCGTCTCGGTTGGTGAAAGCGTGGAGATCTCAATCAGAGGCTCCGCATCGTCGAGCCTGCGCTTCTTCATGCTGTACGAAGCCCCTGACGGAGAGAAAGCCCTTCGGTAGGAGAGTGTTATGCCCAATCGCGCCGGGAATCGAGGCCCCTTGTCGCTTCCTCTACTCGCCCTGTTGTTCGCGCAGGCATCGGTTCATCTGACGGCTCAAGACCAGCAGCGTCAGGCAACGCCGGCGACGGTCAATCCCGTGCTCCGGTCGCGATACAGCGAGACCGTGAGCCTCGACGGCACGTGGGACTTCGCGATCGACCCGGAGAAGGTCGGCCGGGAGCAGGAGTGGTACCGACCTGACGTTCCGCTGCCCAACAGACGGGACATCCGTGTACCGGGCTGCTGGGAAGCGCAGGGCGTAGGCGAGCCTGGCCGAAGCAATGAGGGAACGGCCGGTTTTGAGACGTACGGGCATATGATGTTCGCGAACTACGGGGGCGGGGCGTGGTATCGCAAGGCCGTCAAAGTACCGGCGAGGTGGCAGGGCAACAGAATCTGGCTCAAGATCGGCGGCATAAACTCGGCCGGCTGGATATGGGTCAACGGTGAGTTCATCGCGAGACACTATGAATACGCCGGCACCTACAAATACGACATCACTGATTTGGTGACAGCCGGCAAGTCGGCGGCAGTAGCGGTTCTGGTCCGCAACGACATACCCAGTCGACAGGGCGAGGTCAATTCCCTTCGGGCATACGGGGGGCTGTACCGCTCCGTCGAACTGGAAGCCACGGGAGATCTCTTCGTCGACTATGCCTATGTCGAGGGCAGGTTCGACGAGAGGTCGGCACAGGTCCATGCCACGATCAGATCGATGGCAACCGACAGCCTCGAGGCAGCTGTTGAAGTGAGCCTGACCACGCTCGAAGGCCAGCAGGCAGGCAATGCCGACAGAGCGATCTCTCTTGATGGCGGGACCACCACAGAAGTCGTTCTCGACATACCCCTGCAGACGTTCAAGGCATGGTCACCCGAGCATCCGAACCTGTACCGAGCCGATATCCTGCTCAAGACGGGGGGCAAGGTGGTTCACGGCTGGGTTGAGCGGTTCGGGGTCAAGAAGCTCGAGGCGCGGGACAAGAGGTTCTGGCTCAACAACCGCCCTTGCTTCCTCCGAGGCTACGGCGATGATCACGCGTATCCCCTCACGGTCTGCTCGCCTGCTGACCGGAAGACACACCGTAGGAACATCTCAATAGCCAAGGAGTTCGGCTTCAACCTTGTGCGTCATCATACCCATGTCGAGCTGCCTGAGTACTTCGAGGCGGCCGACGAACTCGGTATCCTGGTCCAAGCGGAGATACCGTACTGGGCAGCATTCGGAGTAGCAGATGGTACACGCTATCCCGGCATTGTACACATGTCCGGCGGACCGAAGGACCCGCCCGGCGACCTACGGACCCTGATCACGCATTTCCGCCGGTACGTCTCGAACTCCCTTTACTGCGGCGGAAACGAGGGACACTACGCTAAGGAACTGGCTCAGGAGCTGCATGACATCGCAGAAGAGATGGACCCCTCGCGCCCCTGGATGAGTCAGGAACGCAATACTACCATCGGTATGGCGTTCGGTCAGGAGTTCGACACTAGCATGGTTGACTTGCTGTCGGACTATCAGTGCCACAGCCGATCCGGAAGTGGTGACCCTTTCATGGTCCCTTTGCTTGAAAGCGAGGACCACTGGCCCTGGATCAACCATGAGTTCCTTAGCATGTCGACGGCGGATGACCCGCGGCTCGAGCCGAAGTACGGCACCGGATATGCGCCGAACCTGACAATGGACGCAGCCAAGGCAGCTGCAAGGAGTGCCGGCCTCACGTGGGAACAGGCAGAAAGCTGTATCGAGGCGGGATTTCGTATTCAGAGCATCTTCCACAAGATCGGGCTGGAAAGCGCACGGCTAGACCCGCGGTTGGACGGGTTTTCCATGTGGCTGCTCTTGGATTTTCCGCCTGCGACATGGAACGGCCTCTTGAACATATTCCACGAGCCTAAGCACAGCACGAAAGAGTACTTCCGGACCTTCAATCAGCCAGTGGTATTGCTGGCTCAGGATCCGGATCCCAAACCCGGTCTCTTCCTCAGGAAGTCCCCGATCCTATCCTTGTGGCCCCCGGTCTATGAGTTTGACGAAGTAGCTATCAAGGACAGAACGACGGCTGAACCGGTCAGGATGAGGCCCATTCCGAATGCCTTTTACGATTGGCCGATCTACACCTCGGGTCAGACCTTTCCGGTCGAATGGGTAGTCTCGAACTTCGGCGATGCCCCTGTCAGCAACGAAGAGCTGACCTGGCGTCTTCTTGACGGCCGGAAGGTCGTGGCGGAAGGCTCCAGTTCCGATGTGGATGCACCCGTTGGGCATGTCGGCAGAATCGGTCTGGCAGAGATTGCTTTGCCCCACGTCACCAAGCCTCTGAAGGCTACCGTCGAGATCAGCCTTACCGGCGGCAAATGGTCCAACAGCTGGGATCTGTGGATCTTCCCTGAAGTTCAAGAGAGAGCCGACCTTGGCCAGAAACTGGCGGCAAGCGAGGGGCTTCACGATTTACTGGCAAGCCGGTACCGTGATGTGGTTCGCATTGGTTCCCCCGGCGCACAGGATGCCCGAGTACTGATTGCCGATTCCGATGGAGACGCCATTGTCGGGGCTCTCGAGAAGGGCAAGAAAGTGCTGTGCCTAAGCGTGCCTCCTCAGGTATCGATAGGGGTGCAGGCACGGCTGGGTAACTGGATATGGACAGAACAGGCCGGCACCGCAATTGAGGCAGACCATCCTGCGTTCGGGGATTTTCCCAATGAGGCTTTCTTGAATCAGCCCTGGTTCAGGTTGATGAGCCACGCGGCGAAGCTGACGCCCGGCGGCCCTGTCAACAATGCCGAGAAGCTGATGTTCGGCAATGGGAGCGCCGGCTACTTTGCCTGCGTCTTTGAAGCCAACTCGGGCAACGGGTCGGTGCTTGTCAGCGGCCTGGACCTGACAAGTGAGACACACAGGAACATGCCGGAATCAGCCTATCTTCTTGACCAGATGATCCGCTATGTGGCATCGGACGGTTTCTCGCCGACCGGCAGTGTGGCCCCGTCGATCTTCCAGGGATTTGCTACCCTCGCCACCCTCAGAAGGCTCAGTGGATTTGATAGGACTGTTGAAACAGTTCCTCCGCAAAGCTCCAGCTATGGCAGTGGCCTATTCGGTGTACTTCCGGCCCACTACGTCCGTCAGACCGACGGGGAGGGCACGCTTACGTGGCGCACGAAGCCCTTGGCCGAAAGCGATATCAACGACGATGGTGAGGCGGTCTTCCGATGGGCGGCTTCGACGGGGTGGTTCTCCGAGCCGGAAGGAGGGTTCTTCACGCTGTTTCTCAACGGCAGGGAGTTGCTCGAGTTCGACGTTTCTACGGAGACAGCGACCTGGCAGATGCCCGACCAGCTTGGCGTGCTGAGCTACGATGTCTTGGGCTTCACCAGGGAGGACAGACAGGACACTGTCGGCATCATGAAACTGACACTGCCCGCCGGCACGGTCAGCGTGGGCGAGAGCGTCGAACTGGGAGTCCAGGGCTCGGATTCATCAAGCAGGCGGTTCTTCATGCTCTATGAGGTGCCGTAGACTTCCTGTCCCTGAGCAGTTCAGCCCCCGTGGGGAAGGCCCCGCGACTCCCCACCGGCGGTGAGATGTGTGCGAGCAGGAACTGCCCTGGTCGCCCGGTCACTGGAAACACGGTACGCTCTTACACACCTATGTAAGGAGAAGAATGATGGCGAAGCTTGACGTGTGTCTCGAGTGTTTCTTCACGGACCTTCCCTACGAAGAGCGGGTTAGGAGGATTGCTGAACTCGGGTTTGACTGTGTCGAGTTCTGGCACCCGGAAGGTACGTGGAATGGGACGACCATCGACGACAGCATGCCCAAAGACGCCGACGTCCTGCGGCAGGTGTGCGAAGAGACCGGCGTGACGGTGGGCGGCTTCGTCCTCAATGCGTGGGACGGCCTCTACGGTGGATGCCCGGTGAACGCCGACGATCACGGCGAGTTCATCGATCACGTCCACAAGACTATCGCGTTCGCGAAGAAGATCAACTGCGGCTCCGCGGTCATCATGTCGGGCACGCTCGTCGATGGCCTGACCCGCACTCAGATGCGGCGGAACTTGGATAATGGGTTCGGCGAAGCCCTGGCGATCGCCGAGAAGGAGGACTTCACGCTGCTGGTCGAGCCCCTGAACACACCCGTGGACCACGGCGGGTTCTACCTGGACAACGTTGCGGAAGCGATCGAGATCACGCGCGGCTTCGACAGCCCGAACATGAAGCTGCTCTACGACATCTACCATATGCAGATCATGGACGGCAACATTGTCGACACGATCCGGGGCAACGTTGACATCATCGGCCAGATGCATGTTGCCGCCGTTCCAGGCCGGCATGAGCCGGATGAGTGCGAGCTGAACTACTCGTTCATTTTCAGCCAAGCTGATGAGCTGGGATACACCGGCCGGTTCGGGTTGGAGTACTTCCCGACCACCGACTCCGCCGAATCGCTGAAGCGTCAGCAAGCTCTGCTCGCGTGAAGGGCGGAGACGGGAGAGGACTTCGTCTGTCCAGAGGTCCCGCCGACCCGGCAGCGCTCGCGTAGTTACCCGGAGGAAACCGTCATGACACACAGCCCCGTAGCATTGAGCCTGCTCGCCCACCCTGACGATGCCGAGTTCGTCTGTGCCGGCACTCTGGCACTGCTTGCCGGAAGAGGTTGGCAGATCCATATCGCGACCATGACCCCGGGCAATTGTGGCTCGGCCGTGCTGGGCCCCGATGAGATCGCCGCCATCCGCCGGAAGGAAGGCGCCCACGCAGCCGAGACACTCGGCGGCACGTACCACTGCCTCGAGTCGGAAGACGGCTTCATCCGGCACGACAAACCAACGATGCTCAGGGCGGTCGCGCTGATCCGCGACGTCCGGCCGGACGTCATCTTCGCCGCAAGTCCGGCCGACTACCTGTACGACCACGAGGCGACCAGCCTTGTCGGGCGGGATGCAGCGTTCTGGTCCTCCGTACCCAATATACAAACGGACGGTGCCCCGCCGCTCGATTCGGTACCGCACCTGTACTACTGTGACCCGATCGACTGCCAGGACATCTTCGGCGAGCACGTCGATCCGAACACGATCGTGGACATCTCCTCGGCCATCGAGCAGAAGGTCGAGATGCTGGGCCGCCATGCCAGCCAGCGGGATTGGCTGCTGAAGCAGCACGGCACGGACGAGTACATTGCGGAGATGAAGAGCATGGGCCGACACAGGGGCAAGCAGATAGGTGTCGAGTTTGGTGAAGGCTTCCGGCAGCACGTCGGGAACGCCTATCCGAGGAGTGACATCCTGTCGGTGGAGTTGGAGTCGCTCGTACACGGAGTGACGTAAGGGAGAGCGACGGCTCAGGATCAGGCCCAAGCCGCGGGAGGTGTTGGTGTGAAACGCACTCTTGCCGGTGTCACGGAACGGCTGGACAGTTTGGGCGAGGGGTACCACGTGCTCAATGCAGGTCAGCATGGAGCCATGGTGGTTCTGCCCCTTCACGGCAGGATACTCGGGCTCTGGTCTGACAGGGAACGCACGAGTCACTTCTGGCTGAATCCGGCCTTCCTGGATTCGGCTTCAACCGGCGGTGGGGACGACGGATGGCAGAATCCCGGTGGCCACCGCATATGGATCGCCCCTGAGCGCGAGTTCTTCTTCGCGGATCTCTCGGACCCTATCGGAACTCATCTGATCCCCGCTTCCGTCGATCCCGGAAACTACAGATGTAGCATGTCGCCAACGGGAGTGCTTCTCGAGAGTGAGGGTGTCGCCCACGCGTACGCGTCGAACGCCGCAGTGGAGTTTGCGCTCTCCAGGCAGATACGAGTCCTGGACGTTGCCGAGGCCGGGGATCTTATCGACGGCAGCAGCCGTGCGGCCGTAGCGGGCTACGAGGAGTTGGTGACCGTTCAGTTCGATGCTGCACCGCGCGTACGAGCCGGCGCGTGGTCCCTCGTCCAGGTGCCTCTCGGCGGGACGGCCTCGGCCCAGACCAAAGACGCAGTTGAACCCGACATCTTCCTCGGTGAGCCAGGCACAGCGCTCGAACAGCACCCGGGCAGGTTGACGATCGATTACCCCCGATCAAGGAAGGACTGCTTCAAGATCGGGTTGGCAGTCTCAGCGATCTCAGACCGGATAGCTTACCTGCAGGAGCATGCCGATGGCTCGGCTGCCGCGGTGATCAAGGTCTTCGAGACCGGCGAGGAAGGGGACTATGTGGACACGCCGTGGACCAGGCCGGAAGAGAGCGGCTCGGCGGTGCAGTTCTACCATGGGGGCGAGTTCGGTTTCGGCGAGATCGAAGTGCACTCAGGGAAGTTCGAGGACACTGGTGCGCAGTGCATTGCCCGACTCAAGGTCACAGTGCTCGCCGTTTCCGGCAGCCGTGAGGAGTGTGGGGCGGCCGTACGGGCCTGATCCGCTACGCCGCCCATCGTCGCCGGTTTGGGCAGCGCGGCAAACCGGCAGGTAGCATTACGTTCCCATGATCGGGGATGAGGGAGGCTCTGGCCGAGATTGGACGAGCTCGCCGGGAGCAGCCCTGGCCGGCGAGTCGGTCGGCCCGCAAGCCCGATGTGGGAACGGCTTGGGTCCCGTGGGGCTCTCGGTGCATGCATTCTCGCTCCGGATCGGAAGTCCATGAGAACGACAGTGGGTATAGCCGCAGCGGTGTTGGTAGTCCTGTCTGGGGCGGCACAGACGCAGGAGCCGGGCCGGGAAGCGACGCCAGCGGTTGTGAACCCGGCGCTGCGTTCCACGCTGCAGTGGACGATGAGTTTGGACG
>CAZKUN010000061.1:0-40583 GCA_964555935.1 uncultured Armatimonadia bacterium | reverse complement strand
CCGCGGTGACCATAGCCTCCCAGCTCGCGTTCAGCGTGAGGTTGCCCGGATCCGGGGTGAGGTCTTCCGCTGGCTGCGGGCCGTATGGGATCCGGTAGACCCGCGTGTCGAGAGCATCGATCGGCTCGTCGATGACCCCGCCCGCCACGTCGACTTGCCGGAACTCGAACGGGACGTCGGCGGAGCCGCTGTACTCGCTCCCCTCGACCGTCAGCCGACACATGGTGGGGGCGTTCTCCGGATTCACGGCGATCAGCGTCAGCATCCCGCGCTCGACGAACGCCCGCGCCTGGATCGTGTTCGGCTCGGCGCTCACATCGGGTCCGGACTGGCCTGATAGCAACGCAGGCGCGAGTTCCTGCACCTCCATCGCCATCGTCCGACACTCCGACCACACGATCGGCGACTTCGGGTTGCCTAGTGGCGCGCGGCGCACGAAGTACTGGACGCCCGTCGCGCCATTCAGTAGGGCGAGATACGTCATCACCCTCTCCTCGCCCGCGCTCGGCTCGCGAGGCGTGCCCTCGCCGCCGCCGAACGCCTGCGGCACGACCCAGATCGGGACGCATCCGCCGGTCAGCCGCCGCGCCTCGTCGACGAGGTCTCCCACATCCGTAACCGTGCTGTGCGGGATCGGGTAGGGGTCTACCATGAGGATGTCGGTCGCCGCCGCGTAGTCTCTCAGGTTCAGCGATGACGCGACGACAAGCGTGACGGGATGATACGGATCGAGCCTCTTGACGAACTCATACGTCTCGCGCACCACCGAGAAAGGCAGACCGTAGTCCGGCTCGTCGGCGATGTACCACGACAGCAGAGCCGGGTGATCGCGGAACGCCTCCACCTCAGCTCGGATGGCGGCCCGCTTTTCGTTGCTACCGGGCAACGCGGCAGGCCGGTTGAGGTGGTAGTTCACCTTCATCCCCACCGCCGCGCACCGATCCATCTGGTCGCGGATCGCCCCAAACTCGTCCGGCGAACGCTCCTCGCGCACGCTCCAGTAGGGCGAGATCAGGTTGAAGCCGTTGACGATCTCATCATCAGGGAGCGTGCCGGGGTCCGCGTCGGAGTAGAACCCATACGGTACCTGGGGCAGCCCGTCGACTATGACGCCACGCGCGATCCGGTCGACCTTCACCTCGTCCGCCTTGGGCGGCAGCTTCACTAGCCGCACGCCCTTGTCGAGAGCTTCCCCCTCGTTCAAGCGGACGCGGCACGTCAGCGCGTTCGTGCCCTCCGCCAGGTCCGCGAGCGCGATGGGTATCAGCGTCCTCGCGCCAGGCGGGATGTCCCGCTCATCGGCGACAGTCTGCTCGCCTCGCAGGATCTCGGCCCGCAGGCCATTCGGCGCGCCATCCGCCACGCCGACGACGATGTGGCCTTCCGTCTCGTCCGTGTAAGGCTCGCGACCGGCCACAACGGTGATGGCCTGCCCCCAGGCAACCGCATCGGGATCCGGCGGCGTGTATTCAGCGGCCTCAAAGTGAGCCATCACCCTCCCGGCGGGCAGTTCGTGGTCGTAGCACGCGACTTCGTCGACGAGCCCGAACAGCACGAACTCGCCCGTCCATGTGGGGGCGCCCGGCGATCCGATCCGCAGGCCCGCCGTTCCCGGCGCGGGTTCGGCCGCGCCGGGGGCAGTCCCCACCAACTCCCCATTCACGTAAAGCGACGCGGTGCGCTCGGTGTCGGTCGAGACCACTACGTGGTTCCACGTGTTCCCCGCGACGGCCGCCGGTGAGGCGCTGTAAGTGCCTCGCCCCGCGACGGTCAGGCTGAGGGTCCAGCCCTCGGCGTTGCTCCCGTCGAGTGTCAGCGCCCAGCCCGCCTGACCGCCGTGGGCCTCGGTGGAGATGATCCGCTGATTCCCGTAGCCGTCGTTCGTCACTTTGACCCACGCCTCGACGGCGCCGGCTCCGGTCCACCCGAACCGATCGTCCTCCACGAGCACCCGCCCCAGCGCACCGGTGCGCAGGTCCACCGCCCGCCCAAGGCTCGGAGTCGCGCTGGGCTGCCCCAGGATTGGGAGCCACTGGTCGCCTTTGTTGCAGCCGTAGACCCCGTGGATGCCATTGCCCGAGGCGTCCGCCGCCGAGGTGCCCTCGGTCTCCTCCATCCGCCAGTAGCCCAGCGGCCGATCCTGAAGAACCGTCTTCGCGTAGTCCGCCGCGCGCGTCACCGTCGATGCGACGATAGCCGTGGTGATCGCCAGGCCGGTCAACCATCCACGGGCTCGATGGGGCAGGGGGGAGAGGCGTGTCACGTGGGACTCCTCCTGAAGTCGATCTCAGCGCCACGACGGGCCTTCGCCGGCGTGAGAACCGCACCCTCCGTCGCCGCGTTAGAGCGCTTGCGCATCGATTCGGGCTGTGTTAGACTCGCGCCCATGGCACGTCCGCGCAATGTACTGATGATCTTCGTCGATTCGCTGCGGGCTGATCACCTGGGATGCTACGGGTACGATCGCCCAACCAGCCCGAACATCGACCGCCTCGCCTCCGAAGGCGTTGTCTTCGACCGCTTCTTCGCCTCCAGCGTTCCCACCCAGCCCTCATTCACGACGACCTACACCGGCCAATACAGCATCACTCACGGCGTCGTGAGCCACAAGGGCGGAAACGACCTCAAGCCCGGCACGCCGTGGTTGCCGACGCTGCTCCGCCAAGACGGCTTGACCACCGCCTCGTTCGACTGCCTCCCCAGGTACCAGAGCTGGTTCGTCCATGGCTTCGAGTTCGTGGTGGACTCAACGTTCCCCGGGCCCGAGGACGGCTATAGCTGCGAGCGGCTGAACTCCCGCGTGATTCCCTGGCTGAGGCACCACGGCGACGAGCCCTTCTTCGCCGCAATCCACTACTGGGATCCGCACACGCCCTACCTCCCGCCCGAGCGCTTCGACCGCTTCTACGAGGGCGATCCCACCGACCCAAGCAATGATACCCTCGCCCCGCTCAAGGACCAGTACTTCAGCGTCATGTGGCGCAAGTGGTTCGAGAAGCTGCCCGAGGGCATGCGTGACGCGGAGTACGTGGTCGGTCTATACGACGGCGAGATCCAACACGCCGACGAGGGCGTTGGGGCGGTGCTCGACGCGCTCAAAGAGTGCGGTCGCGAGGACGATACGCTCGTGATCGTCCTTGCCGACCATGGCGAGTTGATGTACCGACATGACATCTTCTTCGATCACCACGGTCTCTACGATGGCAACATCCGTTGCCCGCTCGTCGCCCGATGGCCGGGGGGCGTCGAGCCTGGCAAGCGCGTGGATGCCTTCAGCCAGCACGTCGACATCTCGCCCACGATTCTCGATGTGATGGGCGTGGCCGCGCCCGACTCCATCGAGGGTCAGAGTCTCGCGCCTCTCGTGACCGGCGAGAGTCAGCGCGTGCGGGATTTCGTCGTCAGCCAGGAGTGCACGTGGCAGGCCAAATGGGCCATCCGCACTGGGACTCACAAACTGATCCGCGCGATGATCCCCGATCTGCACGGAAACCCCGAGCGCGAGCTTTACGACCTCCGCAAGGACCCCGATGAGCTGACCAATATCGCGGAGACCCATCCCGATCTCGCCGCTGACCTCGAAGCCAAGCTGAACACGTGGAAGTCGGCCCACATGGAGAAGAACGGGCTCACCGAAGACCCGTTGGTCGCCCACGGGATTAGCCTCGGCAGAGCCTGGGAAGACTGGAATGCGAGGGGTCGACCCCTCGAAGGCTAGCCACCGTCTGCCGTTCGTAGGTCGGGTTTCCCAACCCGACGCCGTCCATGTCAGGAACGCTCCCACCAGGCGGAACGCATGATCCTTCTAACGACCCTTGCATCTCTCGCCGCAGTGTCCCAGACCCTCACCGCCACCGGTCACGACAAGTCCGTCTACCTCCGCTGGGAGCCTCAAGCGGGCGAAGACGTGACGTACACTGTCGAGCGCGCTCCTGCCGCCGACGGCCCGTGGGTGGTCATCACCGAGCCGCCGGTCGTCGTCAACGTTCACTGCGATTGGATCGGCGAGAACGGACTGGCCGCATGGTACCGCGTCGCGGTCGGCGACACCATCCTCGGGCCCGTTTCCGCGACCACCATCGCCGAAGATGACGAGGCGCTGCTCGATTTCGTCCAGGAGGCGACCTTCCGCTACTTCTGGGATGGCGCGCATTCGATCTCAGGCATGGCGTATGAGCGCTACCAGGGCGGCCGCCCATCCCGACCCGTCACCACCGGCGGCACGGGTTTCGGGCTGATGGCACTGTTGGTCGGAGCGGAGCGCGGCTTCGTGACGCGTGAAGCCTGCGCGGAGCGAGTGCTGAAACTCCTTACGTTCCTCGAGGAGGACGTCCAGCGCTACCACGGCGTGTGGTCGCACTGGCTGGATGGCGCGACCGGCGAGACGATCCGCTTTGCCCGAAAGATGAAAGACGGTCAGCCCGTCCTCGATGACAATGGCCTCCCCATCGACGACGACGGCGGCGACATCGTCGAGACCGCGTTCCTGGTCCAGGGGATCCTTGCCACCCGTCAGTATTTCGATGCCGACACGCCCACCGAAGCCCACATCCGCGAGACCGCCGACCGTCTCTGGCGCGAGGTGCAATGGGACTGGTACCTCAACCCGAGAGAGGAGCCCGACAACCGGCGGCTCTACTGGCACTGGTCGCGCGATCACGACTTCGGGATGAACCACAAGTTCGCCGGCTGGAACGAATGCATGATCGCCTATCTCTTGGGCATCGCCTCACCCACCCACCCGTTGCCGGCGGACGCCTATGAGCAGGGCTGGATCACGGACCGGTACGCGAACGGCAAGGAGTTTTACGGCCGCACGCTCGACGTCGGGCCTGATCTCGGGGGGCCGATGTTTTGGACCCACTACAGCTTCCTGGGCTTCGACCCGCACGGTCGAGACAAGTACTGCAACTACTTCGACAACTCCCGCACCATCGCGCTCATTCACCATGCCTATTGCGACGAGAACCCACAGAACCGCAAGGGTCTCAGCAGTCGGCTCTGGGGCCTCACCGCCAGCGACGTGCCTGATGGCTACCGCGCGAATCGTCCGGGCAACGAGGATGGCACTATCGCCCCAACCGCCGCCCTGAGTTCAATGCCGTACGCGCCGGCCGAATCGATGGCGATGCTACGCCATCTCTACGATACCCACGGCGCCGAGATGTTCGGGCCCTTCGGCTTCCGCGATGCGATCAACCTCGACCGCGGCTGGGTCGCCAAGAGCTACCTCGCCATCGACCAAGGCCCCATCGTCTGCATGATCGAAAACCACCGCACCGGCCTGCTGTGGGATGTCTTCATGTCCTGCCCGGAACTCGCGCCAATGATGGACGCCATCGGCTGGACGCCGGACCCCGACCGCCCCTAGACAGACACCCGCCCGTCCGCCTCACGCCCCATTTGCAGGACGCGACAAGCCACGGAACGAAGGAAGCCCTCGTTTGAGGCGGGCGATGAGACGGCTGCGAGGGGAAGGTGAGGGACATGGTCACGTGCATGCGACGAGGCAGAGGATGGAGGCCGGCGCTCGCTGCGCTCGCCGTGGTGATGTGCTCGGCGGCGTCTTTGGCTGAGGGGGCGCTCATCTCCGGCGGCCAAGTGGCTGACATGGTCTTCTCCGTGGGGCGGCAGACCGTCTACATGACCAGCGTCGACGCCGTGATGCGCTTTGACGTGGGGCGAAAGGAGTTCCTCGAGCCCTTCCCCGTCGCGGGCGAGGGAACGCGGTTGATGGGGCTGGCGCTATCGCCGGACGAGAGCCTGCTCGTGGTCGCCGACGCGAACCGATCCGCGACCGACGTGTGGGTTCACCTGATTGACCTCAGCACCGACGCCGGAGTGACGCAATCTTTCCCCGCCGCGACTGATGAATCAGGCACTCACGCTGTCGCGTTCGCCAAGACCGGGATAGCCTTCATCACCTCCCGATCGAAACGTCAACGCGAGGGCCGCGTGCCGATGCGCCGGCTCAACCCCAGGACCGGCGAGTGGGACGTGTTCCTCGAAGACGCGCCCCACGCGACCATGGTATCGGCCAGCGCCGATGGGAGCGTTATCGGGTTCGCGGGGACAGTAGAGTCTGATGGCGCGCTCGGCAGCGGGCTGTTCGGCAGGATACGCGTCGAGGACGGTGACGTGGTGAAGGTTGAGAGGAAGCAACCGGCCTGGGATATAGCCGTCAATGCGGACGGGACGCAGTTCGCTCTCCCTGGCATTCCCACGACGATGGTCTACGACGCGGCGCTCGCGGAAGTCGGTGCCCCGGCTGACCCAGACGAGCGCCGGACGACCGGGGCGGCCTATCATCCGTCAGCGCCTTTTCTCCACGTCGCGCCCGACAGGGGCAAGATCCTCCGGGCGTTCGACTCCCGCAACCTCAGTAACGTCGGCATCTACCTGATGAAGGCACAGATCCAAACGGAGATCGGCCGGGCATTCGAGACCGGGCGCCTGCGCGTCGCGCGGGATGGGTCGCTGCTGATGTGTACAGTGGCCGACGGCCTCTGGCTCGCCCCGGTCGACGACACGCCATGGGCGCCGGATCAGGCGCTGGCGACGGCGACGGACACGCCGGTGGCGGTCACGTTGACGGGCAGCACCGTGGCCGACGCCAAGTTGACGTTCCGGGTCGACACCCCGCCGGAGCATGGCACGCTGACCGGGACGATGGGGGATCTGCGGTACGTGCCTGACCTGGGGTATGTAGGCGCCGATCGGTTCGCGTACCGGGCGCACAGTGGTGACCTCGTCAGCGCGGCCGCGACGGTATCCATCGAGGTCGCAGGCACAGCGGCTGTGGCCTCGACGGCTCCCGTGGAAACCAGAGAACCCGCCCCGGGGGATGGGACGCCGCGAGCTTGGGCGCTGCTGTATGGGTGCGCCGAGTATCCCGATGACCAGGCCACTGACCTGTGGCTCGTGCCGTGCAACGTGAACCAGGTCCGTAACACGTTCCACGAGCAGCTGGGAATCCCGTGGGAGGACATGACGGTCCGGTGTGATGAGGTCGGCGTGACCGACGACGAAGTGACTCCCGAACTGGTCAAAGCCGATATCGCGCGGCTGGCGGAGTTGGCCGACGGCGATGACGTTGTGGCGATCTACTACTGTGGACATGGGGGCTCAACGGACAACACGGGGCGGGGGACCGAGTACCTCGCGCTGAGCACGGGGCCGTTGTATGATCACGAACTGAAAGAGGCGCTCGACGAACTCCCATGTCGCAACGTCGTCGTGATCTTGGATACGTGTTTCTCGGGCGGGTTCGCCATGTCGCCCGACGGGCTGACCGGCGAGTGCGCGTCGCTCGACCCAAACCATGCCGTGTATGTGGTCGCGGCGTGTGAGCGGACGAGGTCGGCAACGGGCTATACGTTCTTGACGGACCTGCCTTGGCTGGGCGCGACGGTGTTCACGCCGCTGTTTTGCGAGGCGATGGAAGGCGGAATGCCAGCCTGGAAGCGAGCGAAGCTCGGAGGGCGCGTCTCTCGGGCGATACCGGCTAGCAGCGACGCGGACGGGGATGGCACGGTCACGCTCATGGAGGCGTTCACGTACGCGCAGGATACATGCGACCTGGTGTCGTGGTTCATGGGCGACAGGCAGATCCCCATCATGCGCCCGGAGATCCCGCGGCAGGTCGCCGATCTTGGGTTGGCCCAACCGCTGCCGGCTGAGGTGCTGGCATCGAGGGAGCCGTGGCTGAACATCAACATTATCGGGCACAAACCCCAGCAGACGGCGGACGGACTGGAGGTGACCATCATCGGCGCGGTGACGGACTTGCGCGGCAACCCCGTGCCGGGGGTCCGCCTGATGGTCAGTGACGCTCTCGTGGATGGCGACCGACCGACGCCGCCCACCGACGACCAGGGCCGATTCTCCTACTACAGCATATCGAAGAAGTCCCACGCGCCGGATATCTTCTTCACGTTCTGGTGCCCGGGCGCGGATGGGAAGATGTATGGCGCCAACGGCCGCAACTTTCAGTAGGCTGACCGCGCATCCAACACTGCCCCCAGAATCACAAGGGCCGAACGGGATCGCTCCCGCCCAGCCCTTTCTGCATGTCCCCAGTTGGCTACTAGCAGTTATGCACGTACACGTACCAGCCCATGTAGTTGTTCAGCGCATCCGCGATCGCCGCGCCAACCTCAGCCTGGGCCATCGCGACGTGATGCTCGTGGCCACGGACGCAGATGACTCTCAGCAGGTCTTGCAGGTCGTCAATGTGGGCGACCCCGGCTCCGCCGAAGGTGTCCAGCGCGTCGTCTGTGATCGCGCCCTCGCCGAGGTAGCCGGTGACCTCTCCGTTCAGGTCGTCCGTGCTGATGCGACAGAACGTGAACGGCCCGCTCGCGATCGTCCCGCAGCACGTGCCGTAGGTGTTCTCGACGCCGACGCTCGCGCCGATGATGTCTTGGACACCCATCTTCACGTCGCCGAAAACGTCCTTCGGCAGGTTGCTGCAGTGGAACAGCACGCACTTATCGGGATCGTCGCCGTAGTTGTTGTTCCAGTCCAGCAATGCCGCCGGCTTCTGGCTCGCAAGCGCCAACGCATACATGCCGACAACGCCCGTGACATCGACCTCGCACGCGCTCGGGATGAGTGAATTCGACATCATGCTCATCACCGTGCATGGCACGATGCCCTTGTACTCCTCAATGCTCGACCAGCACTGCACCGCCGTCGCGTCGATCTCGTTCTCGTCCATCCACGCGTCGATGGTGGTTGCCAGTTTCCCCATGACGATGAGCTTCTCGTCGGGCGTGCCGTCGATCGGGATGTAGTCCTTGATCTTGGCGACCCGGGACTGCACGTCCTCAGCCGCGTCGTCAAGTTGGTCCATCTGCCCGTAGATCTCGCTCAGGTCGATAACGTCGACCGAGATCCCGCTCGCCTCGAGCAGCTTCTCGCTGAAACGTACCGTGTTGAACGCCGCGGGCCGCGCGCCGATGGCGCCAATGCGCGCGCCGACAAGACCGTTCACCACTCGGCAGGTGGCGGCGAACGTCTGCAGGTCCGTGCGGAAGTCCTCGCTCGTCGGGTCGACGGTGTGCAGATCCGTCAGCGAGTAGTCGATGCCATACTGGCGCAGGTTGTTGCAGACGCTCATCTTCCCACAGAAGCTGTCGCGCCGATCTGCGAGAGACATCTTCGCGGGCGTGTCGGGATAGGCTTGGACTAGTACCGGCACGTCGAGGTTCGCTAGGCGCAGCGCGTCGGCGATGCCGCGCTCGTCGCCGAAGTTCGGCAGCGTGACGAGCACGCCGTCGATCTCGTCCTTGTGGGCCTTCATCAGGTTCGCCCACTTGTGGGCATGCTCGCGCGTCTCAACCGAGCCAAACGGCGTGTCGTCGGGACCCAGCGCCACCGCGCCCAGCCCCTCCTCCGCCAGCAAGCCAACTATCTCCTTACGCCCCTCATCACAAAGGTGGTCCGGGAAGAACCCGCGGTTGCCAACGAGGACTGCGAGGGTCGTCTTCTTCATCTGGTAAGCCTCCTGTTTGCCCCAACATCTGTCGGCCCGCGGGCCGCTTGCGCCGGGATCACTTGCCCTTCGTCGATTGACCGTAATACGCGCCCGCGCCATGTTTGCGCAGGAAGTGCTTGTCCTGCAGATGCGACGTGATGGGACCGATGTCGGGGTTCAGCGACTCCGTCATCAATGCCATCAGCGCGCACTGCTCGAGTACGATGGAGTTCTCAACCGCCTTCGCCGGTGACGATCCCCACGTGAACGGGCCATGGCTCGCGACCAGAACGCCCGGCTTCTCATGTGGATCGAGTTCATCGAACGCTCGGATAATGGCGATGCCTGTCTCAAGTTCGTAATCGCCCTCAAGCGCCTCCCGCGCCAGTTGCGCCGTCACCGGAACCTCGCCGCAGAAGCTATCGGCGTGAGTCGTCCCATAGCATGGCACCCCTCGACAGGCCTGCGCGAACGCCGTCGCGGCCGTGCTGTGCGTGTGCGCCACGCCCGCAATGCCCTCAAACTCCCTGTAGAGCGCCAGGTGCGTCGGGGTGTCTGATGACGGGTTCAAATCGCCCTCGACGACGTTCCCGTCGAGGTCGACGATCACCATATTGTCGGGCGTCATTTCACTGTAGCTCACGCCTGACGGCTTGATCGCCACGAGCTTGGAGTCCGGGTCAATGCCGCTCACATTCCCCCACGCCAGGATCACGAGTCCCGACGCCTTCAGCTCCAGATTCGCCTCGCAAACTGATTTCTTCAAATCGTCAAGCATGCGCCCTCTCGAGTCCCACGTCGTTCGTAGATCGGGTTTCCTAACCCGACGCTGTCGCCCCGTCTTACCCACCCACCTCGCTCTTGATGTCCAAAAGCGCCTTCATGACGTCCGCCAGCCCATCCGTGTACCCCGCCACGCCGAAGCTATCGTGCAGCCGCTTGTACAGCCTGTACAGTTTCGCATACGTGGCCTGCGCGGCCGCGTCCGGGACGAACTTCAGCTCCTTGACGCCGCCCATCGCCGCCTGCGCTTCCTGGGTGGAGTCGTGCCCGCCCGCGTCCTTGCCGGCCACAACCGCGCCGAAGATCGCCGCTCCCAGCGCGCACGTCTGCGCCGAGCGACTCACCTCGAGGGTGGTGTTCGTCACGTCCGCGTAGATCTGCATGAACATCTCGTTCTTCTCGGCGATGCCTCCGCACGTGACGATCCGGTCGATCGGCACTCCTCGGTCGGCCATTCGATTCTGAATCGTCAGCGCGCCAAATGCCGTCGCCTCGATCAGCGCGCGGTAGATCTCCGCCCGCGTCGTGTGGAGCGTCTGGCCGAGGAGAAGCCCTGTCAGGCGCGCGTCGACGAGAATGGTTCGGTTGCCGTTATTCCAGTCGAGCGCCATCAGCCCGCTCTGACCCGGCCTCAGTTGCGACGCCTCCGCCGTCAGCTTCTCGTGCTCATCATCGTCGCCATCGCAGATGTTGCTGACGAACCAGTTGAAGATATCGCCGACCGCGCTTTGGCCCGCCTCGATTCCGTACATGCCCGGCACAACCGAGCCGTCCACGATCCCGCAGACGCCCGGAATATCCAGCGGCTCGCCCGTCTTCGGGGCGACCGTGACGTCACACGTCGAAGTCCCGATGATCTTCACCAGCGTGCCCGGCGCCACGCCTGATGCTACGCCGCCGTAGTGCGCGTCAAACGCGCCGACCGCGACGGGAATCCCCTCGGGGATGCCCAGTTTCTCCGCCCACTCCGCGCACAAGCCGCCCGCGGCCACGTCCGACGGCACGGCCGTCTCGAATAGCCTCGGGCGCAAGTCAGCCATCTTCGAGTCGAGCATCGCCAGGAACTCCGCGTCCGGAAGCCCGTCCCAGTCATCGCAGTACATCGCCTTGTGACCGGCCGCGCAGACGCCTCGCTTCACGTTCTCGGGCTTCGTATCGCCAACGAGAACCGCCGGGACCCAGTCGCAGAACTCGACCCAGCTCTTCGCCGCATCGAACACGACCGGATCGACATTCAGGCAGTGCCAGATCTTGCTGAAGTACCACTCCGATGAATACGTGCCCCCACACTTCTCCAGGTAGTGCGGCCGGTGCGCCGCGGCCAACGCGGTGATCTGCTCGGCCTCTGACACCGAGGAGTGGTCCTTCCACAGCCACGCGAGAGCGTTGATGTTGTCGCCAAACTTGGGTGTCAGGGCCAGTGGCGTTCCGGCCGCGTTCACGGGGATAGGCGTGGAGCCGGTGGTATCGACGCCGATCCCGATCATGTCCGCGGGGGAGAAGCCGGGATCCGTCTTCGCGATCTCCATCGCGCTCGCGACGCACTCCACCAACCCGTCGAGATAGTCCTGCGGGTGCTGGCGCGCGACATGCACGTTGGACGCATCGGTGATGACGCCCGCGTCGCCCCTCTTGTAGTCCGCAACGGCCGTAGCAAGCTCATCGCCGTTGCTCACATCCACGATGATCGCGCGGACGGAATTGGTCCCATAATCAAGTCCGAGACTGTACTTGGCTGCCACCGTGGCCACTCTCCCTGAGACGCATCATGACAAGAACTGCCGGATTCCCGAGTTCCCTCAGGCCCGGTAAATCTCCTCCGCATCGACCTCCCACACGTCATCCATTACCCGGTCCCCGTAAGAGGGGCTTCAGCCCCGACGCCGTCCTCCCCAGCAGGGAATGCCTCCCCACTCAAGGAAGTCCCGCCCGTCAGTCATCCCCATCGTAGCAACCGGTCACGGACCGCCAGGAGACACTTGTCATGAGCGATTCAACCCTTCGAGTAGCGCTCGTCGGCGCCGGCGGGATCGGCGGAGCCCACAAGGCCGCATGGGCCCAGGTCCCCAGTGCCGAGATCGTAGCCGTCGTCGACACCGACCAATCCAAAGCCGACGCGATGGCCACTGACATCGGATGCAGGGGCTTCAGCGACCACGCCGCGATGCTGGCTGAGATTGGCCCCGACATCGTCGACGTCTGCACGCCGCCCGCCATGCACCGCGATCCTGTCATCGACGCTCTCGCTGCGGGAACGAACGTCATCTGCGAGAAGCCGCTGGCCGATACGCCCGGCAATGGGCGGGCGATCATTGACGTGGCTGACGGCGCTGACGGCCTTCTAATGACCGCTTTCTGCCACCGGTTCCACCCGCCCGTCGCGCATCTCAAGCAGTTGATCGACGCCGGCGACCTGGGCGAGATCGGCATGTTCCGGAATCGCTTCGCCGGGCCGTTCGCGGGGATTGAGGATGTCTGGTTCAGCAATCCTGACATCTCCGGCGGCGGCTGCCTCATGGATACCAGCGTCCACAGCGTCGACGCCTTCCGCTTCCTCGTCGGCGAGGTCAGGAAATCCTCCGGCGCGGGGCTGACGCTGAACGACAAGCTCGCGCCCAAGGTCGAGGATACTGCCGCCATGCTCCTTCAATCCGACTCCGGCGCCATTGGCACTATCGAGGCGAGTTGGACCTTGCAGGCAGGCGTCAATGTCATCGAGGTCTACGGGACGAAAGGCGTGGCCGAGATCCATTACTGGGATGGTCTTCCCTCGCGCTACAAGACCGTCGACACGGACGACTACGCGCCGCTGACCGAAGACGGCGATCGCTTCGTCGGCGAGTTGACGCACTTCGCATCCGCCGTCCGCGGCGACTGCGAGCTGTCGGTCACCGGCTTCGACGGCCTCCGCGCCGTTGAGGTCATCTACGAGGCCTACATGTCCGCCGGACTGAGGTGAGACCATGGACCTGACGGTCACACAGAGCGTCCCGTTCTTCGCGGTATCGGACATCGAGGCGTCTGTCCGCTTCTACGTCGACGGCCTCGGCTTCGAGATGACCCGGAGCTGGGAGCCTGAGGGGAAGCTCACATGGTGCTGGTTGCAGTACGGCGGCGCGGCCCTGATGCTGCAGCAGTTCCGGACGGAGGGCCACGATTCGTGGACGCCCGAGGGCAAGCTCGGCGTGGGCGTTTCAGTCTGTTTCATCTGCGAAGATGCCCTGAAGATCTACCACGAGATCACCGCCCGCGGCATCGAATGCCGCACGCCATTCGTCGGCAACGCGATGTGGGTCGTGCCGCTCAAGGACCCAGACGGCTACCAACTCTACTTCGAGAGCGAAACCGACGTGCCGGAAGAGACCGTTTACGCGGAGCCCTGATCCGGTGCTGTTCACTGGAGCGCGGACGCCCTCGTCCGCATCGCCGTTCAGCCGTTGCCGGGCGCCTGCCCTGTCACTGAAGCCGAAAGGACAACCACAAATGCCAGACAAGCCACTCCCTCCCTACATCGGCGCGGCCTACTACCCCGAGGCATGGCCGGAGGGAACCATCGATCAAGACATCGAGCGCGCGAAGGAGATCGGCATCAACACGTTCCGCATCGGCGAGTTCGCCTGGTCGCGGATGGAGCGCGAGGAGGGGCAACATGACTTCGGTTGGGTCCACGACGTCGTGAATCGCCTCGGTGAGGAGGGTTTCGCGGTCATCATGGCCACGCCCACCGCTACGCCTCCCGCGTGGCTCACGAAGAAGTACCCCGAGGTGCTCGCCGTTGACGTCGATGGCCAACCGTACGGCCATGGCGGCCGCCGGCACGGTTGCCCGGCCTCACCGAAGTGGCGCGCTCTCTCCGAGGGCATCGTCCGCAAGATGGCTGATGAGTTCGCCGACGACCCTCACATCATCGGCTGGCAGATCGACAACGAATTCGGATGCCATGTCAACGAGAGCTTCTCAGCCAGCGCCGTCGCGCGTTGGCGCGAGTGGCTCAAAGAGAAGTACGGTACGCTCGATAGCCTCAACAGCAGCTGGGGCACGGAGCTCTGGAGCCAGTGGTATACCGACTGGGACGAGATCCCCGCGCCTGTCAAGTGCGGCTACGCGCACCACCCGTCGCTCCGAGTCAACTGGAAAGAGTTCAGTTCCGACATGTACGCCGAGTGCAACAGGGAGCAGTACGACATCCTCAAAGCCGCCGGTTGCCCAAACGTCATGACCGATGGCATGCCCAACTTCCACCGGCTCGACTACGAGACGATGTTCGCCGATGCTGATCTCGTCGCCAACAACTGCTACTTCCCGCCCGATCAATACCGCGCCATCATCGGCGAGTGCGACTGGATGAGACCGATAAAGGACACCCCTTACTGGTTCACCGAGTCGGCAACCGGATGGACAGGCGGCTTCCAGGTCGGCAGCCTGTACCTGCCCAAGCCCGGTTCGATCCGCGCGCGCGGCTGGCTGATGACGGCCCTCGGCGGCGAGATGGTCCTCTACTGGCTCTACCGCCAGCACTGGAGCGGCCAGGAGATGCTGCATGGCTCGCTGCTCACCACATACGGCGAGCCGACGGTCGGCTGCGAGGAGATCGGGCTTCTCGCCGAGGAACTCCAAACAGCCGGCGAATTCCTCCGCGAGACCAGCGTCCCCCAGGCGAAAGTTGCGCTCCACTACCACACGCCCTCGGCTTGGATCCTCGACACCGAGCCTCAGGTCCCTGGGCTGCAGTACGACTCCGCATTTAACGAGAGCTTCCACGGCCCCATTACCGACATGAACGTGATGCGGGACGTGCTGTTCGCGGGGGCGGATGTCTCCGGTTATGACCTCATCTTCAGCCCCTTCATGGCCTACCTTCCCGATGATACCCTCGAGCGGATGCTCGACGCCGTTCGCGCGGGCGCAACCTGGGTTGTTGGGCCTCTGACCTCCATCCGCAGCCGCCACGCCACGCTCTTCAGGGACTGCGCCTACGGTCCCATCGAGCGCGCGCTGCCGTTCAAGGTCACCAAGCGATTCCCCGCCACGGGCATTGATCCCGACATCGTCTGGACCGATCCGTGCATCCGCGGGAAGGCCACAGCCTGGTGCGACGTGATTGAGCCCGATGGCGGCGCGACGGACATCTACGCGATCTACGAGTCGGGCCCGTGCGCGGGCCAGCCGGCCGCCGTCGACATCGAACTGGGCGAGGGCCGCATCATCGTCTTGGGCTTCCGCCCGGATCCAGCCGACACAAGCTGGCTCCAGCGCTTCGTGAGCGAAGCCGGCGTCAAGCCCGTGTGTGATGCCACCGAGGGCATCGCCGTCGTCCCGCGCGTTGGCGACAAGCAGAATGGCTGGATTGCCTTCGACTGGAAGGGCCTTGGTGGCCACGCCGTCTTGCCCTCTGACGGCGTCGACATCCTGACCGATGAGCCGATCTGCCCAGTCGTATCGCTCTGCCCATACGGCGTCGCCGTCGTCAAGTCGTCCTAGCTCGCGTCGTCCGTAGGTCGGATCTCCAGGGAAACTCCATGAGTTTCCATGACGCCGTAGGTCGCGTAGCGACGGGCTTCCAGCCCGTCGGGAGTCGCTCACCATGCCTCGCACCATCGAAATCAACCGCGCGCCCGTACTCACGCTGTGGGCCGCCGTCGTCGCCGAGCACCTCGGCTACAATGCCGACGAGGCGCTCACGCTCGGCAAGGCCGTAGCCGGCCTCAACGCCGCCGCCAAGGGCCGCGCGCTGGGGATCTTCACCGCCTCCCAGGCCCGCGAGGCGGGGGAGAGAGCCGCGCCTGACGAGACCTTCGGGGTACCTCTCCTCGGCCGCGAGGTCCCGTGCATGAATACCGAAGGCGGCATCCGCGCAACCACCAAGGGAAAGTCGGTCGATCCCGCCAAAGTCACCATCTACCTTGAGAAGCGTTTCGGCGATTCTCTCGCCGACGTGAAAGCCGCCATGGCGAAGCTCTGCAACGCCTACGACGACGTCCTCGGCGAGGTGGCCTTCGGCCTCTACGAGCAGTTCCGTCCCGAGGTCGCGCGCGGACAGAGGGGCTGGGGCCAGAAGGGCCAACTCGACATCGACGCCATCGACCAGATGGCCAAGCCGCCGGAGGAGTGAGGCCAACCCAATGCCCACCCTATTTACAGTGATCCAACAGGAAATGCCGGTCGTCTCGCTCCTCGCCACGCTATGCGGAGTGCCCGCTGAGCCCACCGGCGTCGACCGCGAACTGTACCTCGACCTCCCCGAGCGAATCGTCCGAACCGCCCAACCCTGGCAGCGCGAGGACGGGCTGATCATCGACCCGGCAACGGGCGCCGAGGCAGTCAGCACGACTCCCCGCTACGTGGGAGCGTTGGGCCAGCTCATCGGCGCCGGGCGCTGCCTTGACCTCCTCGAGAGCTGCGCCCTCGCGATGGACGCCTGCTGCGACGGCTTCGCGACGGGCACGTTCGATGGCAAGCCCTTCGCGGGGGGAGAGTTCTACATCAAAGAGTTGATGTACGCCCTTGAATTCCTCGACGGGAAGGTCGACGCCGATCGTCACGCCCGCTGGCGACAGGCGCTCTCCGAATTCGATCCCATGGCGCGCTACTCGTCCATCGCCGGACGCGCGACGCACAACTGGCCGATCTATGCCATCGCCGGCGAGGTCCTGAAGATGCGCGATGGACTGGCCGATCACTCCGCGCTCATCGACGAATGCCTCGCGATTCAGCGCCCGCAGTTCACCGAGATCGGCATGTATCGCGACCCGAACGATCCCATCACCTACGATCTCACCGTCCGCCACCAGCTCGGCCTGATGCTCACCTGGGGCTACGACGGCGAGCATGCGACTTGGGTGGATGACGCCGTCAGGAAGGGCGCCCTGGCAGGCCTGTTCACCCAGTCAGCTACGGGCCAGGTCCCCTTCGGCGGGCGCAGCAATCAGTTCCACTTCCAGGAGGCGATGTTCGCGGGGATCTGCGAGATGGAAGCCCGGCGTTGGCTCGCCAAAGGCCGCCCGGAGATCGCCGGGGCTTACAAACGCGCCGCTCGGCGCGCGGCGATGGTCACCCGCCGCTGGATCCTCGACATGGACCCCTTCCGCCAGACGAAGAACGCCTTCGCGCCCCTCGCGCGTCACGGCGTCGATTCAGGCGGCGAGTACAGTTGCTATGGCCTGCTGGCAGCGAGTTGCTTCGCGACGGCGTGGCACGTGGCGGACGAGTCGATCGAGGAGCGCCTGACTCCGGCGGAGGTCGGCGGCTTCGTCCTGGAACTCGCGCCCGCGTTTCACAAGGTGTTCGCGACATGTGGTGGCTACCATATCGAAATCGACACTCGCGCGGAGGTTGGCAAGGACGCCACCGGGCTTGGCCGCCTTCAGAAGATCGGCGCCCCTTCCGAGATCGCCCTCGGGATGCCGATTCCCGGCAAACCCGCCTACTCCATCGGCGTCGGAGCGCCTGCCCATAGCCTGGCCATCGGCCCTGGCTGGCTCGACGCCGATGGCAATGAACGCCGCCTTGCGGAGGTCTCACCCGAGATCGACGACGTGACTGTGGATGTGATCCGAGAGGATGCTGACCGCGTCGAGTTCACCGTCACCTACACCGGCGACTTCGCGGGCGTGGACACAATCGTCGAAACCTACGCGCTATCCGCCGAGGGTCTCACTTACTCATCCGAGCTGTCGCCCACGCCTAGTGTCACGTGGCTCTCCGTACCCATCCTCGCCACCGACGGCGAGAACGAGCCGGACGTCGACGTCCAAGCCAACGCGCTCCAGGTCTCCTACCTCGGCTCCGCCTACTCCGTGCAGTCATCCGGCGCGATCACCATCTCCGACACCGCCCCCATGCCCAACCGCAACGCCCTCTATCGCGAGGCCAGAATCAACGCCCTCTCCGCCACCCTCACCATCCGCTAGGCCGTCCCTCGTCGCCCTTGCCTCACCGTGCCTGCGGGTCTCCAGACCCGCTCCGTTGCCGTCCCGCACCCTCGAAACCCTCCAACCACCCATCCGCCAACTTCGCCCCATACACCTGCGCGTGTCCGCCGCGCGTCGACGCGTAGATCAACCACTCGTTATCCGCCGTCAAATACGGATGCGCGTGCGCCCACTGCTTTCCGTCATACACCGTCCGACTGAATGCGGCGCGCTTGTACCGCCCTGATTCGAAGCTTCCGATGTAGATCGGCACTCCCTCCTCACCCGTGTCGCCCACCCAATACCGGCCGTCGCGAGACACGCTGACATGGCCGAACCGAAGTCCGCCGTCATGCACGAGTTTGGGAGCCTCATCTCCGACGGCGCCCGTCCAGATGTTGCCCTTGCTGTCCGCGTCGGCGCCTGTCGAGAAGAAGATGCTCCCCGTGTTACCGACCCACGCCTCGTGTCCGGTTGGACGGAGCGTGTGGGGCTGATCGGCCGGGAACAGCCACGTGTGGCCGCCGATCTCGATCTCCGCCAGCAGCACTTGCTTCACATCCGGGATCTGGTTGAGTTGTATCAGCACTCGGTTCCGCCCATCCATCGAGAACTGCTCGTGCTTCGCGTGGTAGCCGGGCTTGTCGAGAAGAATGCTCCATTCGCCCGTCTGGATGTCTAGCAGATGCACCCTTGCGGGATCGTCGCCGGTCGTCACGCTCACCGCGTAGTACCGGTGATCCGGCGAGACCGTGCCATAGCTATAGCTGCCCCGATCGGCGGGCAGCTCCGCGACGTCGTCCTTCTCCAGCGTCAGGTAGTTGCAGCGCCGCAGCGTCAGGACGCCGTCAATCTTCTCGTTGTAGTAGATGTGCTCCCCCCACGCATGGAACGCCGGGAATGGCACCTGTCCAACCAGGATGTCGTGGCGCGAGCCGTCCCCGAGGTCGAGCAGGCTGATCCCGCCTGGTTTGCCGTCCGCCTTGTAGTATCGGATGGCAATCCGCCGGCTAGTCACATCGGCGTACGGTTGCTCGCCGTAGATGTTGTCCGCCGGTCGTTCATCAGCGCCCAACAGATAGATCTCGGCTCCACTCTCCTCGTCGATCTCGATCGGATCGCCCAGCATGTTCTCGCCTCCCGGTTGCGCCGTTGACGGGCCTATTCCACCAAGCACCAGCACGCCACAGAGCGCTACGCGTCCCAGTCTACTCGCCATCGGAATCCCTCCGTTACCCCACTTCGCCGTCCTTCGTGTCCTTCGCGTCTTCCCGCTTTCGTCGCCATCCCTAGTCCAACGACCCCACATTCTCCTCGTCCACGAAGGGCCCGTACACGTGCGGGCGTCGCTGCATCCAGTTGACGTCAGTGAAGCACCCGCCGTTCCACGTGCGATAGCCGTCCGCCCTCGCCACGTCGGCGATGATGTGATTCGCGTCGCCTTCGTTCCAGGCCAGCACGTCCCCTTTGCGGTCGATGATGCAGCTCCCCGTCACCGTGTTTCGCGCCACCACCATCGCGAGTTGGTTGTCCATCGCGCGCGTCCGCATGATCGCCAACCAACGACTCTCGTTGAAGATCGGCCCGCCGCGATTCCATCGGCTCGCGCGGTGATCGCCCATGATCGGCAGAAGCAAGAACTCCGCGCCGTTGAGCCCCACCATCCGCGAACTCTCGCCAGCGGACGAGTCCATGCAGATGTTGCACCCCATCCGACCGATTTCCGTCTCGTAGACGGGAAACGTGTCCCCCGGCAGAATGCCGCTCGTGTTCTCGCCGCCCACGGCCAGGTGGACCTTCCGGTAGTTGCCGTCGATCTCGCCGTCCGGGCTAATCAGCACCGCGCTGTTGTGGATAGCATCTCCATCGCGCTCGATCAGGCCCAGGCAGATCCGCGTCGAGTGCCGCCGGGCGATCTCGCTGAACACATCCGTTTCCGGGCCCGGCACCGACACCGCCGTCTGCGTGCAGTGCTCCGACATCTGCCACTGCAGCGCGATCTCCGGCAGCACGATGAGCTGCGGCGAGTCGGCGCATGCCGCCTCGCACAGATCCGCGTAGAACCGCGTGTTGGCGTCAATGGTCCGCTCAATGCGGACCGCGCGTGCGAGTGCCCTGTCACCACTGCCACCCGCACCGGCGGCGGAGGCTCCGGCGTCGCCACCGCCTCGACAGTCGGCGCGCTCCAGAGCGTCTCGCCACTTGTCGACCATCTGAACGCCAGCCGAAGCGTCAGGCACGTTGCATCCTCCGGCGCAGTGATCCTCCGCGCGAATCGAACGCTCCCCCCAGATGCCTCCGGCAACAGGTAATCCCAGCACGCGCCGCTGATGGTGCCGCTCTCCGGATTTGCCTCGCCCCATATCGCCACACACTCCAGCGAGTCCCGCACCCGCTCAACGCCCGTGACGGTCACGCCCTGCGCGATTCGATACGTCCGCCCCGGCTCGATGCCTTCGTAGCGCAGCAACCACCCGCCCGTACACGTGCGCGTTCCATTGGCTGCGATGAGCAACCCATCCCCTCGCTCCTCCGTTAGCGCCGCCGCCGATGGATGAGGGCACCAGGGCGTCGACGACACCAACTTGGGGCTGGACATGGCGGCCTCCGTTGACCGTTCGGTTGGCCGCATGTTTCGCGAAGGGGGGTGAAACACCTGCCGAGCCAGGTGCGATGCCCAATCTGGGCGAAGTGAGCGCAGAGACGCCGCTCTCGGCCGCGTAGCGACGGGCTTCCAGCCCGTCGGCCGTCTTGGGCCGCGAGCTCCCAGCTCGCACGACCGTCGCCTTCACCCCCGGGAGGCCAGCACCATGCACCTGATCCACCTCGCCATCCTCGGCTTCACAGCCGCGCAAGCCCAAGTCGCCCTACCCGATGACGTCACCGCCGTCTGGGATCTAGAATCGGCCCACCGCGTCACGACGCCCACGCGCGAGCGCGCTTGCATCAACGGTCTCTGGATGTGGCAGCCGGTCGAGACGAAGACCGACGAGCCGCCCGATGCGAATTGGGGCTACCACAAGGTCCCCGGTCCGTGGCCGGGGTCCTACTACTACATGCTCCGCGACACGCAGGAGTTCTATCCCCATCCCGCGTGGGCCGATGACAACATGGGCGACGTCGCGATGGCCTGGTACCAGCGCGACATCACCGTTCCCGCCGACTGGACCGACCGTCGCATCGCGCTCGAGGTTAGCTACGCCAACTCCTACGTCGCCGCCTACATCGATGGCGAGAGCGCGGGCGAGGTCTACTTCCCTGGCGGGGAGATCGATCTCACTGACGTCGTGACGCCCGGCGAGACGCACTCTCTCAGCCTCTACGTCGCGGCCATCCCGCTCAACGAGGAGATCGTCAGCTACGCCGCCGCCGACGGCGCCAGCAAGGCCCGAGGCAAGGTCCTCCGCCGCGGCCTCTGCGGCGATGTCTGGCTGACGAGCGCACCCTCGACGTCTCATCTGACCGATGTGCGAGTAACGACATCGGTGGCGGATGGCGAGATCAGAGCTGAGGCAGGGCTGGCGGGTCTCCCGGGCGGCAAGACGTACTCCCTGCAGCTGAGCGTCGACGGCGAGAGCATCATGGGGCCCGGCGGCGGGTTCGCCCCCGGGGATGCCGCCAACGCGGCGCTTGCCACAGCCGTAGAGTGGATGCCCGATGATCTCTGGGACATCCACACCCCCGGGAACCAGCACGACCTGACCGTCGAACTGATCGAGGGCAATACGGTCGTCGATACCTACGAGCCGATCCGCTTCGGTTTCCGCGATTTGGTGATCGACGGGCGGGATTTCGTTCTCAACGGCAAGCGCATCTGGCTCTTCGCCGTGCCGCTCGACCTCGCCCAGATCAGCCCCCACGCGGCAAGCTACGAGGGCGCCGTTGAGAGCATGAGGCGGCTCAAGCGCCTCGGCATCAACTTCGTCTACACCCACAACTACGACTGCAATCCCGGGTCGCATCTCGGCTTCGAGGAGATCCTGCGCGCGGCCGATGATGTCGGCATGCTCATCAGCTTCTCCCAGCCACACGTCAAGGACTACGACTGGAGCGCCGACGACGCCGACGAGTCGAATGGCTACGCCCGCCACGCCGAGTTCTACGTCCGTCAGGCCCAGAACCACCCCTCGGTCGTGATGTATTCGATGAACCACAACATGACGGGCTACTCCCAGGACATGGACCCTCAGCGGATCGACGGGACCTACAACCCCTATCCGGATCCCACGGGCGAGACCGACGAGCGCAGCGACCGCAACGCGCTGCTCGGACGCCGCGCCGAGGGAATCGTCAGCCGTCTCGACTCCAGCCGCATCGTCTACCACCACTCGTCGGGCAACTTCGGCTCGATGCACACCAGCAACTTCTACATCAACTTCGTCCCGATCCAGGAGCGCTCCGACTGGTTCGAGCACTGGGCGACCGAGGGCGTCAAGCCCGTCTTCCTCTGCGAGTACGGAATCCCCCTGCGCATGAGCTGGTCGATGCACCGCGGCTGGTACCAGGGCAAACGATCCTTCACCAACGGCAAGATCCCTCACCAGTTCTGCACCGCCGAGTGGGGCGCCCAATACCTCGGCGACGCCGCCTTCGACCTCACCGAGCCGGAGAAGGCCGATCTCCGTTTCGAATCCGAAAAATGGCGCGCGGGCGAGACGTGGATGCGTTGGGACTACCCGTTCCAGCTCAACAACGACCCCGCCCTCAACATGCCAAACCTCGATGACGTCCAGCGCCAGTACGTTGCCGAGAACTGGCCTGCCTATCGCACGTGGGGGCTCGCGGCCTTCAATATCTGGAGCTACGGCAACAAGTGGAAGCTGAAGCCCGAGACCGACAAATCCCGCGTCGATCTCCCCGTCGATTGGGAGAACCTCCAGCGACCGGGATTCAACTCCGACTACCTCGACGGGCGCTACGAGCGCATCGACACGGGCTTCGAGTGGGATGACTGGGAGCCGACCGAAACCGCCAAGGCCTTCCTGCGCTACAACACGCCCGTGCTGGCCTACCTCGCCGGCAAGGCCGACCGCTTCACCAGCCAGGACCACATCTTCACGCCGGGCGAGACGGTCGAGAAGCAGATCATCGTCATCAACAACTCGCGCGAACCGGTGGAGGCCGAGTGCGAGTGGAGGCTTCCCGGCGCGACGCCCGATTCCGGCCAGGCGAAACTGGCCGTCGAGACGGGCCAGATGGCCCGCGTCCCGATCTCCGTCGAGCTATCCGGCCTCGCGCCCGGCGAATACGAGCTAACCATGGTCGTGACGCTCGACACCGCGACCCAGGAAGACAGCTTCACGATTCACGTGGTCTCGCCCGCGCCCGAAGCCGCCGCCAAGGTCGCCGCGTGGGATCCGTTGGGCGAGACGTCCGACGCCTTGGTCGCCATCGGCATCGACGTGGAAACGGTGGCCGTTGACGCCGACCTCACCGACTACGAGGTCCTCGTCATCGGCAAGGGCGCGCTCACCGTTGATGGCCCTGCGCCCGATCTCACCCGCGTCCGCGATGGGCTGAAGGTAATCGTCTTCGAGCAGACCGCCGAGGCCCTCGAGCAGCGCCTCGGCTTCCGCGTCCAGGAGTACGGCCTCCGCCGCGTCTTCCCGCGCGTGCCGGACCATCCCGTTCTGGCCGGCCTGTCCGAGACCGCCCTCCACGACTGGCGCGGCGCCGCGACGCTTCTTGCGCCGACATATGATGAGGGCGCTAGCCCAAGCAGCGTGCCCAAAGCCAGGTGGTGCGGCATCGAGAACACCCGCGCCTGGCGCGCCGGAAACTACGGCAACGTCGCCTCCGTCCTCATCGAGAAACCCGCGCGGGGCGATTTCCTCCCCATCGTAGACGGCGGATTCAGCCTCCAGTACGCTCCGCTGCTCGAGCACCGCGAGGGCAGCGGAATGGTGCTCTTCTGCCAGATGGATGTCACCGCCCGCACCGAATCCGATCCCGCCGCTGAAACCCTCCTCACCAACATCATCGGGTATGCCTCAGCCCCTGTAGGAGGGGTTTCAACCCCGACGCCGTTGCCGGCCGTCGGCTACACCGGCGACCCGCGCGGCGCCGAACTCCTGGGCGATGCCGTCACCGTCCTCAGCCCCGCCGACTGCGGCAAGTGGCTCGACGACGGAGGCACGCTCCTCGCCGTCGGCCTCGATCAGGCCCAAGCCCGCGCCGCGCTTCCAGTCGACGTGACGATGCAGACCGGCGAGCACATCTCCACCACCTTCGCGCCGACAGGCCTCGAATCGTCCCTCGCAGGCGTGGGTCCGGCCGACGTGCTCACTCGCGATCCGAAGGAGATCCCCCTCGTGACCGGCGGCGCCGAGACAATCGGCAACGGCGTCCTCGCGACCTCGTTCGACGGACGTGTCGTCCTGTGCCAACTCGCCCCCGGCGACTACGCCTATGAGGACCAGTTCAATCTGAAGATGACCTACCGACGCGTGAGCGCCCTCGTCTCCCGCCTTGCCGCGAATCTCGGCGCTGAGGTGACCACGCCTCTCCTCGACCACTTCGCAACGCCCATCGTCAGCGCCACGGAGTCCGTCGCCCTCAACGACGACTTCAGCGAAGATGCCGACGGCGATGGCAACGCTGACGCGTGGAGTTTCTCAAGTAGTGCGGCGGACGGCACGTGGGAGCGCGTCGAGGAAGATGGATCGTGGTGCGTAAAGATGACGAGCGCCCAGCCCAACGACAAGGGCGCCGCCGGCGGCATGTTGGCCCAGCACGACGTGCCGATCGTCGAGGGTCAGTGGTGCCACGTTTCGATCCGCGCCAGGGCCGAGGGCCTGCGCGGCGCGCCAATCACCTTCACGATCACCAACACCGACGTCTGGAAGGCATTCTTCGAGTACCAGCGCTTCATCCCCACCGAGGAGTGGCAGGACTTCGAGTTCACGCTGCAGGCCAATGGTGGCGCCGACTCGAAGACCCGGCTCCAGGTCTGGCACGACCTCGTCGGCACGTGGTGGATTGCGGGTGTTCAGGTTGTGCCCATCGCCCCACCGACCGATGGCCGCTGGCTCGCCGGCCTCTACGCCGACGTGCCCTCGGAAATGGACGACCCCTACCGCTTCTTCCGCTGGTAGGGATCGCCGTCGCCGTTGCCCGCGTAGGCCGAGTCTTCAACTCGGCGCCGTCCGCCGTCGCGTAGCGACGGGCTTCCAGCCCGTCGAATCCGCTAGTACCCAAACACAACCGCCTGATGACACTCGACCTCCGGCACCGTCACCCTCACCTTCCCGCCATCACGCTCCATCGCCAGCTCCGTCCCCTGCGGGATCAGCGTCGCCGACGTCACCTCTTCCGGCACGCTCAACTCCAGCGGCACGTCCCTCAAGGGCACGATGTCCTCGATCACCAGACACCGGCCTCGCTGCAAGGGCCCCGCATATAGCAGGTGCGCCACGTACCTCCTCTGCTCGGGCTGGCGCAGCAGGCTGAACCGCCCCGCGCTCGGCATCTCGGTCGTCGCAACGGGGTTCCTGTAGATCATCCCCAGCGCGTTCGCGAAGAGATCCCTGTGGACGCGCGCGCCGTTCGCGTGGTAGATGCGGCCGACGTTGTGCGGGAGGAAGATCCGGTTGCCCTTCCTGATGGCCCCCGGATGCGCCGCATCCTCAAGTTGATATGGCGTGTTCTGATGCGAGCAGTACTTCCCATACGTCCGGCTGAAGTACGGCTCGCGCACCGCCGCCAGCACCTCCGCGTCCAGGCTCGGCTTGACCATCATGCACGATTCGTAGCACAGGAACGGTGACGAAACGAGTCCCTCTCCCAAGTCCTCCCCAACCACGAGGTAGTCGATGTCATACTGCCCGGGGCCAATGTACTCCGCACCCACTTCGAGCGCAAAGCCGCTCCGGTCCGCGGTCAGCGCGCTCTCGCCGATTACGAGCAGCCCGCCCTTGTATGCGTTGAGCTTCCCCGCTTGCTCATCGGTCAGGCACTGTCCGCCCGGCAAGACGATGGCGTCGTATTGCGACAGATCGGCCTCCGGGTCCACCACCCGGAAGTCGTTTTGCGTCTCCAGCAGCATCGACGCGACGCCGTTGTCATCCGCTGCGCTGCTTGAGAACCACAGGCCCAAGCTCGACACCGGCTCCGCGTGGATGCCATACTCCTCGATCCTCTCAACGTACTCGAAGCCCGCGCCGATGTTGCGGTATGTATCGAGGTCCATCAGCCCGCACGGGTGGAGCTGATCGCCGAAGTTGCACACCGCCCCATACGCCACCATGCTCGCCGCCTCGAACTTGATCGCATCCGGGTGCTTGAACCCGCCAAACTCGCCCCACGCCGTGTGGAACTTCCCGCTCATCGCGACGAACGGCTTGTCGATATTCGCGAAGTACCGCGCTCGCAGTGGCAGCTTGTCATACCCGCCCCACGTGGTCGGCAGATCCTCTAGATCGTTCTGCGTGTTGAAATCATACAACGTGTATTCGACATTCATCCGGTTGTCCAGCGTCGTCTGCCCGTTGAAGTAGATCACCGCATCGGGATGGTGCGAGGTGATCAGCCCGACGCACTCGCCCATGTGCCTGCGCAGCGTCTGCGCGCGGTACTTCCTCACGTCGGTGAGGTCGTTCACGTCCATCCCCGCGTCCAGCATCCCACGCAGGCAGTTCTCGCACCAGCACAGTCGCTCCGCCTGGTAGATGTCGTACCAGATCCCGTCCGCCTCGTAGCCCTTGCACAGTTCCTCCGTCTGCGCGAGCACCAGTTCGTGGTACCCGCCGCTCGGGCACAGGCACTTCCACTGGAAGCCCGGCTTGGGCGTATCCTCGGTCGCGCCATGGTCCCATCCCGGAGCGCAGACTGAGCCGTCGCGCTCGCGGATGCACCATTCCGGATGCATCTCCGCATCGTTCGACGACCACCCCATCGTGAAGTAGATTGGGCACTTAACGTCGATCTCGTGGCATGCCTCGATTTGCGCGCCGAGGAGATCGAACTTCAGCGTCGGGTGCACCATTCCCGCCTTGGTCGGGTAGTAACTCCAGCTATGGTGGCACTTCCCAAAGATGTTGATCAGGTTCACGCGCCCGAGCTTCAGCGCTTCTTGCCATTGGCTCTTCTCGAAGCGCGCGCCCACATCCGGCGCGTGCTCTGATGTGTGAAAGTCAAGATGAATCTGCCGTGTCCGCACTGGTTTCATCCGTTTCTCCTATCCATGCCACGATGGTCGTGCTATCGTTTCCGGCCGCCGACATCATCCTCCTCCGGCGTCCTCGGCGATGCCTCCTAAGCTCTCTCACCTTGCGACCCTCCACGCGCCAGGTATCGGGTGGCGGCCACGGGCCTGGAGTCACGCTGGCTGGGCCCCGACCGGTGGCGCGGCCTTCGATCTCGAGCCCACTCCCGACCGCCTCACTGATGTGGTTCGCGAGCATTTGGACATGAATCTCGTCTACCGGCTATTCGGCTCTTAGACCCCACCCGCATCCACCTCGCCTCCGTCTCACCGTGCCTGCGGCTCGCCTGAGCCACACGCCGAGTTCTCGATGGATCCACTCATCCCCCGCAGGTTCGCCAACGCCGTCGAGCGAAGGGCCGCTGCGGAGCAATCCCCGTTTCGAGAGGACGCTCGCGCAATGCCCCAGCAAGGAATCACCCTCTGTCTGTTGGCCGCGCTACTCGTACCAGCCGTGGTGACGGCGGCAACCGAATCGAACGCTCGCGAGACCCCGGAGGCCATCGAGCTGTGGACCGATGACGGACTCGCGCTCACGCTCCAGCGGAGCGATGGTCGCCTGGCGGAGTTGGCAGTAGACGGCCAGCGGATCGACCAGGGACCCGCGCCATTGCTGCGCCTGGAAGAGGTCCTCGTCGACCCCGACGCGCCGGATTTGCTGGAGGACGGAGACTTCGTGGACGGATTGGGCGCGTGGTCGTCGCCGGGCGGGGTGATCGAGGACGGTCCGGAAGGCGTCGGAGGGCGATGGCTGAAGCTGTCGGGCCCAGACCGTCCGACGGCGGAACGCACGCTCAAACTGACCCAAGACCGCCCGCGACCGCTGGTAATCTCGGGCCGGTGCAGGGCTGAGATGCATTCGACCGCATCCGGGTGGATGAACGTCCACCTGGCGATCAACACCTACGGCACCTACGCCGACGGAGGAGCTATGCCGGAGCAGTCGGCCTACTTTGGGCAGTATGACCACGGGCCGCAGCTTGGGCGGAAGATCCTCTGCCCCGACCGTCCGCTCGACGGTCTGAAGCTCCTCCTGACCGTCCCCGGGCCCGAATGCGTTGCGTGGTACTCCGACCTGACGGTCCAGCCGGCCGAGTACCGAACCGTTTCCCCCGAGACCGAGTGCGAGCGGATCGACCACCGGGTGTATCAGGAGTTCGCCGATGAGGACGCGGGCCTTCGGGGCCTGCTGACATACCAGCCGCTTCGCGAGGCGATCGAGATCGGGTGTCGCCTGGGGAGCGGGCAGAACGCCGACCGCGCGCTGAGCGCCACGATCGCGATTCCCCTCGACGTCGTCGGGGGGAAGTGGCACGACGACGCGCGGAATTCCCGCGACATCGAGGCGGGCAAGCTCTACCGCAACGCCAAGTGGTATGGCGCCGGGCGCGACGGGTGGGATAGTCAATACCCGATCGCCTGCGTCGAGGATGCGTCGGGCGCGGGCATCGGTATCGGCACAAGCGTCGATGGGCCGAGGGTCTTCCAGGCCGAGTACGACGCGGCCGCCCGCGAGCTGCGGATCCGCTTCGATCTCGGGCTCTCCCCCGACGCCGGTCGTTGGGCGAACCGGGCCGCGTTCACCGTCTACCTGTTCCGGTTCGATGTCCGCGACGGCTTCCGTGGCGCGACGGAGAAGTACCACGGGCTATTCGATTGGGCGTTCATGAGCAAACGGGTCACGCAGGAGGGCGTGTGGAGCGCGTTTGTGAGTCCGGCTGGAATCCCGGGCGGCTGGGAGGACTTCGGGTTCCAGTTCGTTGAGGCCGTGGGCAACATCGGCTGGGAAAGCCGACAGGGGATGACCACGCTGAAGTATGCCGAGCCCTGGATCAACCACCACGAGTCGCCCGCCCATGCTCCGTTTGAGGAGACTCGCGGGCCCGTGGATCCCCAGGCGGCGGTCGATCGAGGGCGCGCGATGGGAGCCAAGAGGGGCCCTGAGATGCCGCCCGACTCCCGCCACCGGTACGCGGGCTACGTGGGCAGCTACATCACGGACACCTGGGGCCAACCACAGGGCTACTTCTTCCGCAATCCGGGCGGGCGCAACGAGAACATGATGATCGTCAACCCGAATCCGTCGATCCCGCCGCCGGCCGACGGTCACTTCGCATCCGGCGATCTCGACTGGGAGAACAGCCTCGAGGCGCTTCGACTGTGGAAGCAGTGGTCCGTGCCCGGGTGGACGCTCTATCGCGTCGGCGAGCGACCGTGCCTTGAAGTCGACACCGCAACGAAGGCGTCCGGGAACCAGTCGATCCGTCTCGATCCCATCCGCTCGAAGGGCTACTACGAGCAGTACGTGCGCGGGCTATCTCAGGTCATCTACAACCCCGAAGGCGAGACGGGGCCCTTCGAGTTCTCGTTCTCGGCGCGAGCCACCGATGTCCCGGAGGCGGGCACGGGGTTGAGCTGGTCCATCGAGTTTCAGACTGCCGACGACCGAGTCCAGAACCACGCCATCCCGCTCTCGGGCCTGAGCGCCGAGTGGCAGACCTTCCGCCACGAGGTCAGTGCCGACGAGATGCCATTCGCGATCCGGGCTCTGCTCGTCAACGCGCCATGGTCTCCCGACCCGACGATTCTGTGGATTGACGACGCGCGACTCACCATCAAGGGAGACGACCGCAACCTACTCGCGAACGGCGACTTCGAGTCCGCGGAGCTGATCGAGGGCGAGGTTGATGGCATCTACCTCGATACGATGGAGTGTTACACCAACAACCTCAACTATCGACGAGAGCACTGGCCCCACGCAGAGGAGCCGCTGACCTTCGATGGCGCGCGCGCCCCCGCGCTCCAGCAGCAGTTCTCTCACGTAACGCATGCGAGAATCATGGCCGAGCGGATGCATCGGCGAGGGCTATTGCTGTTCGGGAACTGCGCGCCGGGCACGTGCTTCGGCGCCCCCTACCTCGATATCATGGGCGGCGAAGAGAACTGGATGCCCGGCGGGCAGTGGACGCCGAAATCCGACGCGACGTTCAGCTACGCGCGCTTCATGTGTCGCGCAAAGCCGTTCTGCCTTCTGCAATACGCCGATCTCGATGGCGAGCAGATGGAGCGCTACGTCAAGCGGTGCCTTTTCTATGGCGTCTGGCCAGGCAACCAATCGTCATCTGCCACCACGGGGAAGTGGTATTGGACGAATCCCGTTCGGGTTGCGCGCGACCGGCCAACGTATGCGAAGTACATGCCTGTCCTGCAGGAGATCACGCAGGCCGGATGGGAGCCGATCACCCTCGCGAAGTCGAGTGACCCGGGCGTCTGGATCGAGCGCTTCGGCGACGGCGAGACCATCTACCTCACATGCCTCAACCCAGGGGACGAATCGCTGACGACCGAAGTCGCGATCGACCCGCGAGCGGCAACGTCAGCCGACAGCCGAGTGACCGATCTGGTGGACGGATCTGAGCTGGCGTGGATTGCGGCGGGCCGGACCTTCAGCCTCACCGTCGAGCCCGAGGACGTGCGCGTCGTGAAGGTCTCGCAATGATTCGCTTTGGTGGGGGTGAATGATCCTGTGAAGAGAAGAGATTGAGATTAGCTTGAAGAGATCCCTGTAGATATCCAATTACCATACTTCAGTTGGCGACGTCGTGCTGATCGCGTCCCGCGCTTGGCCTGACGTCTGCTCCTCGCCGGAGTGGTTTCCCCTCGATGCGTCGGGCCACTATTCCAAGCCATTGAGTAGACCCTGATAGGCTCAATCTCAAGGGCAGTCGGCCCAATGGCCCGTAGGCAGGGCGCTACGGACTGCTCTCGTCGCTTGAGGGACGGATCGGCCGAACCAAGGTGGACCTATTCAGACTACAAGAAGAAAGGCGTCCAGTTCACCAGCGCTCTCCCCCGCCCAGCCGGACTAGGGGCTCGGGCCCCGACTCCGTGCTCCGGCGGCGACGTGCATCCGATGAGTTGGGGGACCTTTCGTGCCAGTCGGTAGTCGGTTGGCGTCAATCCTCCTCCCAACGCTCTCCCGGGTTGAGGCTGCGGCTCTGACCCATGGCGTTGACGATGTCAGGCCTCGCGTAATCCTCTGCGAACATGGACCAGTAGAGCAGCGCCTCTTTCGAAGCGAAGGGCTCTCCGTCCAGCGTTCGCTCTTCCGCCATGCGCCGGTCGCTGATCACATCTTCGGCGTGCTGCTCCAGGACCGGGCCTACCCCCGTACCAATCGCGAACTTCTCCTTGGTGCGCCAGACGATCTCCTCGGGCAGGTGTCGCTCGGCGGCCTTGCGCAGCACCCACTTGCCAGGGCTGCGGCGCTTGAGGTCCGGATCCAGGCGGAAGGCCAAGTCGACCATGTCCGTGTCAAGGAAGGGCACGCGTCCCTCGAGCCCATGAGCCATCGTCATCCGGTCCACACGCTGGAGGTTCGTGTTGTGGAGCCGTGACGTGATGAGATGCAACTCTCGGGACAGGGCTAAGGGGTCGTCCGCGAAGTCGTCGAGGTAGTGGTAGCCGGCGAACAGCTCATCGGCCCCCTCGCCCGATAGCACCACCTTCACGTGCTGGGAGGCGAGCCGCGACACGAAGTACGTGGGGATCGAGCTGCGGACGAGAGCCGGATCACACGACTCGAGCTGGGCGATGACTGCCGGCAGTGCCTCGATGATCTGTTCTCGCGTGATGATGTGCTCGTGATGCCTGGTCCCCAGGAACTCGGCCACCCGGCGCGCATTCTCGATGTCGGCGGATCCCTCCATCCCAATGGAGAACGAGAGCAGCTCCCCACGCCGGTGCTTGCGCATAACGGCGGCGATCAAGCTCGAATCCAGCCCGCCGCTCAGGAAGACCCCGAGTGGCACGTCGGTCATCAGCCGCTTGTGAATGGCCTCAACAAGCGTCTGCTCGACCATGTCGACTGCAGCCCGTTCGTCGGCGATCTGGTCCTGGGGGAGAGGCACGGAGTAGTACTTGACGCGGCCGGTGTCTTCGGTCCAGTAGTGCCCATTGCGGAACTCTTTGACCATCGGGACGTGGTCCACGAGTGCCTTGATCTCCGACCCGAAAAAGAGCGTGTTCGCGCCGTCGCGCCCGTAGTATAGCGGCTTGATGCCGAGCGGATCGCGGGCAAGGAACAGGCCCGATTCGGGGCCCCAGATAGCCGCGGCGAACATGCCGTCCAACTCCCCGACGGCTTCCGGCCCCAGCTCCTCATATAGATGAAGCAGGACCTCGGAATCGCTCCCCGTCCGGAAGCGATGTCGCCCGCGCAAGCCGGCGCGTAGGGCCTCGTGGTTGTAGATCTCGCCATTGACCGCGACGTAGAGCGAGCGGTCCTCGTTTGGTATGGGTTGTTCGCCGCCGGCGACGTCGATGATCGCCAAGCGGTCGTGACCAAGGATGAACGGCTCGCCCGGTGCTTGCCAGACGTGACGTCCGTCGGGGCCGCGATGCCGTTGGGCGTCAAGCATCGCATGCACGGCGGTCGTGTCTCGGGTTCCTATGGTTCCAGCAATGCCACACATGATACTCTCCTTGTGCTGGCTGAATGGTGTTCCGTCCGACTACTGCGTCGCCGCTGGACGAGTGACGTCATGGCACGCAACGCTGTGCCCGGGAGCAATCTGCACCAACTCCGGTTCCAGATCCCCGCACCGCGCCTGCTGTCCGACCGGGCATCGGTCACCGTACGGGCACCCGCCCTCCGGTCGATCCGCACGGGGCCGCGCAGGGGCGTCGTCCTGAGCGCGGAAGTCCCGACGGTGGTGCAAACGCGGCACGGCCTCGAGCAGCTGCTGCGTATACGGGTGGAGCGCGCCGTCGATGACGTCCTCCGCCGGACCGATCTCGACAATGCGACCGGCGTACATGACGGCGATGCGGTGGCTGACCTGGCGCACGACACTCAGGTCGTGGCTGATGAAGAGCAGCGCCACACCGCGTTTGCGCTGGAGCTCCGTGAGCAGGTGGAGAATCTGTGCCTGGACGGATACGTCGAGGGCCGACACGGGCTCATCAGCAACGATGAGGTCCGGTTCCGTGGCCAAGGCTCGAGCGATGCACGCGCGCTGCTTCTGGCCGCCGCTCAACTGATGCGGGTACCGGTTCCCAAGCTCGGGCTGCAGGCCCACCGACTCCAGGAGGTCGCTGCACGGAGATGCCTGGGCGCGCCGCCCGCGGATGCCGGCGACATCCAGGGCTCGCCCGACGGCCGCTGCGACAGTCCTCCGTGGATTGAGCGCCCCCCCTGGATCCTGGAAGACGATCTGCATGCGCGGCCTGAGTGCCCGCAACTGGCTCGGGGTCAGCTCGTTGACGACCATGCCCCTGAAGCGCACCTCTCCGTCGGTCGGCTCGACCAGACGAAGGATGCTGCGCCCAAGGGTCGTCTTCCCGCACCCACTCTCCCCGACGAGGCCGAGCGTCTCGCCGGGGCATATGTGTAGCGAGACTCCGTCGACGGCCCGAAGCAGTCGCGGAGGACGGCCGGCAATGCGCGCGAGGGCATTCTCAAGCAGTGACCGCTCGAGACTGAAGTGGGTCCGCAGGTCGCGGACCTCAAGAAGCGCCTCTGTGTCTGTCACGTCGTTGCCAGGTGGCATCGGACGAAATGTCCCTTCTCCAGCTCTCTGAGATCCTGCGACTCGGTGCGGCAGGCGTCCACTGCCTTCGGGCACCGGTCATGGAAGCGGCAGCCGGCAATTCGGTCATACCGGTGCGGCACCGTGCCCGGGATGGTTGCCAGCTCGTGTTCATGTCCAAGATCGGGCACGCACTCGAGCAGGAGCGACGTGTATGGGTGCAGCGGATTTCTCATCAGGTCGTCTACGGTGGCCATCTCCATGATCTGCCCCGCATAGAGCACCGCCGCGCGGTCGGCGAACTCACCGATCAGGGCGAAGTCGTGCGAGATGAGCAGGATGCCCGTGTCGCGCTCGTGCCGGATCCGATCGAGTAGCGCGATGATCTCGCGCTGCACGGTGACATCGAGTGCCGTGGTCGGTTCGTCCGCGATGAGGAGCTCCGGCTCACAGGCCAGTGCAATCGCGGTCACAACGCGCTGACACATCCCGCCGCTGAACTCGTGAGGCCATCGCGTGGCCGCGTCAGCCGCATCCGAAATGCCGACCTGCTCAAGGAGCCTCACAACGCGACGCCACACCTCCCCGTTGCGTCTCTCGCGGCGGAGCAGGGAACGCCGGCCGAACAACGCAGCATCCTCTGCAGAAGCATGTGCCCGGATGGCCTCGGCGATCTGGTCGCCCACGCGGATGGCGGGGTTCAGCGCCGAGAACGGGTTCTGCATCACCATGGCGATCCGCGCGCCTCGGATGCCGCGCATCCCGGACTCATCCAGCGAGAGAAGGTCCGCGTTGCCCAGCCTGACCTCGCCGTCCACACGAGCTGTCGGCCCGGCCAGGCGCACGATTGACAGGGCGGTCACCGACTTCCCGCAGCCGGACTCTCCCAGAATGGCGAAGACCTCGCCGCCGCGGACCTCGAAGCAGATGTCGGTCAGCGCCTCGAACGGGTCCCGGCCGGTGAAGGTTGTTGTCAGTCCCTGAACCGATAGGACGGGTGCGCTCATTGCTCCGCCCCCTTCAGCCGGGGATCGAGAGCGTCGCGCAGGCCCTCTCCGAACACGTTGATCGCTAGCACCAGACCGGCAATCGCAAGTCCCGGGAAGGTGGAGACCCACCAGGCATTGAGCATGTACGGCCGGCCCTCGCTGATCATCATCCCCCATGAGGACGTCGGCGGCTGGACGCCCAGACCGAGGAAGCTGAGCGAGGCCTCGGCAATGATGATCGCGGCCATCCGCAGCGCGGCGAGGACGATGATGGACGGCATCACGTTTGGCAGGATCTCCGAGACGATGATCGTCGGCCATCGCACGCCGAGCGCCCGCGCCGACTCAACGAACTCGGCGGACTTCAGAGAGATGACCTCGGCCCGCGCAACGCGGTAGAAGTCGACCCAACCCTTGAATGCGAGTACAAGGATCATGTTGAGCAAGCCGGGTCCGAGCACGGCCATCATCCCCAGGGCAAAGACGAGGAATGGGAACGCTAACAGAATGTCGACCAGCCGCGACAGGACGACATCAAGCCATCCACCGAAGTAGCCGGCAATGCTGCCGAGGGCGACGCCGATCAGCACCGTAAGCAGCACGATTACAACGCCGATGAGGACGGATGTCCTTCCGCCGTAGACGATCCGCGTCAGCACATCGCGTCCTACCTGATCACAACCGAGGGGATGTGACCACTCCCCACCGGACCACGCGGGTGGTTGCAGGCGCCGGTCGAGGTCGATCGTCGCCGGGTCGTAGCCCACCACGATCGGCGCGCACAGAGCCACCAGCACAAACAGCGCCAGCAGAATGGCAGCGGCCATGGCGACCTTGTTCCGGGCGAGGTCGCGCCAGGCGGAAGGCGACGGTTCGGTTGTCAGGATCTCGGCGGCTTCGGCCACGCCTTACTCCTCGATCTTCGGGTTCAGCCAGCCATACAGCAAGTCAGCGGCCAGGTTCAGAAGCACGTACGTCGTTGCGTAGAGCAGCACCACGCCCTGGACCAGCGGGTAGTCACGCGCCTCGATAGCTTGGACGGCAAGTCGGCCGACGCCGGGCCAACTGAAGACCGTCTCGATGATCATGTTCCCGCTGAGCAGTATCCCCGTCTGGAGTGCGATCACAGTGACCGTTGGGATCAGCGCGTTGCGCAGCGCATGCTTGATGACCACCACATGCTCCGGCAGGCCCTTCGCGCGGGCGAAGCGGACGTAGTCCTGCTGCAAGGCCTCGATGGTGCTGGTCCGGACCATCCGTGAGGTGATGGCCGCCATTGGGGCGCCCATCGTGATTGCCGGAAGCAGCAGGTGCTCGATGGCGCTCCAGAACGCCGCGAGATCACCAGCGAGCAGGCTATCAAGCACATAGAGTCCTGTCCGCGGCTCGAACACGAGGGAGTGGTCCATCCGGCCGGTCACCGGCAACCACTTCAGCCCGATGGCGAACACAAGCATCAGCACGAGCCCCAACCAGAAGCCCGGCATCGACACGCCCACGAGGCTAACGCCGATGGCTGACCAGTCCCACGCCGTGTTCCGGCGAACCGCGCAGAACACACCCACTGGTATCGCGAAGACGACGGCCAGAACCAGCGCACACACCGTCAACTCGACGGTCGCCGGAAGGTGTCGGCCGATGACCTGCGAGACCGGTTGCTTGTGGTGATACGAGACGCCCAGATCCCCGCGAGCTGCGCCGGTGACGAAGCGCCAGTACTGTTCATGGGCCGGGAGATCGAGCCCGTACTCGTGCCGGAGCGCTTCGATCTCTTCCTCGCTCACATGCCCCGCCTGGCCCATCATCAGCTCGATGGGATCGCCAGGCGTCAGGTGCATCATCGAGAACACGACGAGGCTGACCCCGAGGAGCACGAGGACGAGGAGCAACAGTCGTCGGATGATGGCGATGGGCTTCATGGTCCTATACCAGGGACGTCCCGTGCATCATCAGCATTGCGTCCGGCCGGGCATCCCAGTCGGCGACGCGGGTCGAGACGCCGTAGATCTCCTCGGTCGCCCAGCCGAAGATGGCCGGGACCTCGTTGTGGACGATGCGCTGGACCTTGACGAACAGCGCCTCCCGTTCCGTCGGGGCGAAGGCCACCTGCGATCGCTCCAGAGCTGCATCGACCTCGGCGTTCGAGTAGCCCATGAAGTTGCCGCGGGCGTCCGTCACGAAGAGCGGCGGCAGGAGTCCTGCCGGGTCGAGGCTTGCGTTCCCCCAGCTTGTGATCCACATCTGCCGCTCGCCGGCCTTGAGGAGCGGCTGGAGCACGTCCCACTTCCAGACCCGTAGTCGAACGCTGATGCCCAAGTCGCTAAGCTGCGCGGCGGCCGTCTCGGCGAGTTCGCGGTTCACATCCTCGCAGTCGAGTTCCAGCTCGAGCGACGAGTCTATTCCAGCCTCGGCCAGAAGTGATTTCGCGAGGGAGGGGTCGTGCGTGCGCGGTGTCAGCTCGCCATCGAAGCCGAAGGCCGCGGGCGTCAGCGGGCCAGCCAGTGTGGTTGCATGCCCGCTGAGGATGCGATCAACCATGCGCGGTATGTCGAGACCATGGGCGAGAGCCCGGCGCACGCGCACGTCATCCAGCGGGGGGGCTTTGCAGTTCAGGCCGATGAAGAACGACCGCGTGCCGGTGGCCCGTGAGAGCCGGGCGCCGCTGTCGCGCTCGATCATCTCGGCGGCGTGAGGTGGGACCTTCTCCGCGATGTCGATCTCGCCGGCGAGCAAGGAACCCAACCGCGTCGCTACCTCCGGGATCGGCAGGAAGACGAGTCGGTCGATGGACGGGGCTCCGCCGTAGTAGTCGTTGAAGCGCTCCATCACGATGCGCTCGCCCGTGACATGCTGGACGAGGCGGAATGGGCCGGCGCCCACTGGTCGGTGCCCGAACTCCTCGTCGCCGACCTCCTCGATGTAACGCTTGGGGACGATCTCGTGGAATGCCAGCATCTTCGGCAGCAGAGGGTATGGTTCGGAAGTCGTGATGTGGAGCGTCTGCTCGTCAATCGCTTCCGCTCCATCGACGCTGCCCAACAGGCCCTTGCGCGGTGAGCTTTGCCCGCCGATGGCCTCCGGCGTGATCGTCCGCTGGATCGTGAAGGCTGCATCCTCCGCAGTGAGAGCGTCCCCGTTGTGGAAACGCACGCCGGGCCGGATGGCGAACTCCCACGTGAGGTCATCGATCCGACGCCATGACTCGGCGATCTCGGGCACGATGCGCATATCGGCAGCGCGCGTGACGAGGCCGTCTGACAGGTTGCGGATGACAGCTTCCGCGGTACGCGAACGGTGCATCGCGGGGTCGAGGGTCGGGACATCCTGATCGAGGCCGATCGCCAGCGTCGGCACGGAGGAGCGGCGCGCGCATCCGGACAGGCCAGCGGCGCCGAAGGCCGCCAATCCCGTAGACAGGCGCAGGAAGTGGCGTCGTGACAGCGTGGTAGTGGGTGGTTCCGGGTCGCCGGACTCAGGCATGGGGCGCCACCTCCCCCCGCGTCTGAGTCCGCGTCCCGTTGACAGGGCCGCCCACGCCGATGACGTGGGCTCGGATCTCCTCCAGCGTCATGTCCTGCAAGCCCAATCGCTCGACCGTGCGTCCAGTGGCGAAGTAGTCCTCGCCGCTCACTACGTTCGCCATGGTGATCAGGCTGGCCATCATAGGAGTGGACTCGCCGAATTGCGCCCCCAACGACGCCAATGGGACCAAGCTTGTCGGCACGTCCTCAGTAATGTAGCGGTGGCTGAGACGGCGCGGCGCGCTGATGCCTCGGTAGCCGGGGTTCGCCCGCATGGCCTCGTACAGGTTCTTGCCGGTCACGCTGTAGGCGAAGTAGAGCCACTCGCGGGCCGTCATCGCCCGGATACCCATTGCGGCGGCGACGGCCACACGTTCCTGGTCGAGGGCTTCAAGGGCCCCGCACACGGATTGCGAGCCACCCTCGTGATAGAACTCGAAGTCCTCGCTCGCCTCGATCCAGGCTGCGTTAAGCAGCATCAGTGCCGGGTGGAATACCGAGCCGATGTTGTTGAGACTGGTCTTGAGCACCGTGTCGCCTGGCACAAAAACGGGAAACGCGGGCTGGAGTTTCTCGACCACCTGGGGTATCAGGTGCGCGCGAATGGAGGCGACAGGGATGGAGTTCTTCATGCGCAAGATGCGAGCCTGACCCGGGCCGGTGGCACGGCAGGCATAGAGCAGCGTCTGGGCTTCCGCCACGATGACGTCGGCTTCACACCCGGCCGTGCGGAGCGCGTGCTCAAATTCTAGGGCCCCGAACGTTCGGCCTGGGTTCAGGACGACAGTCTGCCCGTCGGTCAGGTGTGGGGCACATGTGCGGGCGATGTCTCGGTGAGCCGTGGCGGGCACGACCACCATCACCACTTCGCACCCGTCGAGCGCCTCGGAAGGGTCCGTAGTAGTCAGCGCCACCGGCCCGAAGCCGGAGACTTCGCCCTCGAGTCGCACGCCGCCACGCGCGGCCACAGGCTCGATCCGCTGCGGAGATCGGTTCCAGAGGTGGACATCGAACCCCATGACGCCAAGATGCCCGGCCATGGCAAGACCACCGTGGCCGGCTCCCATGACGCAGAAGCGCAAGCGCTTCGCTTTGCCCTCAGGCGAAGCCAATCTGTCCTCCTCGTTTGCGGCGACTACGTGGTTGTTGGCCTGCTACCGTGGCACTTCATGTGCGCTTCCTACTCGTCCTCTTCCATCATGTCTGCGATGTCCGCCAGCACCCGTCCAAACGACCGGAGCCGCTGCTCCGGCATCTCGCCAAGCCCGTCGAGTATGCGACGGCGGGAGGGACGCGGCGCTCGCTTCACCAGCGCCAGGCCCTTCCGCGTGATCTCAAGATGGACCACCCGCCGGTCCTTGGCATCCCGCACTCGCCGTACGAGTTCCTTGGCCTCAAGCCGGTCGGCGATGCCGGTCACGGTTGATGGATGCACGTGCATTCGTCGGGCTGTCTGGGTTACGGTCAGGCCGCGCCTCTCGCGCAGCTCCCAGAGCGCTCCGAGTTGGGGCCCCGTGACGCCATATCGGGCCTGGACGTGCTTGGACTGGTCGTCGACGGACTTGAACACTCGCCAGAGGTCGTGGGCCGCTTCCATCGCCACCTCCGGCTTGGACCTTTTCGGTATTGTCGTCCCGGCCATCGCAGTATTCCGGCCTCACATCGGCAAGCGCCAGCGTAGCCGATGGATGTTAGTGCAATCTTTGCTATAGCAATGATAGCAGACTAGCCAGCACAGTGCAAGCGATGCTTTGGGCACGCCGACTGCGGCCACTGCCGTGGGTAGGGCCCAACTGGTCGGCCTGGGCACTCGCGTCAGCTCCGGCGCTGGCGCGGTTCGCTTGCCGAAGGGAGGGCTGAACACCGCCATCGATCGCGCGCCTTCTGGCTCAGCGCATATGCAGCCCATACTGGCACGGGGCTGGATTCGTTTCAGGATGCAGGGCCACTCGCTAAACAGAACCGCGGCCGTACCGGAAAGAGAACCTGTGAGACCTACTGCTTGGTGTGGTAAATGATTTGTTAACAGGCCTGGCGTGCCCGGGCCCTCGGCCGCAGTCCGGAATCGCGCGTTGTCTATTGGCTCAGTCATTCCGGGATCGGCCGATGAACGAGGAGATATTCTTTGATACCCAATCCGCGAGGAGCCCGTCGCGCGCGCCTATGTCTC
>CAZKUN010000060.1:8301-40889 GCA_964555935.1 uncultured Armatimonadia bacterium | reverse complement strand
GCACTCGCTCGGAGCACACCAGCGGGTCGGGATCGGCCGATAGGACAACCATGTGTTTACCCCAATAATCGAAGAGGTCCTCTGATCGAGGATTGAAGGTGGGGTCTTGCGCCTTCAATACTGACCAACGGCCTGCCGATCCCCATGGGGAGAGCTCGTACTCCCCAGACTCGGCGTACTTGCGCTCGAACCATCCCCACGGAGCGTATTGGATGTCGATGCGACGAGGGTCTATTGTCGTGTCGAAGTATGGGTACCACGGGTCCGTGGGAGAGAAGATGACGGTATCCCACCGGACCTGCAACCATGGGGTCGGGAAGATGCTCAGCGTCTCGTCCGGTGTGGGGTTGAGGAGTATCTTGTGGATCTCCGCGGCCTCCCAGGCGAACGCCTTCGCCGTCTTCTCGGGAAGGCTGACCTGGCCTGCCTGCAAGGCCTTGCGGACCCGCGTGACGACATCGACCCCGCGGGCCTTTATGTCGATCCTCTCAAGGGGACTTCGTGAAGTGGGGGAGTACAGTGCCAATGCTTGCTGCTCCTCTCAGAGAAGCCATCGCAATGCATGATGGCGGTATCGCTGTCGCATGAACATGGGGTGAACAACATGGGGTTTCGACGCCTACCACCTCATCCCCTGCCCGCGCGCCTATCATGGGCTCCAGCAGGGGCTCAGTACCCGTCGCCGTCAGCGATACTCAGCACGTTCTTCCCAAACTCCGCGTCCCGCGTCACCTCGAGCTTCTTCGCGTGACGCTTTAGGAGCTTCAGCACCCGCGCGTCAATGCAATCAGCGTAGGGAACCACGATCCGGTCGTACCGTCCCAATGCCCTTGGTTGCGCCAGCATTCTATCATCGCTAATCACATCGATGACCTGTCTCCCGCCATCCGTCAGCCCCAGGTAGGCATCTCGATACTCGCGCCACCGGTCTTGCCCGTGGTAGCAGTATAGGTCCCATTTGCTCACGTACATCGCCGTCGGTGGCGTTGGAAATGAGTGGTCCGCGTCGAGCGCCTCCGCGGTCTCTCGCGTCATCCGCAGGACGCCCTCCAGCGCCAGCTCATCGGGCACCCAGTTCGCCCACGAACTCCACGTTCCGCCGTGTCGCCAGCAGTCGACGGTGTTGTCGCGATAGTCATCCATCGGCAGCTCAAACCGCGCCGGCGCATCCAGTTCCATCGCCGCGATCTTCCCATTGCCTCGGATGGTGTCGATCAGGTAGCCCATCGAGTCGCCGTCACGTGGCTGCGGATCCGCAATCACCATGTCCGCTGACTCGCCCCAGTAGAAAACGCCCACCGAGGCGCGCCGCGGGCACGAGGGGCCGTCCTGGGCGCGGCCAACCTGTATCGCGAAGACCGCCTCGGGGTCCGCCTCGTGGATCGCCTTCCCCAGCCGGTCGACGAGCTGCTTCAGCGACCATTCGCGATAGCGAAACCAGTCGATGACATGCGCCCGGAGATCCGGCTCGCCCGGCGTCACATCCAGGTTCTCCGGCATCGTCGCCTCGTCCGTGTTCCTGCCCGGGTACTTCCGCCCAAGCCACTCGCGGTACTGATCCAGCGCCCAGTCGGACGCATCGCGCCAGTCGCCGTGCGAATACTCAAGCTCCGCCGCGCTCGCCGCCACCGGCGTGTAGCACGTGACGGGGTAGCCCCGGTAGTGCCTCACCGTCTCGCTTACAAACCGCGCGATGTGGTCATTCAACCCATCGTTGGCAAAGGTCAGTTCGTGCAGGCGATTGGTCCCTATCAGTGGCTTCTGCTCGAGTTCGGGGCTGATCCATCGGGGGTACTGGCGGTTGATCCACCATGGTTTGAGCTGCACCCACAGCCCTCGGTTCACCGCATAGTTGATCCACCCGTCGTACCGGCTGAAATCGAAGGCGCCCTTCTCCCGCTCAACCTCGCTCCACGCGAGATCCAGCGCCACGCAGTTCAGGCCTTCGTCCGCCGACCAGTCGATGAACTGCTTGATCACCGAGGGCTGCCAGCGGGATCGTAGCACCATCGCCGCCTGCACCGGCGGCTTCGTAGCCAGCAGCCGCTCCGCCGCGCCCTCGTCAAGCTCCGCATCTCCCCGCCAGTACGATGGTTGCGCCGGCTCCCAGCCTGTCGTATCGATCGGCAGCGCATCGACCTCGGCCATCACGTCGCCCTCAATCGCGATGTCGCTGAACGCGACGTCCGCATGCACGGCGGCGCCCAAGCTTCCGGCGACAAGCCCGACGGTGAATGGCCCGCTCCAAGGCAGCTCCTGCCGGTGGCACTCCTCGCCATCAATGCTAACCACGACCGTCGTGCCATCAAACCGGATCTCCACCGCGCGTGGCATCTGGTGTAGCTTGCAGTCGAAGGGTTCTTGGGGATTCGCTTCGAGGAACAGCTCTTCGTCGAGGATATCCTGCACGCCGATCCCGCCGCCGCCGGTCAGCACCTGCCACGACTGATATCGCTGCCAGTCCTTCACGAGTTGATGGACTGGCTCGCGCACGTAGAAGAACTCCCCCGCCGACCTCCACAGGATCACGCCATGCTCCGCGCGATCGGCTCGCCCTCCGTGCGAAGCGCGCGTCACCCGCACGGTGAGCGGCTGCGCCTCCGACGCGCCAAACATCGCCCTCGTCCGTACGCCGGCGAGGCTGATAGCCTCGTCGTCGGTGGTCCCCTGGATGCGCAGCGCGCCATCCCGGACCTCAACGCTCAGGCCTGGGAATTGCCGGTCGCCGAGCAGGTTCGCGGGTCGCCACGTCTGGGTATTGAGCGTCTCAAACTCGTCGACAATCGTCTCGGCGAAGGTGGGGGACAGCAGCAGCGCCATCAGGGATGGGGCTGCGAGCCGGGCGAGGGTGCGCACTGAGTTGGGCCTCCGAGGTCTCTCAAGCGGTGTCGGCGAGCAGCTCGTTGATCCGCCGCTCGATGTCGTCCGCTACTTCGCGAAAGAACGCCCGAATCTCCTCCTCCGTGCCGGTCGCGTCGGCGGGATCCGGCAGCGACCAGTGCAGTCGTTCCTTCGCGCCGGAGTAATGTGGACACTCTTCCTGGGCGCTGTCGCACGTTGTGATGAGTAGGTCAAAGGTCTCCCCGTCGAAGTCGTCCAGCACCTTCGGCGTGTGGCTGGAGATATCGATGCCGCGTTCGGCCATCGTCGCCACGGCGAGAGGGTGGACGCGATCCGCGGGTTTGGTGCCCGCGCTGAATGACTCGACGGCCTCTCCGCCAATGTGACGCAGGAGCCCTTCGCCCATCTGGCTGCGGCATGAGTTGCCCGTGCAGAGGAAGATGACGCGCTTGGCTTGGCTCATGTAATCCGTGTCCCCTTGCTGTCTTCGTGGCGCAGGCATTCTTGCCTGCGGCCGTTCTCCTAGCTGAACACCCAGTACGCCAGCCCCGCGGCGAGCGCCCCCACCGGGAGCGTCAGCACCCAAGAGAGAATGATCTCGGAGATGACCTTCATGTCACCGCTCTTGCCGCTCGCGCCGATGCCAAACAACGACCCGCACGAGACATGCGTCGTCGAAACAGGCACGCCCATCCGGCTGGCGACCACAACGAGAAAGCCCGTCACCACGTTTGCCGTGAAGCCCTGTCCGTGGCTCATCGGCGTGATCTTCAGGCTCATCTTCTCGGCGACCTTCCGCGCGTTGAGTAGCCCGCCGATCGCCATGGCGATCCCCACCGCGAGCAGTCCCCAGTGGACCCCGACCGCGTTCGCCACCAGCAGCAGGGCTACGATTTTCGGCGTGTCGTTCAGTCCTCTGGCGAAGCTCACCATGCCCGCGCTGGCGAAGTGCGCCGTGTCAAGCACTGACTGGCACTGCATGCCCAGGACCTCGCCATCATACTGCTCCACTCTCATCGTATCTCCGCTCTCGCTCGACTCAGCGGGCGGCGCGGTTTCTTTCTCCGGCGCCACTGCCACTGCCATGTCGACGCCGGTGTTCCCCGCCCCTGCCAAAGCCGCCGGGCTGACCGTGCAGATGACCCACTTTTTCGTGATGCCCAACTTGTCTCGGATCCACTTCATGAAGGGGTAGAGGCCGCCCGCAAGGACCAGTGCGATCAGCGGGCTGGCGAGCAGTGGGATGAAGAAGGACTTCCCCAGCGCGCCGAAGTTCAGCTCCGCGCCGCAAGCCACCAAGCCCGCGCCTGTCAGCGCGCCGGTCAGACTGTGGGTGGTGGATATGGGGAAGCCGATGACCGTCGCGATGATGACGGTGAGTCCCGCGCCGAGCGCTACCGCGAGCGCGAATGTCGTCGACGCCGCGATCTCAGGCGGCACCAGGCCCTTGCCCGAGAAGGTCTTCACGAGACCCTCCGCCAGCAAGACCGAGCAGAGAGCGCCCGCGAGCGTCGTGCCCGTCGCCCACAGCAGGGCCTTCTTGTAATTCGTGGTGTGGCTGCCAAACAGCGTCGCCACGCCCTTGAAGTTGTCGTTGGCGCCATTCGCGTACGCCAGAAACGCCACCGCGATGAACAAGAAGATTAGCCAACCCATTGCGAGCCTCCCTACTGGTTCTTTAGTTAATTCGGACCCTAAATCCAATAATCGATCCCAAAAGAAGGCCGACTCTCGCCGGCCCGGTCCTGTCTTCTACTAGCCTGTTTCGCTCAGCACGCGGTGGCACTCCGCGCACGTAATCCTCGGCAGCGTCTCGGCCAGCTCCTGGCGCATCGCGCCCATGCCCGCGCGCACTTCCACCCACTGGGGCAGCTCCTCGCGGACAACGTGCTCGGGGCACAGCGCCATCCCGCAGATGATGCAGATGCCGACGGCCGGCGTCGCCTTCTGCTGGCTGTTGCATGCGTAGCAGTTCATTTGGCAGCCTTTCCTGTCTCCTCAACCGCGCTCTCCGTCGCCGCTTGCCTGCGTTTCTCGGACCTGAGCGCCTGGTGGACCGCCGCTCCAACCGGCCCTCCCACCAGCGGCGCCACGATGAACAGCCACCACTCGCAGCCGCGCGGTCCTGGGATGGCGATCTCGCCCCAGCCCGCGAAATACGAGACCAGCCTTGGCGCGAAGTCGCGCATTGGGTTCAAGCCCGCCTGCGTGAGGGGCGCGATGATCGCGATGATGGCCGCAACCGCGAATCCGATGAACAGCGGCTCCAGCCGGACTTTGCTGGGGGAGAGCGGATTGCGCGCGTCCGTCAGCGCGAAGATGAAGAAGACCAGGAACGCCGTCCCGATTCCCTCGGCCAGGAACGCCATCGGCGGCGTAACCTGTGCAAACGCGGCCTCGTCGGTACCGTACATCGCTGGGTTCGGGAAATACTCGCCGAACCACATCGCCGAGTGCTGGCTGCCCGACTCGCCGCGGGTGATGCCATTGTCGGTCTCGAACTGTCGGCACGTGGGGCCAAACAGCACCAGCAGCGTCAGCGCCGCCAGCACGCCCCCAACCATCTGCGCGCCGATGTACGGAGCGATGTTCCTTGCCGGGAAGTCCTTGCCGCGGAAGATAGCCATGCTCACCGTCACCGCCGGGTTCAGATGCGCGCCGCTGACTGAGCCGACCGCGTAGATCGCCAGCGCGATCCCGAACCCCCAGACGCTCGCGACCTGCCACAGGCCCTGGTGGGCGCCGGTTAGCACCGCCACCGCCACCGCGCCGGGCCCGAAGAAGCAGAGGATGTACGATCCCACTGTCTCCGCGAACATCTGTCGGGGGAGCATCGACTCTCTCATCGCAGGCTAGTTCCCCTCGCCATCGAGCAGGCTCTTCGACACGCGAGCGATTTCATCAGCGACCGCCTTCACGGCCGGGTGATCGACCTCGACATGCTCGCGGGGGATGCCATCCAGCGTGATCCCCGCCTCGGCGAGCACTTCCTCGACCATCACCGTGGCGTGGACTTCGCCCTGCTTCTCCGCGACCAGATGGTTCGCGCAACGGTTGCCGCACGATTCCACCGCGACCACGTAGTCTTCCCTGATGAAGTCGATGTCTTCCTCGACATCCGCGTAGAGCGCCGGCGCGCAGCCCAGGTCGCTCTTGTCGCGGCCCAGGAGTTCATCGTGCGCCAGATATGACGCCTGCCGGCCGATCGTGCTGGCCGCGTTGTTGATTCCCAAGCAAGGCTGAATGCAGATCTTGTCTGGCATGGTCCTGTCCTTTCCCCGTTTCGTACCGTCGTTAGCCCTGACGTCAGCCCTGACGTGGCCCCTGCCTTCAGAGCGTGCTCATCGCCTCTTCGGCCAGCGCGAGATCGATCTCGTCGATCGCCTCATCGGCCACCCTCCGCGCCAGCGCCATGCCCTTCTCGCCCAGCGCCACGCGGTTCTCGCCGGCGATCGACTGCTTGTACTTCGCGGCCACTTTCGGCACCCACACCTGCGCCGCGATGTTCAGGTCCTTGCCCGCGGCGATGGCCGTCGCGCACTTCGGCCGGCACCCGTCGATGACCACCAGCGGGTACTTCTTGGCCGCCTCGAGTCCCTCGGCGACGTCGCCCGTCAGTTCACCGGCGCTCATGATCACCACGTCATCGGGCCGGTCGTTTGCGATCATGTAGACCGCCTGCCGCACAACGGTTGAGACCAGTCTCCCAATCCCGCTGCATCCCAATACCGCCACCTTGAAATCGTGCTCTTGACTCATGCCTCGACTCCTTCGCTAGCACTTGTAGGAGGGGTTTCAACCCCGACGCCGTTTTCGTCGTCGATCTCTTCAAGCAACTGCCGCACGTAGTTGTCCAGCCGACTTTCTCGAACGCCCGTCCCTGACGTCAGAAGCTCGCCGTTCACCAGCAGCGTCGGACTCATGATCACGCCGAGGCTCTGCGCTGCGTCAGAGAGGATGTCGGCCTTGTGCACGCTAACGCGATCGGGGTAATTCAGCGCCACCTTGCGCGCCGCCCGCTCAGCCGCCACGCACCGCGCGCAATGCAGAATGCTATCCAGCTCCTGGACCCCGTAGAACAGCTCAATTCGCACGTCCGCCGCGTCCGTATCGGCCGCTTCTGTGTCCGTCTGTTCGGCCGTCTCGGCATCGATGCCGGCGAGGTTGGGGATCCGCAGATGGGACTTGCACGCCTCGGCGATCTCGGGCGCGCAGTGCTTCACTTCCCAGCAAGGAATAAGGTCAAGCAGTCGGCGGATGGCGGCGACGGTGAGGCTGTCTTCGTGGATCAGATCGCGGATGCAACTCAGCCATTGGAGGTCCTGATCGGAGTAGAGCCGCTGCTGGTTCCCGCCCACGCGAGCCGGGGCCAGCAGCTCTGCTTCCTCATACAGCCGCATCGTCCGCGGGCTCAGGCCCACGAGACCGGCGGCGACTTTCAAGCTGTATACGGGTTGTCCGCGATCTGGCGGCATTGCTATACCTGCATCCCTGGTAATAATTCCCACCACCTATATAGCTCATGAACGCTGCCTAGTCAGGATTCAGTTCCCACGGGTTTGGGGAGAGTCTGTGAAGCACGGCGCCGCATGTACGGAACCTGCGCTCGTTCCGGTCGTCATACAGAGTGGGAGTCGTTACCAACGAGGGGGCCTGAGCATGCGCCTTAGCGGATTGATTCTCGTCGTATTGCTGTGCGTCGTTCCCCTGGACACTGCCTTCGCTTCCGGCTACCACCCGCCGTTCGATGAGGCCTTCGCCGAAGCCGAACTCGTCGTCATGGGGCCCGTGATTCAGATAGCCGGCGCCGAAGATGGCCCCATCCCCGAGGTCGATGAATCGCGCTTGCCCTACTCCGTCTACCAGATGAACGTGGCCGAGGTGTACAAAGGCAACGCCCAGCCCGAGGACCTCATCATTGTTTGGGACCCCTACGGCATGAGTACTGCAGGCTACTATATCAGCGACGGCACCCGCAACCTCATATTCCTCGTGGAAGTCGATCTCTCGGAGTGGGCGGACCGGCGCATCCACAATGGCATGTATGGGTTCGAGGGCAAACCAACGGTCGCGGACACCGACCTCGGCAAGTTCCCGCCGCCCATCTACATGCCGATCCGCAACATCGACAAGGAAGAGGCATTTCCAGAGGAATTCGAATGCTGGCTGAAGCTCCTCGATCTCAAGCTCAACCCGCCCGACGACCTTCTTGCCGAGTACCGTCGGATCGCGCGCGAGAGCGACAACGACTACGTCCTCCGGTACGTTACGGAGCACTGGCCCAAGCCGCTGTCGGATGATGATGTGGCGCTATTCAATGATCTGGTGCGGCGGCATGGAGACGACCCCCTTGTCACGCGTTACGCTCTCGGGGCTCTCAATGCGCAGGACGAGGCACTGTCGGACGAGGCACTTGTCGATCTCATCAAGCGGACAGCCTGGTATGGTCAGGACACGGTGCTCGAACAGGTCAATGCCGGGAACATCGACGCATGCCGCGAGGCGCTCCTTGGCTGGTTGCTCGCCGACGAGGACGGCCACACGGCTGACGACGTGATCAGGAAACTGGCCGACCTCGCCCCCGAGTGGCTTGAGGGCCGCCTCAGAGAGACGGAACTCCCCAATCGTTACCTTATCCCCACGCTGCAGGCTCTGGGAATCAACGGTTCCGCCGTTGGTCGCGAGGACGTGTCGCCGGAGTTGCTGGAACTCGATGTGAGCCTGCTGGGGAACGTCGAGACCGTAATCAGTGGTGACGTCTCGCACGTGGCGGGCATCATCGAGGACTGGGTGGACGGCGGCTGGTGTTACCGGGGATCGGAGGATGAGTGGAGGACGGCGGCCCCACTACTCGTGCCGGCGCTCCAGGATGCAGCCACCCCGCAGAGGAGAGCCATCCAAACGATCATCGGAACGCTCGGGTTCACGGTTGATCCCGATGGCCCTTCGCTCAAGCCGCTCTCCCCGCCGATCGAGCTGTCCATCGAACTCGTGATGCCCGAGCCGTCGGTCAAGGGCCCTGTTGTGCTCCGGCTGGTCGAGACTGCGACCCGCTCGGTTGGTCACGTCTGTCTCGACGGCCCGGCCGAGTGGTCGCTGGAAACACCGCAATACTGGACCAGCCGCGGGCCCGGCACATGGGACATGTGGGAGGACCCCGGCCCGGCGCGTGACCGGTTCGTCGCGCTCAGAGCGGGGGAGACTCGCACAACGGAGCTGGACATCTCAGACGCGGTCGAGGGGCCAGGCAAGTACGTGATTGGGGCGATCAAGTACTACCCGTACATCGGATCCGAGCATGGTCTCGATGCGTGGACGGGAGCCGTCTGGGCCGACGCCATCGAGTTCACGGTGGCGGAGGCCCAGGCGCGCGCTTGGGAAGCACATGCCGAGGATCAGCTCGCCTACATGAACGCTCGGATGAACCGCATCCTCCTCCTTTTCCTCGCGGCTGCCGGCGGCATGCTTGGGCTCTGGATCTGCGGTAAGTTCCTTCGTCGCCGCAAGCTCACGGCGGTGTGAGCGCGTTTGCTGCGCTGATCCCGGCCGCGCCTCACTCCAACACCCCCAGATCCTCGCCATCCAGCCGCTGCCTGAACCGCCGCAGCACTTCCATGCCGCCTTGGCTCTCGAAGTTCATCGCCTCATGCACGTCGATGCCGTCGAAGCCGTTCGCCAGCACCCGCGAGGCCCATTGCGCCATTCGGGCGTCCAGCGCTTGCGTTGAGCCAGGCAGCCACTCGCTGAAGATGTGGAGTCTCGTCTTGTCTTCGCAGTAGTCCGCGTACTCCCGCGCGGCCCAGGCGAACAGATCCTCGCCCTCGCGTAAACGGATGTCCGGCTTGCCGCGCCAGTACGCGTTGCCAGGCGCGCTGCAAAGCTCGTAATCGCCTACGATCATCGCGTCCGCGATGCCCTCATCCACCAGCGTTCGCCAGTCATTCGCGTACCGGCAGACCGCGTTGTCGCTGAAGTGCGGGTCAGACGACAGGGTCGTGTAGTCGCCGAGCTGCATCCCGACCCACAGCTCCTTGCCCTGCCCGTGGCAGACCTCCGCCAACTCCCGGTAGAGCTGCACCATTGCCTCGCCCTTGATGACCTGCCAGGCCCTCTCGTTGAACTCCTCAGCCGTTCGGATGTCCACGCCGTACCGGGACATGTATGCGTCGACAATCGGTTGCTCGTAGCCGTAGAAATCGACCTCCTGGACATTCGGCTTGTGTCGCGGGTGGCAGCTTGTCGAGCAGTGGATGCCGTCCGCACCCAGAGCCAGCAGCTCTGTCGCCTGCGCCACGCGGAACGCGCGCGCCTCTGGCCACGCGTAGCTCGTGACGCCCTCAAACAGCGTCCCATCCTTGCCCGTCCACTGGCAGTGCGGGTTCTCCGTCAGGAACTTGGAGTGGTATCCGGGGTAGCCATCGTCGAACAGGTCGATCCACATGATGACCTTCATCCCCAGCTCGTGCCCGACCCTAATGAAGACCTCCGGCGGGTTGAAGTCTTCGATGACCTTCCGATAGACCTCGTTCCACTCAATCCGCCGCGCGATCCACGCATCGATGTCCGCGCCCACCGTTGCCCCGTTGTTGGGCCCCTTCCGCGCGTGCTCCTCATCAAACCCGATCGGATAGCTCAGGTCCGTCTGGTACGGCAGGTAGCCCAAATACCCGCACCGCAGGATCAACGTCTCCGTGCCGTGGGCATGGAGATCCCGGACAAGCTGCTCCACTTGCTCCTCGGTGATCGGTTCCTTGCGGATGAAGACCTCATCATTGAAGTCGATGTCGACGATCAGCTCCGGCGCGGCCGCGGCAACGCTCGCCAGCAGAATCAGGCAGACCAGGACCACCAACATTGGGCACGCCTCCGTTAGCATGGCGATCGGGCGGAGGACTCATCCCGCCGAGCGGGAAGTCCCCACCATAGTCAGCTCGTTCAACGAGACCCGCCGTCCGCCCTGCTGTCTTAGGACAGGTGTCTCGTCTGTCGCCGTTCGCCCGGAGGTTCATCCATGCGCTCATCACGCCGCCGCTTCATCCAGACCACGGCCGCCGCCCTTGGCGCCATGCCGCTGTCATCTCTCCTCACCGCCCAAGGCGAGTCGTGGAAGATGAACTACCGTCCTTTCGGCACCACGGGGCTTCAGGTCTCCGAGGTCAGCCTCGGCGGCCACTTCGACGGTCCGGGCTGGGAGGACAAGGACGCTCGTAGTCAGGACCTCCGTAACGCGGTCATCGATCGCGCCATCGAGCGTGGGATCAACTTCTTTGACACCAACTATGACTACGAGCGCGAGCAGCTCGGCATCGCTCTCGAGGGCAAGCGCGACAAGATCATCCTTGCCAGCGATGTAAACAACCGCGAAGGCGTCAACAAGAAGGCCACTCGCGAGACCATCCGCCGCCGCATCGACGAGCACCTCAAGATGCTCCGCACCGATCGCATCGACATCTTCCGCCTCATGGCCGGCGTTGAGCACCCCACCGATCCTCAGATGGAGGGCGTGCTCGAGGCCTTCGGCGAGATGAAGGACGAGGGCCTCGCCAGCTTTCTCGCGCTTTCAATCCACGATCCAACCGTCCTCGCCGAGAACCTGCGCAAGTGGGGTAGCGAGATCGATCTTTGCTACTGCCCCTTCAGTTACGTCACGCCGCGACTTGCCGATGAGCTCTTGCCGACGGCCGCCGAACTCGGCGTTGGGGTCATCTGCATCAAGCCATTCGCGAAGGGGACGCTGTTTCAGCTGCCCGAGGACGATCCTCGCATGGAGGGGATTGATCCCGGCAACATCAGCCTCGCGCGCGCCAATCTCAAGTGGATCCTCAGCCACGAGGCCGTCAGCACGGTCATCCCCGGCATGGAGCTGCCGTCGGAGGTCGATGACAACGTCCTCGCATCCGGCGCCGGCGGGCCCACCGCCGAAGAGACCGCCCTCCTCGAGCGTGTCTCGCCCATCGTCCGCCACTCCCTGCCCGAGCACTACGCTTGGCTGCGGCGGTGGCACGTATGACGTTCGCCATCATCGCGAGCGTGCTCATGGGGCCTGCCAACGCCCAATTGACCGGCAACCCCTGCTCGTTCTGCCACCTTGCCACTGAGGGGCAGTACATGCGGGGCCTCCACGTCGGGCGCGGCATCAAGTGCCGGACCTGCCATGGCCCGAGCCAGGGGCACATGACCGCCGAGGACAACAGCAAGCGGCCCGATCGTCCGCTAGACAAGCCCCGGCGCATCAGGAAACGGTGCGCTGCCTGCCACGACGAATTGCCCGCACCATGTGAAGCCAAGGAGGCGAGCTGCGTGACATGCCACGATCCGCACTCAGACCAATTCGAGCCCGGGACGCGAGTGACGTGGACGGAGGACTTCGAATCCGGCAAACTCGACAACTGGACCTTCCGAGATGAGGATACCTGGGAGATAGGGGAGCAGGACGGCAATCGCTACCTCTCGCTCAAGACCAACGGCGCCGCCGGTGCCGATCCGCGCCGACCCGCGACTCTCGCGATCATGGATGCCCCGAAGTTCAGCAGCTTCACGCTCACTTGCCGCGTGCGCAACACCGATCCGCTGGATGTCCGCGGGCGGAGCATTGTGATCCCGTTCTGCTTCACCGACGTCGAGCACTTCTACTACATCCACTTCTGCAACTTCAGCGATAGCGTCCACAACAACGCGCTCATCGTCAACGAGACCGACCGCGCGCCGATGGACACGCCTAACGAGGCGACCCCGGTCTTCCTCGATGAGAACTGGCACGCGCTCAAGATCGTGCGCGACGCCGAATCTGGCCTCATCCAGGCTTACTTTGACGGTGAGTTGCTGCACGAGGTGACCGACACCACGCTCGCGTCGGGCCATATCGGCCTCGGCACCTTCGGCAGCAAGGGCGATTACGACGACATCCGAATCGAGGGGATCGTCAGTGAATAGCACCATCATCGCGGCAGCGCTCATCGCATCAGTCTGTTCCGCTCAGCAAGCCGATCAGCCGCTTCGTCGGCCGGTCATCTTCTCGTACAACCACCCGTGGGGCAGCGATAAGAATCCCAACAGCGGCTGGACCGACCCGTGGTTCATGGACTTCGACCGCGTCCGGCTCTCGACCGCGAACATGGTCGACCACATCCCGGTCGAGACCTACCGCACCCTCTGGCGCGGGCTCGACCGCCGCATTCTCGCCCGCACGCGCCAAGGCGCCGTTGATGTCACCGTGGACACGCTCGTCTCGGAATGGGACGCGGCCCTCAGCGCCGACGGCATCGATGGCATGGCGGTCGACGAGCTGATCGGCAAGAACATCACGCCCGAGTTCATGGAAGTCTGGATCGAGGCGCTTGCTGAGATCCGCAAGCGCCATCCTAACGCGGTGATCGCCGTCTGGTCTGACAGCGGCTTCGGCCGCGCCCGAACGTATGGCGACGACCACGCGCCGCTCCTCCAGGCATTGCGCGATCATGCGGACTTTGCCATGCCCGAGATCTACTACCGCGAGAGCACTGCGTCCGATTTCGCGACGAGCGACAATCCGTTCTCGGTCTTCCGCGAGAAGGTCGATGAGTGGGAGAAGCAGGCCCCCGGTATCACGCCGAAGATCCTCATGGGCTTGGGCACGGTCCAGACGGCTGACTGGGGCTACGACGATCGCGATGACATCGACTACGGGGATTTCCTCGCCAAGCAGATCGAGGTCTGCGCCACCGATCCAGTGCTCAAGCAGATGGGCGGCGTGGCTCTCTACGCGCCGGGCTATCTGAGACCTGCTGTCCTCACTCGGGTCAACGACGCCATCATCAAGCACTACGGACTCGACGCCGACGTGCCCTCCACCTCGTCTCAGGGCAAGTAGGCGCAATCAGTCGAGGGTCGCGGTGACGCGGTAGAGGATCTCGGCGCGGACGAGGAGCCACTCGGCGCGCGCGTCGCTGACGAGGTATGGACGGGCCGGCCTGTCGAAGAGCGGGCCGATGGGCTCGTGGTCGACCGCAATCCGCCAAGGGCCGGTTGCCCCTCGGGGGCGAGCATATAGATGACGTGGTCGGCGTTGGGCGTGAGACTTGGGGTGTTGGCCGCGGGCCATGCCGGGCCCGGCTCCCCATCGACGACGATGCGCGTCTTGTCGTCCCGGTGGTCCCGGTAGGCGAAGCGAGGACCGTCGTCAGTGAAGGCGACGGCGGGGTGCGGGCTCATGCACGTGGTGGGCTCGCCATCGATGACGAGAAACTCGTCGCCCTCGCGCGTGTCGGCCCAGTAGTAGACGTGCTCGCTGTCGTCGGTGAAACGGATCTCCCCCACGTGCGCGTACGCGGGACCCTCGACCCCATCGATGACCGCGGCGGTAGTGCGCGGGTCGAACGCGATCTCCCCATGGTAGGCATGGCGGCTACCATCGGGGCTGAAGTGGACGCCCTCGGCGTACTTGTAGCCTGGCCCCTCGACGCCATCCATGACCAGGCGCCATGATTCGCCGGCGCGAGCGGGGTAGGCGAAATGGCTCCCGTCAGGATTGAAGCAGAGCCCCCTGTCCCCGATCATGGCGTACGCGGGTCCGGCCACGCCATCGGCGACGACATGACATGTGTCACCTTCTTGCACACCGTAGGCCAGCCGACTGCCGTCGGGGGCGAGCACGGGCCTGGCGACGTAGTCGAAGTCGGGGCCCGGCGTGTCGCCGCCGACGACCATCCACCGCTCGTTCGCCCAGGCTCGGTAGATGACGGTGGTCTCGCCGGCGTGCGTTACGACTTCGAGGTCACCGACCCAGCCGAACGTCGGTCCCGACTCGCCACGGAAGACGACGGTTTCGCGCGGCGGGTCCATGTCACGGTCCCGAGTGACGACGTAGGCGAACTCGCCGGCATCGGGGCTGAGGGCGAGCCGGCTGATGGGGTGGTCCGATCGAGCACGGACGGCATCATCGATGATGACGAGGTGCTCGCCGCCCTGTCGCGCAACACAGGCGACGTGGGCGCTGTCCTCGCTGAAGACTGGGTCCCAGACCTGGTCGAAGCCAGGTCCGACTCGGCCATCGACGGTCACGAGCCACTGACCCTCCCGACACACCCCGGCGGCGACGTGGCGGTTGTCGGGGCTGAAGACGATGCTGCGGACGAGGTGGTCGTCATAGGCACGGGACTCCATGCCATCGGTGCATTGGATAACTTCCTCGCCTCGTTGGACGAACCAGGAGACGCGGGTGCCATCGGGGCTGTCGACCCGTCGTCCGACGCGGTTGGCCTTCGACGGTGTCGGGCCGAGCGGCATCTCAGCGACGGAGACCTGCGCTTCGGCTGGCGGTCCGAGAGCGAGCATGATTGCGGAGGCCAGGGAGCCGATCATCGGTCGCCCCCTTTGGCCTTGAGTTCGGTGAATGCGTGACTGATGTGGGCGACACGCCGCTTTGCCCAGTCGGTGAGCGTGAGGTATTCGATCTTGCCATCCGTGAACACCGGCGGGGAGATCGGGAGCGCGTAAGAGGGCCCCACACAGAAGTCGTCGATGACGATGCGCCGGTCAAACCAGCCATCGACGCGGAAGTAGGCCACGTGCCGGCTGTCTGGGCTGAAGACGATCGCTGAGGCAAGGTCGTCGTCCCAGTGGTGGCCGGCGACGCACTCGTTGCCGTCGACCACGACCATGATCTGCGCTTCGCTCACTTTCGCCCGATAGGCGAAGCGGCGGCTATCGGGGCTAAAAGTGAGCTGGGCGACGCGAGCGTAGTCCGGTCCTTCCTCGCCATCGAGCACGACGAGGCTCGTTCCGCCATGCTGCCCGAAGGCGGCCCCGTGGGCGAAGCGCTGGCTGTCCGGGCTGAACGTCGGGCTGTGGGCGTGGTCGTACTCGGCCCCCGGCTCGCCGTCGACAATGGCCGTCCATGTCTCGCCTCGGCGCACAATGCACGCGAACCGTTGGCCGTCCGGGCTGAAGATCATGAATCGGGGATCCGTCCCATCGCAGTCGGCGACGACGGCTCCGTCCAGGTAGACGGCGCCCTGCTCTCCGTCGCGGGCGAAGTAGGCGAGCCGCGTCCCGTCAGGGCTCATCGCGGGCCAACGCACGGCGTCGTGCGCGCGCGTCTCGACGCCGTTGTGGACCACCAGATCGCGGCCATCCCTTCCGAGCGTGCAGGCGACCCGCGGCTCGGGGGAGTCGGTCGCGATGACGATGTTGGGCGTGTCACTCGGTTCATCGTAGGCGGGGCCCTCCTCACCGTCGATCACCAGGAACCACTCTCGTTTCCGGCCCACGTCCCGGGCGGCGGCATAGGCGGTGTGGCGACTGTCGTGCGTGAACACCGCGGGCAGGCGAGCCCCCTCGTCGGTTACATCGCCCGTCAGGGCGTAGTTGCCGGAATCATAAGGGCCGTGTCGCTTGCCATCGATGATGACGTGCCAACCGCCATCCGTCTCTCGGCCGAAGTACGCGAAGCGTCTGCTATCGGGGCTGAAGGCCAGCCCGTCGATCGACCGGTATGGTCGGCTCTCACGGCCGTCGAGGACGAGAACGTGGTCGCGATAGCCCTTCCCCGCGATGTACGCCACCCGACGCCCGTTGGGGCTGATCACGACCTTGGACTCATTGATCTCGCGGTAGGCACGGCCGGGCCGCCCGTCGAGGAAGGCGCGGTTGGCCAAGGGCGCCAGATCAAACCACGTGAGGTGCAGGTTATCCGCGGACAGCCGGAAGGCATCGTACTTGTACGTGGCCCCCTCGCCCAGCACGGTCTCGATGGGGTCGGACAGCTTGGAGGTCAACGGTTCGTCGACCGGTGTTCCACCAGCCATCAGGGGAGATACAAGAAGCAAGGTTCCGGCCACCAGCGTAGACATGAACAGCCGCATCCACCATCCCTCCCTCACACGCTCACTCGCGCGACGTCCCCCGCCCTTCCTACGACTTCGCCGCTTCTGTCGTCCGGTCCTGCGGGGCCCCCGGTCCAGGATGACGGCGACGTCGCGGCTCACCAGCACGTGTAGCCCCCGTCGATGACCATGTCGTGGCCGGTCGTGTACGTGCTCGCGTCCGACGCCAGGTACACGACGGCCGCCTGCAGCTCCTCAACCGTTGCCATGCGCCCCATCGGGATGAGCTGGTGCCAGCCCTCGTGGTACTCCGGCACGGTCATCGTCATCTCAGTCGCCGTGTACCCGGGGCTGAGTGAGTTCACGCGGATGTTGTGCTGCGCCCACTCGGACGCGAGGCTCTTGGATAGGTGGATGACCCCGGCCTTCGCCGCGTTGTAGCTCGACTGGTGCTGAGGGATGTTAACGATCTGTCCCGACATCGACGCGACGTTGATGATCGATCCCGAACGCCGGGGGATCATCATCCGCCCGGCCGCCTGGCAGCACAGAAACGTCCCCTTCAGGTCGAGGTCCAGAACCCGGTCCCACTCCTCCTCCGTCATCTCCTCGGCCTTCGACCAGACGGTGATGCCCGCGCTGGTGACGAGAATGTCGAGTTGGCCGAAGGCGTCAATCGTCTCGTGGAACGCCTTCGCGACCGCGTCCGCACTCGTGACATCGCAGATCGACGCGCGCGCCTCAACGCCAAGCGCCTCCACGTCCGCAACCGCCTGGGCGGCATTCTCCTCGTGCAGATCGACGATCGCGGTTTTCGCGCCCATTTCTGCCAGCGCCATCGCGCAGGCCTTGCCGATGCCGCGCGCGCCGCCGGTAACTATCGCGACGCGACCGTCCAGCTCGAACATCTCCCGGAGTGCCATGTGGAAATACCTCGTTCATGCCGCTGGCCCGGCCTTCGCGGTTGACAAGCGGCCACGCGCCCGTTAACCTAGCGGCGTAGACTCACTTTCCGGCGGCGGAAGCGTTCGCCCCGCCTTGGCAGGCTACCTTCGGTACCGACGCCGGCTAGTCGTCGGCACCATCGAAAGCGGTGAACGACCACGGCACGCAAGAAAAAACGCGCGCAAGCCATGAAGCACACGATCCTCGTGGTGGACGATCAACCCGAGGTTCGCGAGTTGCTGAACGAACTCCTGACCGCCCGCGGCTTTGGCGTTGAGTGCATGAGTTCGGGTGAGGACGCGCTCGCGAAGCTTGGCGAGAAGGACGCCGACCTCCCGGGCCTCATGATTCTCGATCTCGATTTTGGCGCGGGCAAGGCGACGGGACTTGACGTGCTCGCCACCCTCGCGAGCAGCAATATCGAGGTCCCCACCATCCTGCTCAGCGGAGCCGGGACGGTTGAATCAGCTGTTCAGGCGCTCAAGTTGGGAGCCGTGGATTTCCTTGAGAAGGACATGTACCTCGAGGAGAACCTCGAACTCTCCATCGAGAAGGCGGAGCGCCTGGTCAACGCGCTGACCGTGCAGCGGATGCTGCGCGAGGAGAACGCGGCCCTCAAGCTCGAGCGAGATTACGCGCGCGAGACTTCGCTGAGTCGGTACGCTGTCGTTGGCTCTCACCAGTCGTGGACCGATGCCGTCGACCGCGCCCGGGCGATCGCCTCCGTGCCACGCCCCGCGCTCGTGCTGGGCGAGCGGGGCACCGGTAAGGAACTCATCGCCGCGATGATCCACTACGAGGGCGAGCGGCGCAATGGCCCCTTCGTCGTGGTCAACTGTGCCGCGCTGGCCGAGGGCCTGTTGGAGTGCGAACTCTTCGGCCAGGAGGAGGGCGCATACGATGGCGCTCCCTTCAAGCTCGGCCGTTTTGAGATCGCCAACAATGGAACGCTGTTCCTGGATGAGATCGGGAACATGTCCACCGATTTTCAGGCCAAGATTCTCCGCGTGGTTGAGTACCAGCAGTTTGAGCGTGTCCAGGGAACCGAACCCATCGAGGTCGACGTGCGAATCATCGCCGCGACCAATGTCGACCTGCAAGCCGCCATGGAGAAGAAGCTCTTTCGCGAGGATCTCTACGACCGGCTCGCCTTCCAAACCATCCAATTGCCGACGCTTCGCGACCGCAGGTCTGACATCCCCGAACTCGCGGTTCACTTCGTCCACCGTTTCGCGGCCGAGGTGCCTGGCGTCCAGGCCAAAGCCATCGACGAGGACGCTCTGGAAATCTTGCAGAGCTACGATTGGCCGGGCAACGTGCGCGAGTTGAAGCGCATCATCGAGAGCACCCTCTGCCGCGCAGTAGGCGCCGCGATCACTGCGGCCGACCTCCCCGCGGAGGTCAAAGGCGTGGCTGGGATACCGTGTTGGGCGGGGGCTGATAGCCAGTCATACGAAGAGCGCATCGCAATTGCGCAACGGGCGATTCTTGTGGAAGCCCTTGGCAAGACGGATTGGAAACAGGCCGATGCCGCGGCTCGCCTCGAATTGGACGCCGCCGAATTCAGGAAACTCTATCGCAAGCTTAAGCTCGCCGAACTCAAGCCTTAGCCCCACCCGCCGCCTCGACAATTGCGTTTTCCGCTGTTTGGATGTTTGGCCGAAACCCTCCGGGGGCACGATCCGTCGTATACCTAACAGAGGCGCTGCCGCTTGCACTGGTCGGGAATTGGTGATACAATCCCGCCCCGTTCGACATCCGTAGCTCCCAATACGACCCCAATGACCGATTCACCGACGCGCACGGAGCCAACCCGATGGGCAAGAGTGCCATCATTGTCGAGTCGCCTGCCAAGACCCGAACGCTAGAGAGATTCGTCGGTCCGGACTTCGTGGTCCTCGCATCCATGGGCCATGTCCGCGACCTCCCACAGCGCGATCTCGGCGTCGATGTCGAGGGCGATTTCGAGCCGCAATACGAGGTCATCCCTCGCGCTGAGAAGATCATCAGTGACCTGAAGAAGAAGCTGAAGGGCGTCGAGACCGTCTACCTCGCCTCTGACCCTGATCGCGAGGGAGAGGCCATCGGTTGGCACTTGGCTCAGATCCTCAAGGTGCCTGACACCCGGCGCATTCGCTTCAACGAGATCACCGAATCGGCCGTCAAGGCCAGTCTCGAAGACGCAACTGAGATCAACATGCGCCTCGTCGACGCGCAGCAGGCTCGGCGCGTGCTGGACCGCCTCGTCGGCTACATGATAAGCCCGGTTCTCTGGAAGCGCATCCGCACGGGCTCCCGCGGTGGCCTGAGCGCCGGCCGTGTCCAGTCCGTAGCGCTTCGCATGATCGTTGACCGCGAGCGCGAGATCGGCGCCTTCATTCCCGACGAGTACTGGAGCGTTGAGGCCCAGCTCACTCCCGCCGACCGCGACGCGCAATTCACTGCCGAGCTGACCACTCGCGACGGCGAGAAGCTTGGCATCACCACGCAGGAAGACGCCGAGACCGCCGTCGCCGAGTTGCGCGACGCCGAGTACTCCATCACGGGCATCGAGAAGAAGCAGCGCCGCAGCAACCCGCAGCCGCCATTCATCACCAGCACGCTTCAGCAGCAGGCCTCGGGCAAGCTCCGTTTCTCCGCGCGCAAGACGATGATGGTCGCTCAGCAGATCTACGAGGGCATCGAGCTTCCTGAAGGCCAAACCGCGCTGATCACTTACATGCGTACCGACTCGACGCGCATCGCCGACAGCGCCCGTAACGAAGCAGTAGATCTCATCAAGTCCAAGTTCGGCGATGAGTACGTCGGCAAGGGCGCGAAGCGCAAGAAGAAAGCCGGCCAGCAGGTCCAGGATGCTCACGAGGCCATCCGCCCGACCCATCCTGAGCTGGATCCTGAGTCGATCAAGAGTCATCTATCGGATGAGCAATTCCGCCTCTATGAGCTGATCTGGCAGCGCTTCCTCGCCAGCCAGATGTCGGCCGCCGTCTTCGACGTCACCTCGGTTCAGATCGCTGCCGGCCGTCACGGCCTCCGCGCATCCGGCTCCGTCCCGGTCTTCGCGGGCTACCGCGCCGTCTATGAAGACACCAGCATCGACGAGAGCAAAGAGAAGAAGGAGGATCGCGAGCTCCCCGAGCTGCACGAAGACGAAGCCCTGCGGCTCCTCGATCTCCTCCCCGAGCAGCACTTCACCAAGCCGCCGCCACGCTACACCGAGGCGAGCCTGGTCCGCGCGCTCGAGGAGAACGGCATCGGCCGACCGAGCACTTACGCTGCGATCATCGAGACGCTGCGGCAGAAGAACTACGCGACCATGGAGAAGCGTGCCTTCGTGCCGACCCGGCTCGGGATCACGCTCTGCGACTACCTTCTCGAGTACTTCAGCACGGTGATGGACGTCAACTTCACCGCCAATGTCGAGGCCGACCTAGACAGGGTAGAAGCCGGCGAACAGGACTGGGTCGAGTTGATCCGCGAGTTGCACGGGCCGCTGACTCAATGGATCGACGAGGCCGAGAACTCCCCGCCCAAGGAACTCGATGAGAAGTGCCCTGAGTGCGGCGGCATTCTCCACGAGAATTACTCCGCGACCGGCCGGTTCGCAGGTTGCGAGAAGTACCCGGAGTGCAAGTACACGCACGACATCGACCTCGGCGTGCCCCAGCCAGAAACGCCTGACCTCGAGGGCGAAGAGTGTCCCGAGTGCAGCAAGGGGCTGGTGATCAAGCAGGGCCCCACAGGCGCGTTCGTCGGCTGCGAAGGCTATCCCGACTGCCGTTACACGCGCCCCATTGACGCCGATCCGGACGCGGAGAACGCCAAGCCCAAGGCCATCGACACGGAGATCGAGTGCGATGAGTGCGCCAAGCCGCTGATCATCCGTCACGGGCGGCGCGGTCCGTTCCTCGGTTGCTCGGGTTACCCGAAGTGCAAGTCGACCCGCAACCTCACCAAGGAAGAGGCCGAGCAATACGGCGTTGAACTCACCGAGCCCGCGGACGAGGACATCGAAAAGCCTGACGTGAAGTGCCCCGAGTGCGGCGAGGAGATGGTCATCCGCCGTGGCCGACGAGGCCCGTTCCTGGGATGCTCGAAGTACCCGAAGTGTCGCGGAACCGCGCAGATGGACGGCACGGCCGGCAAGGCATCGCGGCCCCAGCCCGAGCCCACCGGGGAGAACTGCCCCGACTGCGGCAAACCCCTCCTGATGCGCTCGGGCCGACGCGGCCCATTCGTCGGTTGCAGCGGCTACCCGAAATGCCGCTTCGTCAAAGATGCCGGCGAGGCCTAAGCCGCCGCCTGTCCGTGGTCCGCGTAGCGACGGGCTTCCAGCCCGTCGACGCCGTAGTTGTCGCCTGGGAGAACCTGAATGGAGCCCACCTCCGACGACCGAGTGCCACGCGCCTTGGCGCTGGCCGTGTTCCTCATCTCGGTCGCGGTAATCTCCTTCGAGATCGCGCTCACCCGCTGCTTCAGCGTTCTGCTTCGCTACCACTACGTCTTCCTGATCGTCTCGATCGCCACGTTCGGCCTCGGCGCGGGCGGGTTGATCGACTACCTCCTGCTGCGCCGCAAACCAGCCCGCAAGTGGACCCATCTCACGGTAGCCGCCGCGCTCTACGCCGTGCTGCCGTCGGTCACGGTTCTGGTCCTGTTCCAATCGCCACTGTCGCAGCATCTCACCAACCTCTGGATTGTCGCTGTCGTGGTCACGCCGCCGTTCCTGGCGGCAGGCGCGTTCCTGAGTTGCGTCTGGCGCAGTTTTGCCGCCCACGGCGGGAGACTCTACGCCGCGGATCTCCTTGGCGCGGCCGTCGGCAGCGTGGCTGTCATCACCGGGCTTCAGTTTTTCGGTGGCACGGGCACGCCCATGGCCGCCGGCATCCTCGCCGGAATAGCCGCCTCGGCCTTGGCCTGGAGATATGCCGGCACCCTAGGCAAGGTTGGCGCGGCGCTGTCTGCTCTTGCTCCGGCGGGGCTCCTGATCTTTAGCCTGCTGACGGGCACCATCGATCTCCCCACCGTGCCCGTCACGAGCGAGCGCGTTGTCAAGACGCTCTACCAGGAACTCGGCGATCCCTCCCAGGGCGCGAAGATCATCTACACCGACTGGAACGCCTTCGCCCGCACGGATGTGGTTCAGTACCATCCGCCAGGCGAGGACGAGCCGTGGGAAGACCTGTTCGTCTACACCGACGGCGACGTCCCCACCAACATGCGCCCTTTTGACGGCGACATGCAGAAGGCGCTTCCGTCCATTGAGGGCTTCATTGGCTTCCTGCCCTTCAGGTTGCAGCGGCCGAAGAAGGTCTTGCTGGTCGGCCCGGGTGGCGGGCTTGACGTGATGCTCGCCTTCGCCACGGGCGCCGAGGAAATCGACGGCGTCGAGCTTAACCCGTCGATCCCCAAGGTCATGCAGCACTTCGCCGACTTCAACGGTCACCTCTACGACTACGCCAACGTCAACGTCATCGTCGATGAGGGACGCAGCTACCTCACCCGCACTGAAAAGAAGTACGACATGATCTACATGGCGCTGACGTACTCGGCGACCACGGCGGGCACCGGTGGGCTGGCGTTGGTTGAGAGTTACTTGCACACGGTCGAGGCGCTTCGTTCGTGCATCAGCGGTCTCGCGCCGGGCGGGCAGGTCGTCTTCGTGTGCGGCGAGACCCAGTTGCTCATCCGCGAATTCCTGACCGCTCTCACGGCGCTCGAGGAAGAAGGGATGTCCCGCGAGGACGCCTTGCGATCTTTGGCCGTCGTTGACATGAGACCGGATCAGTACCAATTCGGTCCGTACCGGCACATGCTGCTCATCCGCAAGGAACCGTTCACGCCTGAGCAGAGCGCCGAACTCGCCGAGACCGCCATCATCATGGGCCTGATGCCTGGGTACTGCCCGGGCGTTTACGAGCCCAGTCCGTTCTCGCGGCTAAGCCGGCAGGGCGTGTCGCTCGAGGAGTTCGACGGTCTCATCGGGCGGATCTTCCCGGGGTCGCCGGGGTCCACGCTCTCGGTCATGCCGGTCACTGATGACCGACCATTCTTCGCCGACCTGCTCACCGGCGTCCCCGCTCAGTTCGGCAGGTTCATGCTGGTCGGGTTGGTCTTCCTGCTGCTGCTGGCCGTGGCGGCCTGCGTCACCCATGCCCTGGCTGCCAAGACCGGCGGCGGCATTCCGACCCATGTGGCCGCGCAGAAGGCGCTCTACTTCATCGGCATCGGCATTGGCTTCATGGTCATCGAGGTCTGCCTCGCGCAGAAGCTGATCCTCTACCTCGGCTATCCCACCCTCTCGCTGGCAGTGATTCTCTTCGCGTTGCTGCTGGGGGGCGGGATGGGGAGTCAGCTCAGCCAATCGTGGCCGCGCGAGCGACTGGCGCTATCCGCCGCCATCGCCGCCGCCGTCGTGGCTGTCGTGTCAACCCTCGGGCTCAACCTGCTCCTCACGCCTCTTTTCGCCGCAACGTTGCAGTGGCCCATCCTGGCACGGACCCTCACGTCCGCCGCCTTCCTGGTGCCCCTCGGCTTTGGCATGGGGATGCTCTTCCCGACAGGCGTCCGCCGCCTCGATGGACCGGACTCCCGCCTGCTGCCGTGGATGTGGGCGCTCAACGGCACCGCTAGCGTCCTTGGTTCGGTGGCTGCCATGTGCGCCGCCAAGCTCTGGGGATTCCACATGGTTCTGCTCCTCGGGGGCGCCTGCTACTTCGTCGTCGCGATCCTCTCCGCCGTCGAGCACTTCGCCAAACCGCCTTCCTGCTCGCAGGAAGGTGATCCCGCGCCCTCCCAGTAACTTCCACCCGCGTCGTCGCCGTCGTAGGTCGGATCTCCAGATCCGACGGCATCAGGAGGCCCTTCAATGATCGCCACCGAGTCCATTCTAGCGCCTCTCGGCTCGCGCTTCGCCATCAACTTCCGCCCCAATCGGGGCGACATTCGCGTCTCCGCTATGGGCCGGTTCCTCGATTACGTCGCTAAGCTTGAGATCGGCGTTGAGACCGAGTCCGGCGTCCGGCGTATTCTGCCGATGTCTGATGTCGCGCCGCATTTCGAGTTCGTCGAGCAGGAACTGACGATGAACTCGATCACCTTCCGCGCGCGCTCCGTCGAGGCGGCGTGCTTGCTGGAGGTCACCTTCACTTCGCCCTTCTACCCGAAGGACGTTGAGCTATCCACCGCGCCGTTCTTCTACGTCGACATCCGTATCGAGCCGATTCGAGACATGGTCCACTGGAACCGGGTCGAGAATCACGATGTCGCCAAGGGCAAGTTCGTGTTCGGAGTTGATCGCGGCGCCATGCCCAACGAGTCCGATGCCGAGGGCACCACGTGGACCTACGCTGTCCCGCTTGAACCGGCGAAGCTCGAAGTCGACCGCGAATACTCCGAGACCATCGGGGAAGATGTCGTCCAGTGCGTCGACCGCCTCGTCGCCGTCACCGAGGGGGCTGCCATCTCGGACGGACGCGTCTCATGGTGTTTCGACGCGACCGGCGGGCCCGTCAGCTTCAGTCTCATCTGGGCCGCCCATGTCGCCGAGCATGTATTCGAAGCCCGCAATCAGCCGACTGTCTTCAAGTACGCCGAGCGCCACGCTGATGTGAAATCCGTGATTGACTACGCGCGCAGCGCGGAGACCGTCCTCCGTGGCCGCGGCGAGCTGTTTGATTCGCTCTTCATCGAGTCCTCGCTCAGCAAGACCCACCGCGATCTTCTCGCCTACACGTTCCAGAGCTACCTCTCCAACACGTGGTGGACGTCCAAGCCTGACGGATCGGACTGGTTCAGCGTTTGGGAGGGCATTTGCTTCTACAACTCGACCATCGACGTCGAGTACAACCTCGGGCTCATCTACTTCGCGCTCTGGCCCGAACTCCTCGAACTCACCTTTGACGAGTGGGCCCAGCACGAGAATGAGGCCGAGACGGGCTCGTTCCTCAGCCACGACATGGGCGAGGGCTGCGTGGCGAACGCTCAGAGCTACCCGCACCAGATGGAGATCGAGGAGAACGCCAACTTCATCTTGATGCTCCACGCCCATTGGCGCTGGACTGGCTCAGCTGAGCCGATCGAGCGTCACCTCGGTCTCGTCAAGCGCCTGGTCGCCTACATCGAGGCCGCAGACACAACGGGCAACGGTTTCCCAAACGTTGGCACAGCCAACACGATTGACGACGCTTCGCCGGCGGTCCAGTACTCCAACGAGCAGACATATCTCGGCGTGAAGTGCCTGTGCGCCCTCGAAGCCGTCGGGCAGATCGCCGAGAACCTCGACGAGAAGGACTTCGCCACGCTTGCTCAGGGCCGCGCGCGGCTCATCCAGGAGACGCTCGAGAAGAAAGCCTGGCTCGATGATCACTACGCCGTCTGCATCGACAAGGACGCCACCGGGCTCAAGGATGCTTGGTCCGGCGAGGAACTCCCAGCCGGCGAGTTGGAGGGTTGGGATGCCTACAGCCTTTACACCAGCAATGGCATGCTCTATCCGCTGATGGTCGGGCTGGATCTGCCTCTCGATGTCGAGCGCATCCGCGAGGATATGCTCAACGCCACTCGCGCCTCGCTGGCGGAGTATGGTTGCACTCACTCCAGCGCGGACCGATCCAACATCTGGATCTCTCAGAACCTCTGGCGCGACTTCACCGGGGCCTACCTGGGGATGGACTACCTCGACATGGCGACCCGCTACTGGGACTTCCTCACCTTCGAGAACTCCCGGCCCGAGGGGCGATGCTTCGTCGACACGTACATCAGCAACAACCTGTCTTACTACCCGCGCGGCATCACCTCGATCGGCGTCCTGATGTCATCCATCGGATTGCAGATCGACCGCGTCGAGGGCAAGGTGCGGTTCTCACCTGTCCGCGTCCCATGCCGCATGCCGCTCACCGCGCTGGCTGATTGGGAGAACGAGCAGATCCCGTGGGCCGATTGTGTCATCGAATCCGGCCGCGTCGTCTGTCACGTGCATGGCGAGCTGCCCGACGGCCTCGGCCTCGACATGCCGCCTGCGTGAATGGGCTCGTGCCCTGCAAGAGGGACTTTAGTCCCGACGCCGTCGTCGTGGAGGTCCCATGCTCAACCCATCCAACCTCAGCTTCTCCACCGCATCGCTCGCGGGTCATTCCATCCCCGCCGCCGCGCGCGTCGGCTGGGATATGGGCTTCAGGTCCATCGAACTCCTGGCCTTCGACGGCTACCGGCACTCTCAAGGCGATCTTGCCGGCTTCTACTTCGACCGCATGAACGCCACCGAACGCGAGGCGCTCCGCGAGGTCGTCGCGCCCTTCGACAGCGTGAGCACCCACGCGCCGTTCATCGATATGCCGCTCCTCGCGCCGAATCCCGGTCTCAAAGCCGCGGCCGTCGCCCAGCTTGAGACGGCCATCACAGCCACTGCCTTCCTCGGCGGCTCAACCACAACCGCTCATGTTCCCGGCAAGTCGGGCTACACGCTCGAGGAAGCATGGCCGGAGATACTCGCCACGTTCCGCGCCTTGGGCGACTGCGCGGGCGAAGCCGGCGTCACGCTGACCATCGAAACGGGCTATCCCGTCGGCGTCGATCTCTTCGCCCAACTCATCCACGACATCGACCACCCCGCGGTCGGCGCCAACATCGATGTCGGCCACCTCGTCGGCTACATCGCTCCCGATCTGCGTGGCACGGAAGAGGGCGCGGCTGTCTGCCGAGAGACACTCACCGCCCAGCTCGACGCCCTTGGGGAGAAGGTGTACCATTTCCACCTCCACGATCTCCGGCTCGCCGACTTCCGCGACCACCGCGCGTGTGGCCGAGGTTACCTCGACTACGTGGCGATCATGCGCTGGTGTCGCGACGCCTCTTTCACCGGCGTCTGGGCGTTTGAGTTAGAGGAACCCGACATCGTCCCGGCCCTCGCCGAAAGCAAAGCCGTCATCGAACGCGCAATCGCCGCCGTCCTGTAGGAGGGGTTTCAACCCCGACGCCGTCTGGGACCGCGAGCTTCCAGCTCGCATCGCCGTCGCCACGCCCGAAAGGAATGTCAATGCTCCTCATGCTCTCCCTCATCACGTCACTCGCCTCCGCCCAGGACGCCGGCCCGTGGGCCGCCGACCTCGCCGCCCAGCGGCCGTCCAAGCAGCTCGTGCTCGAGTGTGGCTACACCGACGCCAGCCGCCAGCAGGCCCAGGTACTGGCCGAGGAGTACCTCGTCACGTTGCACATGGGCGACACCCAGCGCAGCCGTGCCGTCGTCACGGCTGACGATGGACCCGAGGGCGAGCTGTCGCTTGAGATCGAGAGTGGGGGAGTGGTCTACTCGTCGCTCCGCGCTCAGCAGAACTCCCGCATCAACCTCTATCGGCGGGGCCCTTACTACCTAGAGGTCCACTGGTTCGACGTCGACTGCGTCTCCGAAGCGGGCGACGTCTTCCCCGCCAAGGGCGAGGTCGTGCTTTACTGCTACGCCGACCAGCTCCTCGTGCAGACTACTTGGCACTGCATCGACGGCTCTGAGAACGCTGAAGCCGGCGACGCCAGGATCATGTTCGCCGCTGGTTCGGGAGGAACGAGCTTCGATTCCATCGAGTCCGGCGACAAGCTCGACGCAGCCATGCCCTTGCGAGTGGCTGCCCCGCCGCCCGCGTTCGCAATCACCCTCACCGACGGCGTCGAGGCGCATTACGATGCCGTGCGCGGCTGTTACATGGTCACCACCGACAACCCCGGCGGCTTCAGCTACCATTACTACGAGAATCCGAACCACTACGAGACCGCCCAGTTCTCGATCCAAAACGATGCCACGCCACGCAAGGTCTACGTCTGCCACGAGACCCGCAAAGCGCCCGGCAGCGTTGAGTGCGGCGTTGTGCTTGATGCTGATGGCGACCCGCTTCCCATCATGGTCCAGATCAGCAAGAACTTCGCGGGCGAGATAGAAGAGAAGTTCTACAACCCAACTGACATTCCGTTCAGCGAGACCTTCTTCCCGCTCCACCTGGCCGCCGACGAGAAGCGCGACCTCACCAGTCTCCACATGTACCAGAATTGGGGCAACCACCCGCTCAAGCAGTTCTCATCCCTCGGCGCGTGGATGGACTACTACCATAGCTCCACCGGCGTCACCGAGACCACCTGCTTCGTGCCCTTCAAGTTCGGTGGGATCCCCGGCGTCGCTATAGCGGATCTCCGCCCCATGAGCCAGCGATTGTGGCCCAGCCAGCCTCAGCATGACAACGTCGCCGGGCACCGCTTCCTCATGTACATGGTCGACGGCGACTGGCACTACTCCAAGTACGAGGGCACCACGTTCCGCAGCACGGGTCCCAACTGGATGGACATCTCCATCGACTACACCTCCGACGACGGAACGCTGCGCGCCCGAGTCGACTCCTTCGAATTGCCTCAGACCGACGAGTTGCGCAACTTCCTCAAGATCCGCATCGACGTCATCGAGCCGCTCCACATTGATGACCTCTCAACTCAGATGCGCGTGCTCGATATCACCTCCCGCATCCAATCGCTCCGCTACCAGAAGATCGCGTACCAGAGCGCGGATGGCGAAGTCGAGGTGCGCGATGTGACCGCCGAGGACAAGGTCATTGTCGCCGGCGAATCGTTGGGTGGCGAATTCCCGTGGGCGACTGAGTACGGGGCCAAACAGGGCTGCAACAGCTTCGTCGTGCGCGGGTTTAGTTCGAGTCTGGGCGGAGTCGAATACGGTCCCGCCGTCGTCGCCCACTCCACCGAGCGCGGCGACACCCACCTCGCGCTCAGCGTCGATGGCGGCGCGGCCGACCTCGTGCCGGGCGACTTCATCGAAGCCGACTTCTACATCATGCCCTACGGCAACGATGAGAACGAGTACGAGACCCCCGAGGCGGATCGCGTACCCTATGGCGACGAGGCGCCATGGATCTCCGACATCGCCGTCGGCCGGAAGCTCTCGGACTTCCCAACTCGCATCCGCTCGCGTGCCGGCAAGGCCAAGTTCTCCGTCCACGGCGGCAAGAATCTCATCCCGATCATCGTCGAGGGCCTACCCACCTACAAGCAGCCTCGCCTCGAGGTCAAAGGCGACGAGCAGTTCGAATGGAACGAGGTGCCGCACTCCACCGTCGGCAATGACGGCTACCAGGTGTTCGTCGATGAGCGCGGCACGTTTGGCTGCGTCTTCCTGGTGGATACGGATGGCTCAGAGCAGACCTATCGCGTCACCACCGGCCGCGCGCCGGAGGTGTCCGTTACGCCGAAGCTCAACGGACCCGATTCCCCCGGCGCCTGCCTCGTCGACATCCAGGCTCCGTGGATGAACGCGCCGATCAACCTCCGTTTCCCCGAGACGATCATCACCGACTTCGGGATCCTCTTCATCGACCACTTCCGCGAGGACATGATCGGCAAGACCGAAGCCAAGAACCTCGAACAGTTCCACGCCGGGCCCGGTGGGAGTTTCTGGTACGACTGGACGCTCGCCGAGAACTGCCGAGCGGGCGGCATCGTCAGCCCCGGCGCTGATGGAGTGACCTTCGAGTCCTGGTTCTACAATGGCAACGACACTGAGACGTTCGTTGACACTCAGTTCTGCCTCCGGCTGTGGGATGATCTGCTGAAAGACGAGACCGGCGAGCGCACTCACATCCTCAGCAACGGCGAGTGGTTGCGCATGTCCGATACCGACCGGGGCAAGGGCCGTCGCGAGCTGTGCCACTATCCGTGCATCGGGGGATTGGATCTGCCTGACAACGATGATCCGACAGGATGGGGCCGAGGTGGCGTCACGGCCGATATCGGCCTCGTCGCGGTCGAGTCTCCCGACGGGAAGAACCTCATCGGCCTCGCCTTCCCGCGCCCGAAGTCGATCCTCAGCAACTGGCTGATCCCTTGCGTCCACGCCGATCCTGCCTGGCCCAAATGCCCGCCGAAGGGACACGTCCGCGTGTCGGGCAAGCTCTACATGATCGAGGGCGATCTTGAGTACCTCCAGGAACTCTACTACCGCGACTTCAGCGAGTAGACGCCCGCGCGTTCGTGGCTCCGGCGGCCCGGATGCAGGGCCTTGCGACCCAGATGGTGAAATAGAGTGTTAGATGGCTGAGCATCAGCCAGCGCCGGGCGATGGGTCCGACACGTGCAATCCAGGAGCCGGGAGGGGTTACTGTGAAGAAGCAGATTTCGCCGGTGGCAGCAATCGTCGCGATCGTGGTGGTGGTAATCGTCATAGCCGCGATAGGGTTCTCCGCCATGAGCGGGAAGTCGGACAAAGCTAACGACGACCAGGATCAGGAGGAGCAGGAGCAGCAGGAGGCGGAGGGTGAGAAGGCCACTGGGAATCCGGAAGGCGACGGGGAAGCTGGAGGCACTGACGAGGCGGCCGCCCCGGGGACCATATAGACACGCGCCTCGGTCTGCCGAGTCGCGATCAGTTGAAAGCCAACGCCCGACCCTCATGAGGGTCGGGCGCTGTCTGTTGTTCACTTCGGTCCGTCCCAGCAGTCTGCGAGTCCCGCGGGCCTACGGAGCGACGTAGATGTTGTAGGGCAGGTTCGACGGCGGCCGGTTCACGTCGAGCAGCCAACCCCTCGATTGGCTCTTGACGTGGCCGTCTATGAAGCACACGTTCGCCTGGTCGTTGTGTTTCGACGAGCGCTCGACATGCGGTGGGTTGAAGTTCTCGTCCATGCAGGCCAGCAGGTTGGTCATGTTGTCCGCCCCGGGGATGAAGTAGGCGTCCCCAGCATCCATGAGCAACACGATCTCCGCCGGGTACTCTATCTGTGACATCCTCCCGCGTCGACCGCTGCAACTGGCGCCATTGTGGTTCCACATGTAGTTGCCGTCGTAGTTCTGCGCGCCACTGCCGTTGGGGTACGGGTCCCGGCTCGTTGGGCAGTCGAAGATCTGCGTGTTCTTGACGTACGGGTAGACATGGTGCGGCCAGTCCCAGTGCGCCTCAACCGAGGCGCCGGCCGGGTTGTGCAGCGTTGGGTAGCTAGCGTTTGAGATGGGTGGGACGTTTTGCCAACAGTCGCGCGGGAATGTCTCGTCGTAATCTTGAGCGTACATCAGGAAGGCAAGACCGAGCTGCTTCTCGTTGCTCTGACAACTCGCCTGGCGGGCCTTCTCTCTCGCGCGTGCGAAGACAGGGAACAAGATCGCGGCCAAGATGGCAATGATGGCAATGACTACGAGGAGCTCAATCAGCGTAAAGCCGGATTTGCGGCTCATACCTCAGCACCCCTTTGCTCCGGGCCTCACCATGCCGGACTGAGTTCCCGGGTTTATCGGCCGAACCGTCAGCCGCTCTGACCGTATATTCGTCATCTAAGACCTACAATCATTCAGAAAGATTCTGGCGCCCTTATCGGCCCGCCGCGCACCGGAGTGCCTTGCTACCGAATCGAGAAGCCCCCACCTGCATCTGCAGGTGGGGGCTTCGTTGCGATCAGGCCGGGCGAGGTTGCGTTACTCCTGGACCTCGGGGTTGACGCAGTTCGGCAGCTTCTCGCCCTTGAGCCCTGCCAGCAGGTTGCTCGCCGCCATCGTCGCCATCTTCGAGCGCGTGCGCAATGATGCGCTGGCGATGTGCGGGCAGATGACGACATTATCCAGCTCGAGCAGTGGGCTGTCGTCGGCGATCGGCTCGACCTCCGTCACGTCCAGGCCCGCCGCGAGGATCGTCTCGTTCTTGAGCGCGGTGTACAGCTCCGCCTCGTTGATGACTGGGCCGCGCGAGGTGTTGATGAGGATCGTGTCCGGGCCCATGATCTCGAACTGCCGCGTCCCGATCATGTGGCGAGTGTCGTCGGTGAGCTGCGTGTGCATCGAGACGAAGTCCGCCTGCTTGAGCAGATCGTCGAGTTCGCAATACTCCGCCCCATACTCCGCTGCCGCCTCGTCGTTCTTGTAGACATCGTAGTACAGGATCTTCATGTCGAAGCCCTGCGCCTGCTTCGCCATGCGCTGACCGATGCGGCCGAAGCCGACGAGGCCGAGCGTCGACTCGTTCAG